>CAYFGJ010000016.1:0-14667 GCA_964342835.1 uncultured Ectothiorhodospiraceae bacterium | reverse complement strand
TCTAAGATAGATTGAGATGAAAATTTATATATTTTAAGAATTTCATAAGTAGCTCTTAAATTATATAAATTTGATATAGTTTGAGGAATTTTAATTTTATACAAATCTAGATTAATGTGAGAATTATACAAATGTTGTTTAGCTTTAGAAGTAATTAATTTTATATTTTTCTTCGTTCTTTTACAATCCTGATTCAAAAAAATATGTTTTTTTGTCATATTCATTAATTTAAATTTTGATTTAATATAATTTTTAATTGATTTATGATGTTCTATATGATCTTTATTAATATTAGTTAGAATACTTATATCAAATTTTATATTAATTAATCTATCTTGCTCTAACCCTTGCGATGAACATTCAATTAAAATTTTATTGACTCGTTTTGTTTTAAAAAAATAAAAGTATTTATATAAAATATCTATCCTTGGTGTTGTATAATCGGTTGATTGAAGTTTTGGATAGATTCCATTGCCTTCACTTGATATAACACCTATTTTATCGCCAGATAATGAGAAACATTGGGCAAGAATATGTAATTGGGATGTTTTCCCATCAGTACCAGTTACTCCTATCACAGTCATCTTATTTAGTGGTTCACTATAAATATAATTAAAAAATTCATTATAATTATTTTTAAGTTCTTTACTATATAAAATAGGAATGTTTTTAAATGTATTAGGTATTTTAATTTTTTGATCTAAAATTATTGCTTTGGCTCCATTCTCTATAGCTTCAATAATATATTTCTTTTGTGTTTTCTGATTCATATTTATAGAGACAAATATTTTTCCAGAACAATTATCTTTACTATAAAATACAAATTTATTATGAAAATTCTGCTTATATAATTTATTTTTTTTGAGAAAACTTATTATTTCAGAAAATTTTTTATTTATCATGCTTGTCTGGATAAACTTGTAACAAATTTAATGTATGGCCCATAAATTCTTTAAATATGGGTGCTGCATTTTTACCGCCACTTGGATCTGATGATTTTGGGTTCCTTAAAATAACTACTGAAACATATTCGGGTTTTGTTGCAGGTACAATACCGACAAATAAAACTACACGTTTTTTTTCACTATATTTTCCATTTACAATCATTTTAGCAGTTCCAGTTTTACCGGCTACTGTATATTTTTCTAATCTGGCTCTTTTAGCTGTTCCTCCTACGGATACTACACTAGTCATCATTTCTATTACATTTTTTGAAATTTTTTTATCTAAAATTCTTTCCTTATATATCTTATCATTATCCATATGTTTGAGATATCTAAGTTCAACATAATTACCATAATTAGCTAATGTAGTGTATGCATTAGCTAGATGTAATAAAGTCATATCTAGCCCATAACCATAACTTATTGATGCATGTTCACTTTTTTTCCAATTTTGATAAGGATGTAGATTACCTTTTTGTTCACCAGGCAAATCTATATATAATAATTTACCAAAATGTAATTTTTTAAGATTATCAGAAATATGTTTTTTATCTAATTTTAAAGCTACCAAAGATGCACCAACATTACTTGATTTTTGTAATATGCCTTTTAGACTGAGTTCACCTAAATATCTATGATCTTTTATGGTATGTTCATCAATTTTTATATAACCTGGTTTGGTATTAATAGTTGATGACTCATCAAAACGACCAGATTCTAGTGCTGTATATACAATAAATGGTTTCATAGTTGAACCTGGTTCTATGATATCAGTTACAACTTTATTTTTAATTCTCTCACCTTTCATTTCTTGTCTATTAGAGGGATTGAATGAAGGATAATTTGTCATTGCAATAATTTCTCCTGTGGTATTTTTAACCAATACTAAAGATCCACTATCAGATTTAGTTTTTTTAACATGTTTTTTTAAAATATTATATGCATGAAGTTGTATATATTTATCCAAACTTAGATGAATATCTTGCCCAAATTTAGGAGATTTAATTAATTCTATAGTTTCAATTTGTCTACCTAAATTATCTTTTTTAATTCTTTTTAATCCTTTTATTGGTCTTAATAAATTATTTTTAGCATACTCAATTCCTTCTTGACCTTCATCATCAATATTGGTAAAACCAATTATATTTGAAAAATAATTACTGCCTGGGTATATTCTTTGATACTCGTCAATAAAAAACAATGCAGGTAATTTTAATTTTTTAATTTGATTTACAATAGAATCATTAAGTTTTCTTTTTAGATAATATTCTTTTTTTGTTTTATTTCTAACAAACAATTGTTCGAATCTGCTTTCTTTAATATTAATTAATTTTAATAGCGGTTTATATATTTTAAGATTTATCTTTTTCTTTTGATTTATTTCTGAGAAATTTATACATAAAGTTTTTCTCGGCAAACTCATAGCTAATATTTCTCCATTTCTATCATAGATCACACCTCTAAAAGTATTAATTTGCCTAGTTTGTGTCTGCCTTTTATTAGCTACTTTGCTTAAATTTGATTTACAAGATTTTTGATTAAAAATAAAACAGTCAGTATCAAACCCCTGTAATAAAATGGTCCTAGATATAATTAAGAGAAAGGCGATGGAGACAACGACATATATTATGTATTGTCTCCATTGATTATGTTTTACATTATCCTTTTGTTTAGTCAGCTTGTTGCCTTAAAAAAGCTGGGATGTCAATATTTTCATCATCATCTTCTTCATCGTTACTAGCATTAACACTTTTTTCTGTATTTAATAAACTAGAATGTGTATTAAAGTTCATCTGTGTTACATTTGGTGTCACCATTGTAGAACTATCAGAAGTAGATGATTTATTTATATCAATATCATTGCTTTCAGCTACACCAACTGTATTACTACTTTCATTGATATTTTTATCTTCATCAAATCCAGTTGCAATAATCGTAACTCTTAATGCACCGAGATTATCATCCTCTTTAATACATCCTGTGATGATTGTCGCTTCTTCATCAGCTATTTCTTTGATCTTGCGTCCAATGAGCTCAAACTCTTTTGGAGTTAAATCATCTCCTGATGTTATATTTACTAATACGCCAGTTGCTCCATGCAAATCAATATTATCTAGAAGTGGACAGGTTAATGCAGCATTAACAGCATCTTCAGCTCTATTTTCTCCCTCAGCTACTGCTGATCCCATCATAGCCTTACCTTTTCCAGACATAACAGTTTTAACGTCAGCAAAATCTACATTCATAAAACCTGTTATTGTAATAATCTCTGCAATTCCTTTTACAGCACCAGTAATAACACCATCTGCATTATCAAATTGTGAATATATTGAACCATTTTCACCAAATACTTCCATTAATTTTGAATTAGGTATAACAATTAAAGAATCTACCCACTCTTCAAGATTTAAAATACCAAGTTCAGCATGTTGCATTCTTTCTTTGCCTTCCCATTCAAAAGGCTTGGTTACAACGGCAACTGTTAATATTCCTAAATCACGTGCAATTTGAGCAATAATCGGTGCTGCACCTGTACCAGTTCCACCACCCATTCCAGCTGCTATAAAAAGCATATCTGCACCTTCTATAGTTTTTTGCAGTTGTTCTTTAGATTCTAGCGCAGCTTGTCTTCCTTTTTCTGGATCAGCTCCTGCACCTAGACCATTTGTAATTTCGTTACCAATTTGCACAGTTGTTGCTCCTTCTATGTTTCTGAGCGCCTGAGCATCAGTATTAGCAATTATAAAGTCTGCTCCATGTATTTTGTCTCTGAGCATTGTACCAACAGCATTACCGCCGCCTCCGCCCACGCCAATAACTTTGATAATCGCATTTTGACTGTAATTATCTACCATTTCAAACATGATTAAATACCTCCATTAGAAGTCGTTAAGTTTAAATAAATAATCTGATTCTTTTTTGGAATATCCATATTTAAAAGTTCTTTGTAGCTTTTTTGGCTTAACTTTTTTTCATAATTTGCTTTAGTGTCTAGTAATCTCTTATGTTGATTTAATTTCATGGTATAAGATTTTTCTTGTTTTTCTAGCTGAATATTTATAAATCTATTCTGATATTTAAGATACACCACTGAAAATGCAGAAATTGATAATAGAAGTATAATGAAAAGATTAACCGATATTTTCATCACATTTCTCCAATATATTTAACTTCGCAGACCTAGATCTTGAATTATTAAGAATTTCATTCTCTGTTGGTTTTATAGATTTTGATATAACATTAAACATCTTTTTTAAAAATTTCTTATCTAATGGTAAATCTTTTGGTGTAGAAAGATTAGTATCTGTCATAATAATAAAGTCTTTTATGACTTTATCTTCTAAAGAATGATATGTAATCAAAACCAATCTCCCTCTTGGAGCTAATATTTTATAGGATTTTTCCAAAGCTTTTCTTAGTACTTCTAATTCTTGATTTATATGAATTCTTATAGCTTGAAAAGTTCTAGTTGCATTATGTTTATTTTTCTCGTTTTTTGGAATGGATTGGTTGATTATATTGACTAAATCATATGTATTTTCTATTTTATTAACTTTTCTATCGGTTATTATCTTATGTGCAATTTTACTTGCATATCTTTCTTGACCGAATTTTTTAATTACATCTCGTAACAATGTTTCGCTAACTTCAGATATCCATTTTCTAGCTGGGGATCCACTATTCTGATCGAATCTCATATCAATAGGTCCATCGTTTTTAAAACTAAAACCTCTCTCAGGGTTATCTATATGTTCGGATGAAACACCTAGATCAAATAAGATTCCATTAACAGAACCATGAATTCCCCAGTCTTTACTTATTACATCTAGGGAGGAAAAACATCCATGTTTAAGAGTAAACCGTTTATCTTTTAAAATATTTTTTTCTGCATTATGTATAGCGTTAAGATCTTTATCTATAGCAAATAGTTTGGCGTCATTATTCAGATAATTCAGTATTTCTTTAGAATGTCCACCAGATCCAAATGTTGCATCAATAAATATACCTGACTTGTTAACACAAAGCGATTTTATTGATTCTTCTTTTAAAACTGGAATATGATTTATCATCCTACTAATTTCTTAAATTTCATTATATTATCGTAAGCTTCTCTAGCTTCAATAAATCTCTGATTAGAGTTTAAATCATTGTTAGTCTTATCAGGATGATATTTTAGAGCCGCTTTAATAAATGCTCTTTTTATTTTACTCAAATTTTCATTGCCTGTGATATCCAGTATTTTGTAACATTTGGTTAAATTCATCATATACGTATATCTCCTAAGACTGTTTCTTCTGTTTCATCAGTTTCTTCGGTTTTCCATCTAGAAACTTGGCTTTGCCATAATTCATCATTCCATATTTCAAATTTATCACCTTGCCCTATTAAGGTAACTTTTTTAACTAGATCTGCTGAATTTCTGAGTGGTCTCGAAATCAATATTCTCCCGTTATTATCCATGATCACATCTTCCGCATGACCAACTAGCAATCGTTGTATTCTTCTAGCGTTTTTATTAAATGATGGTAAATTATTGATTCTTTTCTGTATTTCATTCCATATTTGTAATGTATAAAGAAGTAGACATTTTTCTTCCGTATCAATCGTAATGACCATATTTCCATTAACTTGGTTATTTATAGATTCTCTATATTTAGTAGGAATCGCTAAACGCCCTTTTGTATCTAAATTTATGTTATGTATACCTTTAAACATATTAACCACTATTTCCCATATTTTTACAAATATTACCATATTTCAACACTATATGCTTTTTATTTAATATATGCAAGACTTATAACGCCATAAAATAAGGATAAAACATTGATTTTTAAAGGAAAAGACACGAATAATGATAAAAAACATGTATTTATATGATGTTTAGAGAAAATGTATTTTTAGAAATGAGAGTCAGTCTATAAGCCGGGTTCTGTCATGTACAGTTATTTATCTAGGATATATGTCACCATATACCTCAAGCAGCAACCACATAGCAAGTCATGGGTCAACATTTGCTATAAATTTGCCTTGCTCCAAGTGGGGTTTGCTTTAACCGTATAAGTTACCTTATTACGTGGTAAGCTCTTACCTTACCTTTTCACCCTTACCTTTTATATATTAAGGCGGTCATTTTCTGTAGCACTTTCCGTGGATTCACATCCCCCAGGCATTACCTGGCACTTTACCCATAGGAGCCCGGACTTTCCTCTATATATCTATATAGCAACCGTACAACTGACTCTCTCAAAGAATTATACTAGATTAATAATTACTGTAAATAATTCTTTTACCTTAATGCTACTATATATGCAATCCAGCCAGCATCTGCATCACATTTTTTAACGCAATAAAATTTATCGCTTTCTTCATCTTTTTTCTTGTCCCAACCTTGCATATATATATCAACTTGCTTAAAACCAGCAGCTTTTAAACATTCTGTAATTTCTGGTAAAGACCAAAGCCTCCAATCATATTTAAATGCTTTATTGATTTTTGATCCATCGTTAAATTCAAAATGTATATAACAGGTCAAATCATTATTTATCGGATTAAAACTAGATTGATCCCAAACATAAGTAAAATTCTTATGTTTAGTTTTTTCTTCTAGCTCTTGATGAGCTTCATATCCACCAAATGCATCTAAGATAAATATTCCATTTTTTTTTAAATTATTATAAGTATTAAAAAAATATTTTTTTAAACTTTCTCTTTCTTTAAAAACCCAATAGCTAAAATTTGTAGCTAATATGCAATTAACTTTTTTTAGTTTTACATTTAAAGAGTTTCCTTTGATTAAAAATAATCTGTTTAATTGTTCTTTTGATATTCTATTTTTTGCTTTTTCATGTGCAATCTTTAATGCACTTTTATCTATATCTACTGCATACGCATTTTTATTTTTAGCTTTAACCCATTCAGTTGATATAAATGCTGATGAACAAAAATCTTCTCTTATATCTAAACAAATTCCTCTATTGTATCGTTTAAACATTTTATTTATAAATTCAACTTCAAATTCAACTGATTGAACAGATTGTTCATACAAATCATAAATATCTGCATTTTTAGCTGTTAATTGATATTTTCTTTTCATTATAAGTAGCTGAAAAATTTAATAAATTTTCAAAATTTAATTTATTTTGCATTATGGAAGATAAATAATTTTTCCATTTTTTTGAGTATGAGGTTTTACAATAGAGATTATATAAATGTCTCAACATATAATATTTATTTTCACCTCTTTTAATTTCATTATCCATATACATTTTATACTTAAATAAAATATCTTCAATTATAATATCTTTATTAATATGAAAAAATTCTTTTTCTAACTTTAAAAGAAATAGAGGATCATCATAAATTTTTCTTCCAATCATTATTCCATCATAATGTTTTATATTACATTTAATATCATCAAGTGTTGAAATACCCCCATTTAATATAATTTTTAAATCGGGATAAATATTTTTTATAAATAAAACATCTTGATATCTTAATTCGGGTATTGTTCTATTTTTTTTAGGACTTAATTTTCCCAATATTGCATTTCTTGCATGAATAATGAAATTTGTACATCCTGAATTTTCAGTCATATCAATTAATTTTCTCAATCTATCTAAATTTTTATCATACCCTAGTCCTAATCTTGTTTTGATAGATATTGGTAAAGAACAACTTTTTTTAATTTCCTTCACACATTGTGAAACTTTTTCTGGATAATTCATCAAGATAGCACCAAACTGGCCTTTTAAAACTTTACTACTTGGACATCCAATATTGAGATTTATTTCATCATATCCGTTAGTTTCAGCAATTTCTGAACACTTGGCAAATTTATAAGGATCAGTACCAGCTAATTGAATAGTAATAGGATGTTCGCTTTTTTTAACTTTATATGTTTTTCTATTGGTATTCAAATATGCATCACATGTAATCATTTCAGTATATAGATTAATATTTTTAGATAAAATCCGTACAAGCGTTCTAAAATGCTTATCTGTTCTTCCAACCATAGGAGCTAAATATATTCGCTTATTGATCATGCTAGGTTATTCTATTATATATGAGACAAAAAAATTAAATAGTAGATTATGAATAAAATTAAGAAAAATCAATTAACAACATTAATACTCGCTGGTGGTAAAGCTACACGAATGGAAGGTATTGATAAAGGTTTAATGAGTATAGATGGTAATTATATAATTAATTATATAAGTAACATTGCCAAGAAATATTCAAAAGATGTAATCGTTAATGTTAATAGAAATTTTGAGAAATATGAATCAATGGGTATGGTGATATGCAAAGATATAAAGAAAGGTTTCCAAGGACCTCTTGCAGGAATACACTCAGGATTATTAATGATAGATACAGAATATATGATAACTGTACCTTGTGATGGACCATTCATCAAAGATATTTTTTTTGAGAAAATGATCTCTTTAAATGATAACTATGATATAAATGTTGCACATGATGGAAAAAGAATTCAACCAGTATATTCAATGTATAAAAAAAAATTAGTCAATAATTTAGAAGATTTTCTTAAAACTGATCAAAGGAAGATAGACCTTTGGTTTAAAAAAAACTCAACAAATTTAGTAGATTTCTCACAATATATTGAGATGTTTGTTAATATAAATGATACGAATGAATTAGAAAAATATAAAAATCAAATTTTAGATAATATAAAAAATGACTGAATCAGAAAAAAGAATTGCTTGGGGGTTAACTGGGTCTGGCCATTACTTGAAAGAGTCTATGGAAATTATTAGATCATTAAATGATGTTGATCTTTTTTTAAGTAAGGCTGGAGAAGAAGTATTGAAATGGTATGGATATAATTTAAATGATCTTAAAAAAGAAGGAATAAAAATATTTAAAGATGTAACTGCTAGTTCGGCACCAGTGAGTTTATTTTATGAAAATATTTACAAATTACTTGTAATATCTCCAGCAACATCAAATACCGTTGCACAAATGGCTTATGGTATGTCAGATAATTTAATAACAAATATTTTCGCTCAAGCTGGTAAATGTAATATATTTTCAATTGTTTTTGCTTGTGATACTGAACCTGTTGTTATAACTGAAGCTCCAAAGAAAATGGTGACATTATATCCTAGAGAAATTGATTTAAAAAATTACGAATTATTAAAAAAATTCAAAAATACTGATGTAGTAAATAATGTAGATGAACTAAAATTAGCATTGAAAAAATGGATCTAAAAGAAAATATATTATTTATAACAGGGAAATTAGCAGAAAAAAATCTAAAGAGAGTTTTAGATCAAATAGATGATAAAGAATTTACCTATGAAATCAGAAATTTAAGTATAAACGTAGCTGCTCTATTGACTACTGATATGATTCATAGGCGCATTGGAAATATAGAAGGATTTACTAAACTAGTTTTACCTGGAAGAGTAAGAGGGGATATAAAAGAATTAAGTGAAAAGCTTAGTATTGCTGTTGTTAGAGGTCCTGATGAACTAAAAGACTTACCTACCTTATTTGGTAGAGAGTCATTAAATTTTGATTTATCAAAATATGAAATATCTATTTTTGCAGAAATAACAGATGCGCCAAATTTAAATATTCCACAAATTCTGGAAATAGCCACAACATATCGTAATGAAGGTGCAGATGTAATTGATATTGGTTGTTTGCCTAATGTTAAATTTGAACATTTGGCTGAAACAATACAAGAATTAAAAAAACAAGACTTTTATGTAAGTGTAGATTCACACAATAACGATGAACTAATTGCTGGTGGCAAATCAGGAGCTGATTACTTATTAAGTATAAAGTCAGATAATATTTTTATATTAGATGAAGTAGAATCGAATCCAGTGTTGATACCTCAGAATGGAAATATGAATACACTCTATGAAGTAATAGAAAAATGTATCAAATTAAAAAGAACATTTATTGCTGATCCTATCCTAGATCCTATACATTTTGGTTTTACAAAATCTTTAGCAAGATATACACAACTTAGAGAAAAATATCCTGATATACACATAATGATGGGAACTGGAAACATAACGGAATTAACTCATGCAGATACTACCGGAATAACACTTGTATTGTTGGGCATTATGTCTGAATTAAAACTTAATCATGTCCTAACAACGCAAGTAAGTGATCATTGTAGAACGGTAATTAAAGAAACTGACTTAGCTAGAAGGATTATTCATGCTTCTAGTGAAAATGAAATGACACCAAAACATATTAGCAATCAACTGCTTGTAACCCATGAAGATAAACCATACAAATATACATACGATGAAGTTATAGAATTATCTAAAAATATCCGTGATCCTAGTTATAGAATTATCGTTACTCAAGAAGGAATACATTTATTTAATAGAGACGGATTCCATACTTTTAAAGATCCTTTTGATTTCTTCGAACATTTGAAAGTTGGACAAGATACTGGACATGCATTTTATCTAGGCGTTGAATTAGCTAGGGCTCAAATTGCTTATCAGATAGGTAAATTTTATTCGCAAGATGAAGAACTTAAATGGGGTTGCTTGGTTGAAGATGATGAAGATGATAAAATGGTTTTTAAACCAACTGGACCAACATATAAAAAATGATTCATGAATCAATCGTAATTACTAGATCTTCAGATGATATTCATATAGCTCCGATGGGCGTACAAATGAAATCTGAATCTTTAATAATTAAACCATTCAAACCATCAATAACTTTAGAAAATTTGAAAAATAATGGTAAGGCAACTATAAATTTTACTGATGATGTTAGAATATTTGCAGGGATAGTTTCTGGATATAAAAAAGATTGGAATACAAGTGAAAATAAAAACTTTGATGTTCCCAGATTAAGTAATGCAAATACTCATTTAAATATAGAAGTAAAAAATATTATTGATGATGATATAAGACCAAAAATTGAATGTATTATTATAGATAAAAAAATACATTTACCTTTTCATGGATTTAATAGAGCACAATTTTCTGTAATTGAAGCATCTGTATTAATAAGTAGATTAGGTATAATACCTATGGAAAAAATAGAAAATGAAATAAAATACTTGAAAATTGGTATAGACAAAACAGCTGGCTCAAATGAAATAGATGCTTGGAAGTGGATAGAAAAAAAAATTCAAAACTATAAAAATAAGAATGACTAAGTTTTTAGCTAGTATAAAGAATGAACAAGAAGCACATGAAATAATTAGCGCTAATATAGACATTATAGATTTAAAAAATATAAGTGATGGAGCATTAGGTTTTGTAGGAAATGATATTATGAATAATGTTAAAAAAATATTATCAAACCATACTATAAGTGTAACTATAGGAAATCATGTAAATCCTAATAATAATAATAATGTAGAAAATATTAAAAGAGCAATAAACTTGGAAATTAATTATATAAAAATAGGGTTATTTGAATATAAGTATTTTAATGAACATCAGAAATTACTAAATCAGATTGATTTTAAAAAAACTTATCCTATATGTGTGATGTTTGCAGACAAAGAGTTTAATTTAGATATTGCAGAAAAACTTGCATGTATTGGTTATAAAGGAATAATGATTGATACATATAATAAAAATGGTATATCTACTACAGAATTATTATCGAAAGAAATGATAAAAGAGTTCATAAATATAATGAATAAAAGAGAAATGTTTTGTGGTATTTCAGGTTCATTAAATTTTAATGATATAAAAGAGCTTAAACTATTAAAGCCAGATTTTCTTGGAGTTCGTGGGTTAGTTTGTATTAATGAAAATAATAGAAATACAATTAGTTTAGATTTGCTCAACCAAGTTTCTTTGGAAATTGCAAAACATTAGACTCAAAAATATCTAAAATAGGTTTAATTTTATCCAAAGTTTCCTGATATTCTGATTCAGCATTAGAATCATACACAATACCTCCCCCTCCCCAAAAATATATTTTTTTGTTTATTGCTATCATTGTTCTGATTGCGATATTTAGATCAGCTTTTTTATTAGAGCTTATATATCCAATTGATCCACAATAAATGCTTCTTGCATTTGGTTCCAACTCATTTATTATTTGCATAGCACGTATTTTTGGTGCTCCAGTGATTGAACCTCCAGGAAAACAACCATTAATAAGATTAAAAATATTACTTTTTTTTGAAATCTTTCCTTCAATAGTACTAACTAAATGATGGACATTTGCAAATGTTTCTATATCAAATAAGCTTTTTACATTAATACTGCCATATTCACAATTTTTGCCTAAATCATTTCTTAATAAATCAACAATCATTAAATGCTCTGCTCTATCTTTTTTAGATAATAACAAATCTTTTTTAATTGCAGAATCTCGTAATTTATCATAAATCATTGGTCGTGTGCCTTTAATTGGTTTTGTTTGAACAAAATCATTATCAATATTTAAGAATCTTTCTGGAGAATAACTTAATATTTTCACAAAAGGATAATTAATATAAACTGAGTATGGGGAATGATATGTAGGAAGAAGTTTATTATAAATATTCCAGGTATCACCCGTATAATCAAATGAAAACCTTTGAGAAAAATTAATTTGATAGCAATCTCCTTTTTCAATATATGACTTTATACGATTAAATTTTTCTATGTATTCATCATAGGTCAAATTAGAAGTACATTTATTTGTTATTTTCAGATTATCATCCTTTATTTTTGAAAAAGATTTTGAACTAATTTTATCTATTAAACTATTAATTAAATCTGTTTTTGTTTTATAAATAAGTATAATTTCTTTTTTTAAATGATCAATGATAATAGCCCATTCATATATTCCAAAAGCTAAAATAGGTATATCCAAATCATCATATGGAGTTTTTTTTATAGATTCTATCTTATTACCTAAATCATATGAGAAATATCCAATCGCTCCACCAGTAAATGGAAGATCTTTATGATCGTTATGAAACTCATCTTTCATAACATCATTCACAATAGATATTGGATCATCTCTAAATACTTGTTTTGATCCTTTCTCTTCGATTATAGTTGCATTTTGATAAGTAATAATTTTTTTTATAGGTTGCGCTGATATAATATCATATCTTTGTTCAGTGAATATTTTATTGTTACTATTTAAGAATACTGCCCAGTCTTCATTTCTGATTAAATTAAAAATTTCATTACTATGTTCATGATAATCAAATATTTCTTTATGTATTTTTCTCATAATTACTTAATAAAGGAATTAATGAATAGGCAGGGGCTATATCAGATGGCTGATATATTCCAACCGTTTTATGTGTACAATATTCATTAAAATCTATATATCTCCAATTATTTTTTTTACAGATTAATCTAATTAAAAATTTACCAATCCCTATACCAACAATTTTCAGATCTTTAGTCTTTACATATTTTTGTTGTAAATGATATTTTATGTTACTACTAATATGATCCATATGTATAGTAAATATTTTTTTACTTAGCATAAATAAAAGATCTTTTTTTGTAGAATGATAATCAAATCCAAAAATTCTACTCAATCTCTTCATATTATTTATATTTGATTTTGATCTATTATCACTGGTTGAAGAGTAATCATATGCAGGTTTAAGATAAGCTAATAACCTATAGATATCAGACATATTAGCAAAATTCTCAGGTATAATTTTATATTTTTTATTTCTATACTTAATTTCATGAGTCAAAGCATATATGGGGGTTCTTAATATTCCTGAGTATAATAATTCATGATTAATTAACCCGGTAAAATCATTAATTCTTCTGTTAATTATTTTATTATTTTTGATAAGAATAATATCAGTAGTTGTTGAACCAATATCTATACCAATACAATTTTCTACTCTATTTGCTAAAAAATTTGAAGTTGCAATCCAATTCATTGATGCAATATTATTTACTGAAAAATTATTAGACTTTATATCAAAAAATAATTTATTTTTAGTAAAAATATAGCTAGTACTTTTTAAACTTTTAAAATGATTTATTATTTTCTTTACACCAATTTCTCGATTTTCAAAAATGTCACACATTTCACCTGACATAGTTATTAAATTTATTATTTTTTTGTTCTTAAATTTTTTTAATATTCTAGAAATTAAATCTTTTAGTTCGAAAAAGTTTTTCCATAATTCACATTTTTGTACATAACATCTGACTTGACTATTTTGTTCGATAGCATATTTAGTATATGCACCTCCAATATCCCATGCTATATATATATCATTATGATTTGAATTTTTCATATCTTTATTAAAACCTTCCTCCCTGATATAACATCCTTATATGATTCATATTTTAAAAATAAATCTAAGAGATTAATGCCTTTAGTATATTTTATTCCAGCAAAAGAAGTAGTAAGTCTTGGATTAATTTCTACAACAAAAATATTATTATTTTTGATAAGAATATCAATTCCTACATAACCATATAAGCCAGGAAAAGCATTATAAATTTTTTCAATTAGGGAATAAATTTTTTCTTCAAATGATATCGTTACATTTACTAAAATACTTTTTAATTTTAAATAATTATCTTTATTTAAAAAAATATTTTGTTTATTCACAGATAATAAATAAAAACTATTATTATTAAAAAATACTGAAAGGCTCAGGTTTTGCCCTTCTATATATGGTTGAATAATTTTATTTTGATCATATCTATTATTAATTATATACTTTATATTTCTATAAAGTTTTATGTAAGAACAACCTTCACCAAACCTATCTTTTACAATA
>CAYFGJ010000015.1:0-14752 GCA_964342835.1 uncultured Ectothiorhodospiraceae bacterium | reverse complement strand
CTTTATACTATAAAAAAAATATACAGGAAATTATTTTAACTGCTTCTGGTGGACCTTTTTTAAATCTAGCAAAAAATAAATTGTCTAAAGTTACACCAAATCAAGCTATAAAACATCCTAATTGGAAAATGGGGAAAAAAATATCTGTAGATTCAGCTACGATGATGAATAAAGGATTAGAACTTATTGAGGCACACATATTATTTGGTTTAAATATTAATAATATTAAAATAATTATACACCCGCAAAGTATTGTTCATGCACTTGTTACATATCCTGATGGATCTATAATTTCTCATATGAGTAATCATGATATGAAAATACCTATATCATATGCATTATCTTGGCCTTCAAGAAGTAATATATCTAATAAGATTTTTGATTTTAAAAAATGTTCAACCTTAACTTTTTCATATCCAAAAAGAAACCAATATCCTTGTCTTGATTTAGCATACGAATCTATCAAAATCGGTAAAAATGCTCCAACTATTCTAAATGCAGCAAACGAGATAAGTGTTGAGTATTTTTTGAAAAATAAGATAAAATTTACTGATATTCCGGTTATAATTGAGAAAGTTTTATCTAATATGAAAATTAAGAAAAATACTACACTGCAATCTATTTTGGATAATGATCATGATATACGTGAATATACAAAAGAATTGATAGGTACAAAAAAATGGAAATAATACAAAGTATTATAGGTTTTATTATAGCCATAGGAATATTGGTTACATTCCATGAATTTGGTCATTTCTATGTTGCAAGATTATTTGATGTAAAAGTATTAAATTTTAATGTTGGTTTTGGAAAAAATATCTATACAAAAAAATTTAAAGGAGATGAAACTGAATATAGTATTGGAATGATACCGTTAGGTGGCTACGTAAAAATGCTAGAATCACATGAACTAGATACATATATTAGTTCTTCATCGAATAGAAGAAAATCTTCTCGTAGAGTTAAATATTCAGAATCATATAACAATAATTTAGCACATTGTTTTGATACACAGTCAGTTTATAAACGTTTTTTGATTGTTGCGGCAGGACCAATATTTAATTTAATACTTGCAGTAGTATTTTTCACAATGGTACATTTTTTTGGAATATCTGGCATGAAGCCAATTTTTGAGTCTATAGACCCAATATCAAATAATGCCGAACCAATAATATATAAAAACATGGAAATATACAGAGTTAATAACAATTCAACTAAACGATGGCAAGATGTAAGAATGGAATTATTAAATAATATTGTGGATAAAAAAGAAATTACACTATATGTAAAAGATAATAATAACAATTTCTATGATTTTAAACTTCCAGTAGATCAGCAGAATATCTTAAAAAAAGAAGGTGATATTATAAAAAATCTTGGGATTAAAATTAAACAACCTGTCATACCATCGGTAATAGGAAATGTTCAAAAAAATAGTCCAGCAAATATAGCTAAATTATTACCTGGCGATCAGATACTAGAAATTAATCAGAACAAAATAAAATCATGGAATGATTTAGTTAAAATAATAGAAATAAACCCAAATAAACAACTTGAAATTAAAGTTAACAGATCTGATTCAATTCATTATATGATATTAACACCTTCTGAAAAAAATTCTTCAAATAAAATAATTGGGTTTGCAGGTATAAGTCCAGATCCTAATTTATTAAATAAATATAGAGTAACAGTAAAATATCCAATTATTGCTTCTATTTATCAATCAGTAGAATTAACTTATCATTATTCTGCTTTAACGCTCAAAATGATCTCCAAACTCTTTTTTGGAGAAGCAAATCTAAAAAATTTGAGTGGACCAATTAGTATCGCTGAATTTACTGGTAAATCTTTATCTATGGGATTTGTATATTTTGCATATATACTGGCTATATTGAGTATTAGTTTGGGAATATTAAATCTTTTACCCATACCAATGTTAGATGGTGGTCATTTATTATTTTATACATTTGAAATTCTGATTGGTAAGCCAGTTCCTGAAAAGATTCAATTGTTTGGTCAACAATTAGGTATTGTTCTTCTTTTTGGAATAATGATTTTAGCTTTTTATAATGATTTATTGAGATTATTATGAATTTAAAAAATATATTTGTTATTTTATTTTTATTTTTATTACATTTACTTCCTTCTGAAGTACTAGGGGAAGAGGTTAAGATAGATAATATAGTTGTCCAAGGGAATCTACGCGTTAGTGTACCAACTATACTTTCATATGCCGAAATTGAGGTAGGAGATATTTATACACCAGAAGTTAGTAAAAATATTATTAAAAAATTATATGCTACCAAATATTTTGATGATATTGCTGTCTTGTTAGAGTTCAATAACTTGATTATAAGAGTTGTTGAAAAACCCATAATAACTGAAATAAAACTTACAGGAAACAATATTATAGAATCTGAAGATATCATGAATGCTTTAGATAATGTTGGAATTGCAAGATCCAGACCCTTTGACAAAAATGTATTTGATAAAGTTGAACAAGAACTCTTACGAATCTATTATGACTATGGGAGATACAGCATAACAATAAAAAGTGCTGTTAAAGAATTAGAAAATCAATTAATTTCTTTAGAATTAGATATAGATGAAGGAGACCCATCGACAATCAAAGATATCACAATTATTGGGAACAAAGATTTTTCTTATGACCAGATTATTTCTTTAATGGATTCTGGAACAAAGTATTGGTTTGAATTTTGGTCTAGCAGAGATACATATTCTAAAACAGTATTAGAATCAGATTTAGATAAAATTAGAGATTTTTATCTTAATAGAGGATACATAAGATTTGAAATTACTTCAAACCAGGTTAATTTATCGAATAACAATAAAGATATATATGTCTCAATTAGTATAAAAGAGGGAGATATTTATGAGTTTGGAGATATCACGTTATTTGGTAATACAGCAGTTTCTGAACAAAAAATTAAAGATACAATACTATCTTTAATAAAACCAGGCAATAAATTTTCTAGAGAAATTGTTGAATTATCTAAAAATTCTATTTCTTTTGTATTAGGTGATTCCGGATATGCTTTTCCAGATATTATTACCATACCTAAAATAGATGATGATACAAAAATTGTTGATGTTGAATTTAGGGTTAATCCTGGTCAACAAACAATGGTTAGAAGAATTAATATTCGTGGAAACGAAAAGACAAATGATGAAGTATATAGAAGAGAGATTAGACAATTTGAATCATCTTTACACTCAAATTCTAAAATTGAAAGATCTAAGGTACGTTTACAAAGACTAAAATATGTTAAAAATGTACAAATAAATAAATCTCCAGTAGAAGGAAGAAACGATCAAGTTGATGTAACATTCAATATTGAAGAAACTACATCAGGTGAGTTTAAGGTAGGTGCAGGATGGTCTGATACTAATGGAGCTTTATTTAATGTGAAAGTACAACAAGATAATTTCTTGGGAAAAGGTAATAATGTTTCTCTTGAAGCCGCAAAAAGTCAGGTAACTACATCGTTTAAATTAATAAATACAAATCCCTATTTCACACCTGATGGTGTAAGTAAAAGTGTTAACCTTATATATAGTGAAACTGATGTTTCAAGTACATCAACTGCCTCATATGTAGCAGATACTTTTGGTGGAGGTGTTTTTTATGTTTCACCTGTATCAGAAACAGACTCATTTGGATTTGGATATGACATATTATTCACTCAGTATACAAAAACTATAGGTTCACCTATTATAGTTACACATCATCTAGGTGATCATGGAGACACATCGTTTGGAATAAGTGCAAAAACAAATTATAGAAGTGATACACGTGACCGAACTGTTTTTGCTACTAGAGGGAAAGATCATTTATATTCATTAGAAGCTTTTTTTCCAGTTGATGGTGCATCATATTTTACTGCAAGCTATAAAGGAGAATATAATTTTCCTTATGTTTTTCCAACATTTGGTTTGTTTGATTGGAATACGGTATTTCGTATCAAACCAACTATTGGTATTGGTGCAGGGTTATTTGGTACAACTTCAGTACCTTTTCATAGTAAATTTTTTGCTGGAGGTGTAAAATCTGTTAGAGGATTTGATGGTGCAAGTTTAGGTCCATTGACTTATGAAGGAACAGGACCGCTAAGCTGTACAGCAAAAACTTGTGATGCTGTAGGTGGTGATTTTGTAACAATTTCTCAGTTTGATTGGATATTTCCACCTCCTCCAGTATTGGCACAAGATCAAAGAAATATAAGAGTATCATTATTTATGGATATAGGTAACGTATTTGAAGATGTTAATGACTTCGAATACAATGAACTAAGGGCAAGTTATGGAATACAGGGTACATTTTTAACACCAATCGGAAATGTAACCGTTGGTTTTGTAAATGCTTTTAAAAAGAAAGATGGTGATGATACACAACCCGTTGTATTTTCATTAGGAGGTAGTTTTTAGTAATGTATAAAAAAAGATTTATTCAAGTATTATTTTTATTATGTTTTGTTGTCCCATCAACATCACAAGCTGAGCTTAAAATGGGAATAGTTAATTTAGATAGATTGTTTAAAGAAATTCCTATATATAGAGACTCACAAGCTAAAATAAAAAAACAATTTGATCCAAGAGCAAAAAAACTTGCAACTTTAGAGAAAGAATGGAATTCGTTAAATGATAAATATCTTAAAAATGAAAAAGTAATGGCTTCAAACGAAAAAGAATCATTAGTAAAGAAAATACAAAAAGTTGAACGAGATTTTAGATCTAAACAAGAAAATTTTAACAAAGAATTACAAAAAGTACAGGGAGAGGAATTAGCTAGGATAAGGAATATTGTTGAGACAGCTATTAGAAAACATGCTGAAAAAAATGATTTCGATCTTATCATAAGAGCTGATGGAACAACGCTGTACGCTAAATCATATATTAATATAACACAAGCTATAATTTCTGAACTTCAATAATGCAGCTTAAAGAAAAATATTCACTAAAAAAAATTTGTAATCTTTTGGGTTGTATTACAAATACAACTGACAGAATTGAAATAGACAATATATGTAGTATCGCAAATCCAAAAAAAAACGGGTTATCTTATTTATTAAATACCAAGGATATTAATTTTGTAAATAACTCTAATATTTCTATTATAATTACAAATTCCTTATTATCAAAAAAAACAAACAAATCATGCATTATCACAAAAGAACCTCTATATTTGTTTTCTAAATTTGTATATCACTGTCTAAAAAACAAAAAAAATGGTTTATTGTCTTCTAAAAAAAATCCAAATCGTACAATTCATAAAAGCTCTACTATTGCTAAAAATGTAGTACTAGGAAATGATATTCATATTGGTAAAAATTGCGAGATCTATCCTAATGTTGTTATAAATGATAATACTTTTATTGCTGATAACGTCATAATTCATCCTGGTGTTGTAATTGGTTCTGATGGATTTGGCTTGGTTATACATAATGAAAAATGGAAGAAAGTACCTCAAGTAGGAAATGTGATCATTGATTCTGGTGTAGAAATTGGCGCTAATACAGTTATTGATAGAGCTGCCATTGATAGTACAATTATTGAATCGAATGTAAAAATAGATAACCAGGTCCATATAGCACATAACGTAATAATTGGTGAAAATACTGCTATTGCAGCATGTGTTGGTATTGCTGGTAGTACAAAAATTGGTAAAAACTGTACAATAGGTGGCGGAACAGGAATAAATGGACATATTAATATTGTTGATAATGTTCATATACATGGAATGGCTATGGTAACAAAATCGATCAGCAAACCTGGCCAATATGCATCAGGTACTACAATAGAACCAGCCGCATCATGGAGAAGAAATCAAGCTAGATATAAAAATTTAGATAAAATAGCAAAATTAGTTTTAACTAAAAACGATGGAGATGATAATGAATAAAAATGATATCAGAAATCTATTACCACATAGATACCCATTTTTACTAATTGACAAAATTATAAGTTTTGAAAAACATGATAATTTAATTGCTCAAAAAAATGTAAGTATTAACGAACCATTCTTTCAAGGTCATTTTCCAGATCATCCAGTATTTCCAGCTGTTTTGATTTTAGAGGCTATGGCCCAAGCAACTGCACTTTTAGATTTTAAAAGTAATGATAGACCTAAAGATTTATTATATTATTTTGTAGGAATTGATAAAGCAAGATTCAAAAAACCAGTATATCCAGGTGATGTACTAATAATTAAGGTCAACCTAATCCAGAGTAAAAAAGATGTACATAAATTTACATCAGAATGCAAAGTTAATGATGAACTTGTGTGTACAGCTGAATTATTAGGAGCAGTTAGAAGTAAAAATGATACATGAGACTGCAATAATTCATAAGAATGCTAAATTAGATTCTACAGTTAAAGTTGGCGCATATTCTGTTATAGAGCAGAATGTTGAAATTGGACCAAATACTATAATAGAAAATCATGTTGTTATTAAAAAAAATACATTTATTGGTAAATCTAATCATTTTTTTCAATTTTCATCAATAGGTGAAATTCCTCAAGATCTTAAATTTAAAGGAGAAGAATCCACACTTAAAATAGGTGACAATAATATTTTTCGTGAATATTGCACATTAAATCGTGGTACAGCTGCAGGTATTAATTATACTTCTATTGGTTCCAATAATTTATTTATGGCATATACACATGTCGCTCATGATTGTGTAATACAAGATAATTGTATTTTTTCAAATGCTGCTTCTTTAGCAGGACATGTAGAAATATTAGATAATGTAACACTAGGTGGTTTTACTCTTGTCCATCAAAATTGTGTTATTGGAGAATATGCTTTTTCAGGATTGGGTACGGTAATTTCCATGGATGTAACACCATATACTTTGGTAGCAGGCAATCATGCTCAAGCCTATAAAATTAATAGCGCAGGATTAAAGAGAAGGGGATTTGATTCTGCTGTAATCCAAGCA
The DNA here is from genome assembly GCA_964342835.1 of uncultured Ectothiorhodospiraceae bacterium. GTDB lineage: Bacteria > Pseudomonadota > Gammaproteobacteria. The sequence continues at coordinate 7,789 of CAYFGJ010000015.1, read as the reverse complement.
CTAGAAAAAACATTTAAAATATTTATAAAAAATAAAACTAAACGAGATGAGGCTATACAATCTATCAATCAATTAGGATTAGATTATAAAGAAGTTTCAAATTTTATTAATTTTATTAAAAATAGTAAAAGAGGTATTACGCGGTAATCATTTCAACATTTTTTCCGCTATTTTAGCAACTTTAAAGGATGCTCCTGGTTTTAAAATATTTCTAATATCGGAATATCCATCTTCAATTTTCTTTCTATATATCTTATTTTGATCAATTTTTTGCAACTCTACCATTGCTTCTACTTGATCAGCATAACCAGGTTGTATAAACTCTTTAACTATTTGTTTGGTACCAAGATCCGTACCTAAAATCAGGTTAACTAATCCAATATACTTAAGTTTAACTAAATTTCTCATAATGAAATATGTAAGTGGAGATAAACGATATATTATGACCATAGGTATGTTCATTAATGCTAACTCTAATGTAATTGTACCAGATGCTGTTATAGCTTTTTTACATTTTTTTATTTCATCTATATTTTTTCCATCACATAATACTGGGGTCCAATCATTTGGTAATAAATTGATTAATAAGTTTTTTGTAGTTTCATTTGAATAAAATATTTTTATTTCTTCTTTAATATCTGATTTATTTTTATTACTTCTTATGCAATCAATCATACAAAATAGATTATTTTTTATTTCCGATTCTCGACTTCCTGGAAATATTCCTATTGATATATTTTTTTTATTATAATCTAAACTAGAAGGTGTAAGTTTATTATTATCAGCTAATGGGTGCCCTACATAAGTTACATTATTCATATACTTCTTAAAAATTTTTTCTTCAAATGGAAATACAACAGCTAAATGATTGACTAGACTAACAATTTTTTTTATTCTTTTTTCTCTCCATGCCCATACTTGTGGTGCAACATAAAAAAGTACAGGAATATTATTTTTTTGAGCAAATTTTGCTATTTTAAGATTAAATTCAACGTAATCTACTAAAATTATTAAGTCTGGTTTTTTTTTGGTTATGTGATCATATGCTATTTGAATTGCTTTTTTAATTTTTCTATATTTAGATATAACTTCAATTATACCAACAACAGATATCAATTCAGAATTGAAAATTAAATCGACCCCTTCATTCTTTAATTCTTCTTGTCCAATAGCAGAAAAATATATATTTTTATTAATTTTTTTATGTTCTTTTACATATTTAGCTGCATGTTGATCACCTGATGATTCTCCTGCTATTATAAATATATGTTTGTTGTCCATCATTTATATTTATTAATAGTTTTAGAAATATATTTTATCGATTCAAGATCTAATTCAGGATACATTGGCAACGAAAGACATTGTTTAGAAATTTTTTCAACAATAGGAAGTATTTTTTGAGAACATATATTTTTTAATGATTTTTGTTTATATAGAGGTTTTGGATAATATATACCATATGGAATTTTATTTTTATTTAAGTATTTAATAAATTTTTTCCTATTTGTTACTAATACGGTGAATAAATTATATACATGATGTGTGTTGATATCTACATGCGGTAATATAATTTTTTCATTCTGAATCAATTTTTTATATAATGCTGCTACTTGATTTCTTTTAGTATTATAAAGGTTTAAGTATTTTAATTTGATATTTAGAATAGCAGCCTGTAACTCGTCTAATCTACTATTTAAACCAATATATTCATGTTCATTTCTGACCAGACCTCCATGATTTCTTAATTTAAGTAGTTTTTCGGCAAATTTTTTATTAGAGGTAACTATTGCTCCGCCATCTCCAAATGTACCTAAATTTTTTGTAGGAAAGAAGCTAAAACACCCAAAATCACCAAAAGTACCAGTTTTTTTAGAACCTATTTTAGATCCAATAGATTGGGCACAATCTTCAATCATTTTTATCTTAAATTTTTTACAGATTTTATTAATTTTTATAATATTTGCAGGTTGACCAAATAAATGAACAACTATTATTGCTTTTGTTTTATTTGTTATTGCATTAGATATTTTTTCTGGATCTATATTAAAAGTTTTACTATCTATATCTACAAAAACAGGTTTTGCGCCACACAGAGATATAACTTCAGCAGTTGCAAAGTATGTAAAAGGAGATGTAATTACTTCATCACCCTTTTTTATATTCAAACACATTAATGATAGAAGTAAGGCATCTGTACCAGAATTACATGTAACCGCATATTTTGATCCTAAATCTTTAGCAAATCTATTTTCAAATCTCTTCACATTATGACCTAAAATATATTGACCACTTTCTAATACATTTTTTATTGATGAATTTATTTCATTTTTAATTTTTTTATATTGCTTGGTTAAATCAAATATTTTTATATTATTTTTATTCATAGTAATTTAGAGATTTTATCTGCTGTAATTAATGCTTGTTTGCCTATTCTACCATCAATTAAAGGTTTTTCTTTTTTCAGACATGAAAGAATAAAGTTATTAATTTCTATTTTTAGAGCATCAGATTTTTTAAATTTTATATCTTCACATTTAAATAGTTTTATTTTATCTTTAGTATATTTTTTTATCGTATGATTCATAAAATCAACAGAAATATAGGTATCTTTTTGAAAAATTCTTATTTTTCTTTCATTTTTTTGACTTATTCTACTTGCCGTTAAATTTACTACACACCCATTATTAAATTCTATTCTGACATTAGCAATATCTGTAGATTTAGTTAATATTTTTTTACCGAAAGCTGATATTTTTTTAATATCACTATTTATTAATGATTTTATAATATCAATATCATGAATCATTAAATCATATATAACATTCACATCAGTTGATCTAACATTAAATTTTGATAAACGGTGAACTTCAATAAACATCGGCTTTTTAATTTGATTTGTCAAGAAATTCATTACTGGATTAAATCTTTCAAGATGACCTATTTGCAATATGAGGTTATTTTTTTTTGCAATTTTTATCAATTTATCTGCTTCACTGATTGTATTCGTCATAGGCTTTTCTAATAAAACATGAATATTATTTTCTAAGAAAAACTTTGATATAGAATAATGGGTTTTTGTTGGAGTTACCACGGATACAGCATCTACATCATTAATTATTTTTTTATATTCTTTTGTCCTTTTGTATTTCTTTGCGCAATGGACTAGATTAGTTTGATCTATATCTACAACCCATTTTATGTTACATAATGGATTTTTATGGTATTTCTCATAGTGATATTTGCCAAGATAACCGAGTCCAATTATTCCAATATTAATCTTATTTTTTTTCATTTTCTCGGCATCAATTTTAAAATTTTGATATATTTATAATAATGTTCAATTATATAGTGTTTTACCAATGACAAGCAAACTTTTAGCTGGTATTGATGAAGTAGGCAGAGGAAGTTTAGCTGGTCCTGTGGTTTCAGTAGCATTAATCCTTAAAAATAATATTGATGATAGTCAATTTGTTGACTCAAAAGCAATTAGTGAGTCTAGAAGAATAAAAATATGTAAGTATATTATTAATAATAGCTTGGCATTAGGTATTGGTATCTCTACAAATCAAGAAATTGACAAAATTAATATTCATAATGCTACACTATTATCTATGAAGAGGGCAATTCATAATCTCTCAATTACGCCTGAATTGATATATATAGATGGGCTATATTCACCAAATGTTAATATATCTACTGAATGCTTTGTGAAAGGTGATCAGAATATACCAATTATATCTGCAGCTTCTATTGTAGCTAAGGTAATTAGAGATAATGAAATGAAGTTCATTCATTCAAAGTTAAATGTTTATGGGTTTGATAAAAATAAAGGATATCCAACAAAGGAACATAAGATTGCTTTAAATATATTTGGACCTTGTGTACATCATAGAATGTCATTTGCACCTTTGAATACGTGATATTATGAAAAAAGAATTTACACATTTACATTTACATTCATCTTACTCTCTAGATAGCGGCATTATAATCATTGATAAACTTGTTGATTATGCTAAACAAAATAAATTCACAAGTTTGGCTATTACAGATTATGCAAATATTTCTAATGCCGTAAAATTTTATCAAAAGTGTATAGAGAAAAAAATTAAACCTATTATTGGTTGCGAACTTTCTATTAAGACAAATTACAATAACCAAAATAATTCTAATATAGTTTTATTTTGTATGAATATGGAAGGATATAACAATTTAATAAAATTGATAACTTATGCACATTCATCAAAAAATAATTACCATCAGCCATGTATTTCAATTAAAAAACTTTGTGAATTTAATCAAGGACTAATATTGCTCACTGGTGGAAGAAATGGTTTATTAGGCAATAACCTTTTAGGTGAAAAAATTAATATTATTAAGAAAGATTTAGAATCAATTTCTAAATTCTTTACAGATAGACTGTATTGCGAGATTGAAAGAACATCTAGACTTAATGAAGAGATCTATAATAATTATATAATCAATATTGCTGAAGATTTAAATCTACCTTTAGTAGCTACAAATGATGTTCTTTTTATGAATCCAGATAACTTTGAAATCAATGAAACTAAAGTTTGCATAACAAGAAAAATAAAACTTGATGAAAGAAATAAACAAACTGAATATTCTGACCAACAATATTTTAAATCTAAAGAGGATATGGAAAAATTATTTATTGATATTCCTGATGCAATTGAAAATATAAATTATATTATTAAAAAATGTAACTTACATTTTGATACATCGAATCATCATTTACCATTATTTATAACTCCAGATAAAATTGACAATAAAAAATATTTTTCTGATCTCGCACATAAAGGGTTGGAAGTCATTTTAAGAAATGAAGGTATAACAGAAAAAGAAACTTATAATAAAAGACTTATGAGTGAAATAGATGTAATAAATGAAATGAAATTTACTGATTATTTCCTTGTTGTCCATGAATTTATTTCATGGGCAAAAAATCATTCAATTCCTGTTGGTCCTGGCAGAGGATCAGGAGCTGGATCGTTAGTAGCATATTCGCTTGGTATAACTACAATTGATCCAATTAAGCATAATCTTCTTTTTGAGAGATTTCTAAACATAGAAAGAGTTTCTCTCCCAGATTTTGATATAGATTTTTGTATGATAAATCGGCAAAAAGTCATTGACCATATAATTGATGTTTATGGCGAGAATAAAGTTTCTCAAATTATAACATATGATTCTTTATCTGCTAAAGCAGTTATTAGAGATGTAGGAAGAGTGCAAGATTTACCATATTCATTTGTAGATAAAATAGCAAAACAAATTCCAGACCTACCAGTTGGAATAACAATTGATGAGGCTTTATCACAAAATAAAGATTTTCAAAAAGATTATAAATCTAATAAAGATATAAAGCATTTAATTGATACTTCCAAAAAACTTGAAGGTTTACCTAGAAATCCAGGAAAGCATGCGGCAGGTATTGTAGTAACACCACAAGAGATCAACAAATATTTACCTTTATACCGCATTGAAGCTACAGATGAACTGGTTACTCAGTTTGATAAAGATGATATAGAAAAACTAGGATTAGTTAAATTTGATATTCTTGGACTAAGAACTCTAACTGTCATTGATAAAACTGTTCAAGCAATAAAAAATAAACCAGACTATAATAATTTTCAAATAGATAAAATAAACTTTGATGATAAGAAAGTTTTTAATCTGTTTCAAAATAAACAGACAACAGGAGTGTTCCAATCGGAATCATATGGAATGAGAAGATATATGGGTAGATTAAAACCAGATTGTTTTGATGATATAGTTGCCTTAGTTGCATTATATAGACCAGGACCTTTAGGAACAAATATGGTTGATGATTTTATCAGCAACAAACATGGTAAGGCAGTAAAATATGAACACAAACTTTTAGAATCTATTCTTTCAAGCACATATGGATTAATTTTATATCAAGAGCAGGTAATGGAAATATCTAGATCATTAGCTGGCTATAAATTAGGAGAAGCAGATTTATTAAGAAGAGCGATGGGTAAAAAAAAGAAAAAAGAGATGGAAACACATAGATTAAAATTTTTAAAAGGAAGTGAACTTAAAGGTATTTCATCAGCAATTGCAAATTCTATATTTTCTAAAATGGAAAAATTTGCTGGATATGGATTTAATAAATCTCATTCAGTTGCTTATGCATATCTAGCATATCAGACAGCATATTTAAAAACTTATTTTCCAGCAGAATTTTTAGCTGCATCTCTATCATCTAACATGGATAATACTGATAAAATAATAAATTTAGTCAATGCATGTTCTGAAATAAATATAAGAATTAATCCACCGAATATAAATAAATCTCAATATGATTTTAATACATTAGACATTAATAATATTTTATTTGGTCTGGGTGCCATTAAGGGTGTAGGTGCATCAGCTGTAGAACATATCATAAAAGAAAGAAATAAAAATGGAAAATTTTTAAATATTTTTGATTTTTGTGAAAGAATTTCTTCTAATATTGTTAATAGAGGAACCCTTGAATCATTAATTTATTCAGGAAGTTTTGATGATTTTAATTCTAATAGAAATTTATTAATTAATTTGATAGATAAAGCAATATCTTTTGGTCAAAGTAAGCAAGATCTACAATTATCGGGTCAACAAGAATTATTTTCTAATAACTCAGATGAAATAATTACTTCTAATAATATACAAGATAATACTAAAAATTTTAATGATAAACTAAATTCTTCTGATAGATTAAAATTATTTTCATTGGAAAAGAAAGTTGTTGGGTTTTATTTAACAGGTCACCCTATACAAGAATATAGAGATGAAATAAAAGAGATGTCACTTAAAAATATAAAATACTATTATGATAGAGTAAATTCTAATGATATAAATTTTAAAAACGAAGAACATTCTACAATAACTGGTGTAATTACAAATATTAGAAGACAAAAAATTGGACAAGATAAATTTATGTATATATTGATAGTTGATGATTCAACTTCAAGAATACAAATAGTAGTATATTCAGATATCTATGAAAAATATAAAGACATAATAAATGAAGATAATATATTATTTTTTAGCGGAACTATAACTTTAGATGATTATGATAATCAATTATCATGTAAAGCAACAAGAATATTTGATGTTGAAACTGCAAGACTAAAATATTCAAAAAAAATAGAATTATTATTAGAATCTAATTTAATGAATAATGATTTATTAAACGAAATAGTTCGCATTCTAGAACCATACAAGCATGGAACCTGCCCATTATCTATAAAATATCTTAGCGAAGACCATCTTCTTACCTTAAAAGAACTTGATAATGATTGGCATGTTACTCCATCTACATCTTTAATCAATAATTTGAGAGATTTATTAGGAAAAGAAAACATTCTTGTTAAATATCAATAGTTATTTTATTTTATTTGTTTATAATTAAATCTTACAATGGCTGAATATAATCCTAATTATCTTGATTTTGAACAACCTCTTCTTAATATTGAAGAAAAAATCAATACATTATCAAATACTAGTGAAAAATCAGAATCAAAATTAAATCAAATAAAAAAATTAAAAAAAAATTTTGAATCTGAAACTATCAAAATCTTTAAAAATTTATCTGATTGGCAAATATCTCAACTTGCTAGACATCCATTACGACCGTACACACTTGATTATATAGAACATTTATTTACAGATTTCACTGAATTACATGGCGACAGAATGTATGGTGATGATCCTGCAATTATTGCAGGGATTGCAAAAATTGAAAAATTAGATTTTATGTTTA
>CAYFGJ010000014.1:0-15481 GCA_964342835.1 uncultured Ectothiorhodospiraceae bacterium | reverse complement strand
TTTTTCACTTAATATTTTTTTTGTCTCCCACACCATTTTCATTTCTTCTTTAGTATAATTATTGTCATGATAACTATCGACAAAAGGAATTACATTAAATGCTATAGGTGTAGGATAAACATCATATTTTATATCATTTCCATTAACGAATGCGTCTATTTGATTTGACAATTCTGTTACTCCTTTTCTTCCTGAACCTGAAACAGCTTGATAAGTAGAAACTGTAATATTTTTAATTTCATATTTGTCATGAATTGGTTTGAGTGCTACTAACATTTGTATAGTTGAACAATTAGGATTAGCAATAATATTTGTATCTTTATATTTTTTTATTTCATGAGCATTTACTTCAGGAATTATCAACGGAATATCATCTTCATATCGAAATCTAGAAGTATTGTCAATCACAACACAATTGCAACTGGCTGCTAATGGAACATATTTATCCGAAACATCACTACCTGCAGAAAAAAAAGCTATATCTATATTATTAAAATCAAATGATTCTAATGCTTCTGTTTCTATTAAAGTTTCACCAAATTTAACCTGAACACCCTTCGATTTATTGCTAGCAACTGCGTGTAATTCACTAAGTGGAAATTTTCTTGTATACAAGATATCCAATAGCGAGTTACCAACAAGTCCTGTCGCGCCAATTATAGCAATATTATATTTATCTTTTTTATTTAACACTTTGATTTATACTTTCAATAACTTTATCACCCATTTCGCTAGTTGAAATGTAATGATTTGATGTTGATAGATCTTTTGTCATGATACCATTTTTCAAAACTTCATTTACTGAATTTTTAATAAGATCAGATATTTTTTTGTTGTTAAAAGTAAACTCAAACATCATTGCACATGATAAAATCATTGCAAGAGGATTAACAATTCCTTGATTGGCGATATCTGGAGCGGATCCATGTATAGGTTCGTATAACGCATATTTCTCTGATAATGAAGCTGATGGAAGCATACCAATTGATCCTGTCAACATAGAGGCTTCATCTGATAATATATCTCCAAACATATTACTCGTTAAAATTACATCAAATTGTTTTGGATCTTTAATCAACTGCATAGCTGCGTTATCTACATACATATGTTTTAAATCTATTTCATTATAATTTGATGAAGCAATATCTGTTACAGTTTCACGCCATAATTGTGATGTTTCCAATACATTAGCTTTATCAACAGAAGTTACTTTTTTAGATCTTCGCATTGCTGCATCAAAAGCAAAATTCGCAATTCTTGTAATTTCTGATTTAGAATATTTCATAGTATTATATGCATATACATCATCTGAATCTGTATTAAACCCTCGTGGTTCTCCAAAATATATATCACCAATAAGCTCTCTTACTATTAAAATATCCATATTACTTATAATTTCAGATTTTAATGATGAACTATTAGATAAGGCTTCAAAAGACAAAATTGGTCTAACATTCACGTACAAATTCAGTGCTTTTCTCAAACAAAGAAGACCATATTCAGGTTTTAACTCTCTCGGATTATTATCATGTTTCGGTGTTCCTATAGCACCAAGAAGAACACAATCAGCTTTCAACGCTTTCGTTAATGTTATTTCAGGTAATGGAGCATTATAATTGTCTAAAGCTATACTTCCTATGTCAGAATATTCATAGCTTATATCAGTTAATTTGTGCATATTAAGACAATTAATTAGTTTGACCGCTTCAGTCATAATTTCAGGACCGACGCCATCTCCGGGTAATAATAATATATTATTTTTCATTATCTTTCTTAAACAACCATGGTTTGTTTTGTTTCATTAATTTTTCGTATGATTTGATTTGATTCTTTTTTTTCAATGTAAGCTCTATATCATCATACCCATACATTATTCTATCTTTGTTATTTTTATTTATAGTAAATTTGATTATTTCATCATTTGGAGATGTAATTGTCTGTTTTTCAATATCAATTGTCAATTTAAATTCATCTGATATAGAAGATTGTGAAAAAAGAACATCAACTTGTTGTTTTTCTAATTTTATAAGTAATAATTCATTTTTTATACTATTTCTAAAAAAAATATCAGCAAATGATGTTGATATAACTGCTTCTATTCCAAAATCTTTGATGGCCCAGACCGCATGTTCTCTGGATGACCCACATCCAAAATTATCACCAACTAACAAAATCTTTCCATTTAAATATGGGTCTCTGTTCATTATAAAATTCGACTTAAGAGTTCTCTTAATATTGGAATCTAATTCTCCCGTTTCTTCATATCTCCATGAATCAAACAAGTAAGGCCCAAAACCTGTTTTTTTTATTGATTTTAAATATTGTTTAGGAATAATTATATCTGTATCAATATTAGATTCATTAATTGGTATGACTTGACCTTTGATAACTATTTTCTTCATTGAATATATTGCGTAATATCATCAAAATGTCCCTTGATAGCAGCTAAAGCAACCATTACGGGACTAGCTAAATGTGTTCTCCCTTTATCTCCTTGTCTCCCTTCAAAATTTCTATTAGATGTTGAAGCACATCTCTCAAAAGGTTTTAATTTATCTTCATTCATACCTAAACACATAGAACAACCAGGATCTCGCCATTCAAAACCGGACTTAATAAATATTTGATCAATACCTTCAGATTCAGCTTGAGCTTTAACATGACCAGATCCAGGTACCACTATGGCTTGCTTTATATTTCTTGCAATTTCTTGTCCTGAAAGAATTTCAGCTGCCATTCTTAAATCTTCAATACGAGAATTCGTACATGATCCAATAAATATTTTATCTAATATTATAGACTTTATATCTTGGTTCGGCTGAAGATCCATATAATCTAATGCTCTCTGATAAGACTTTTGTTTATCAATAGATTTGCAGTCTTTTGGATTAGGAATTTTTTCATCAATAGATATTGTCATTTCTGGTGATGTTCCCCATGTAATCTGAGGTTTAATTTGTTTTGCATCTATTATAATTTCTTTTTCAAAAACAGCATCATCATCACTATATAAAGTTTCCCAATACTTTATAGCATTATCAATGTATTTTTTTGAAGGACAATTTTTACGTTTTAATAAATAATCTAATGTAGTGTTATCAAATGCTATCAAACCAGATTTAGCACCTGCTTCTATACTCATGTTACAAATAGTCATTCTTGCTTCTATAGACAATTTTTTAATACAGTCACCCATAAATTCAAAGGTATAACCTGTTCCACCAGAAGTACCAATTGTCTTGATAATATGAAGTATAAGATCTTTAGAAGTTACATATTCATTAAGAACATTGTTAATATTAATTTTATAATTTTTTTCTTTTGTTAAGTTTATACATTGTGTTGCTAAAACATGTTCAACATCACTAGTACCAATACCAAATGCTAAAGCAGCTAAAGCGCCATGGGTTGATGTATGTGAATCTCCACAAACCAGAGTCATACCAGGTTGAGTTATACCTAACTCTGGACCAATTACATGTACAATGCCTTGATTAATATCATCTAAATCAAAATAGTTTATATTATGTTTATTACAATTAGCAATTAATGTTTCTACTTGTAATCTAGATATTTTATCTGTAATCCCTAAATTTCTATTAGTTGTAGGTACATTGTGGTCTGAAACTGCAATTATTGAATTAGTATTCCATACACTTCTATTCTTTAAGAATAATCCATCAAAAGCTTGCGGCGATGTAACTTCATGTATTAAATGTTTATCTACATACAAAAGTGATGATTGATCATCATTAATAATGATTTGATGCTCATTCCAAATTTTGTCGTACAAAGTTTGTCTCATATCGAACTCATATAAAATTTATTTTTCTGTTATTTGAGCTCTATGACGTAAAAATAAATCACAAATAACTAGCGCAGTCATTGCTTCTGCTATAGGCGTTGCACGTATTCCCACACATGGATCATGTCTGCCTTTTGTCGATATTGTAGTATCTTGATTATCTTTATCAATTGTATTAACTGGTTTTAAGATGCTTGATGTTGGTTTCAATGCCATTTTAATAACCAAATCTTGTCCCGTAGAAATACCACCCAAAGTTCCTCCAGCATTATTACTTTGAAATCCTTTTGTAGTAATTTCATCTCTGCATTCTGAACCATACATTTTTACAACATCGAAACCGCTTCCAATTTCAACTCCTTTGACTGCATTAATTGACATCATTCCGTAAGCAAGTAAAGCATCCAATTTATCAAAAACTGGATTTCCTAAACCTGTTTTCATATTTTTCACAATAACTGTAACCTCTGCTCCAATAGAATCACCATCTTTTCTAATTTTATTTATATATTCTTCTAAAACTGGAATCATGGTTGAATCTGGAAAAAAGAAATCATTCTGATTTGCTAATGAAATATCAATGTTTTTTGGTTTATGTATTCCTATTTGAGAAACATACCCTATAATTTCAATACCAAGATATTCTTTTAAATATTTTTTAGCTATTGCTCCGCCAGCAACTCTTGCAACAGTTTCTCGTGCAGATGATCTTCCTGCTCCTCTGTAATCTCTGATACCATACTTTTTTGTATAAGTATAATCAGCATGACCAGGTCTAAATTTGTCTTTAATTTCTGAATAATCTTTAGGTTTTTGATCTTCATTATAAATAATTAAAGCAATAGGTGTGCCTGTTGTCATGCCTTCAAAAACACCAGATAATATTTCTACTTTGTCGCTTTCTTTTCGTTGTGTTGTGTATTTTGATTGTCCTGGTTTCCGTCTATTAAGATCAATTTGTATATCAGATTCATTTAATTTCATTCCTGGAGGACATCCATCAACAATACAGCCAAGTGCTTTGCCATGACTTTCGCCAAATGATGTTAATGTAAATATTTTTCCGAATGTATTTCCTGACATAATAATTAGAATTAATGGTTGATTAAATAATTAACAAATATCATATATTTGCTGTAACATTATATAATATTTACACTAATAATTAAATTATTATAAATTGATTATGATAAACAACATAAAAGACTTCATAAAAGCATATTGGCTATATATTCTCCCTCATCATCTTATTTCAAGATTAACTTATATATTAACTAGAACTAATCACCCTTTGAAGAACTTTTTGATAAATATATATATAAAAATGTTTGGTGTAAATATGAATGAGTGTGAGATTACATCTATTGATAAATATGAAACATTTTGTGATTTTTTTACAAGAAAATTAAAAAAAGGTATACATAAAGTTGATAATAGAAAAAAAATTATAACATCTCCATGTGATGGAAAAATTTTAGAATTTGGAGAAATTAAGAATAATTCTATTGTACAAATCAAAGGAAAATATATTTCAGTTGAAAGTATATTAAATTATGATAAAGAATTAGCATATTTATATAAAGATGGAAGTTATGTCACTTTCTATCTTTCACCAAAAGATTATCATCGTGTTCATATGCCTTATGATGGTAACTTGCATAAGACCATTCATATTCCAGGTAGATTATTTAGTGTGGCTGCTCATGGTGTTAAAATGATAAAAAGTTTATATTCAGTAAATGAGAGATTAGTTTGTAGTTTTAAAAATGATAAAACAAATTTCTCTGTAATTTTTGTTGGAGCAATAAATGTTTCATCTATAGAAGTCAATTGGAAAGGTGAAATATCTCCTCCGTATCCAAAAAAAACTATTACAACAAGCTACTCAAAAAAATTGATTACAATTAAAAAAGGATGTGAAGTTGGAATGTTTAAAACAGGTTCAAGTGTAATTTTATTATTTGATAAAAATATAAAACCAATATCAAATGTTAAACGTGGCAAATTAATTAGAATGGGTGAAGCCATTGCAGAAATAAAAAATTAATCATACATATTATGACCAGCATAATCTGGAAGTGTATCAGTATGATTAAACGGTTTATCTAAATTTTCTTCTTGTATTACATAATTAATAAGTTTTCTTGCTGAATCATGATCTTTATAATCTATATTTTCAATAACTTGTTTATTTAAATTTTTATTTTCATAAATTTTTTCTTTACAGTCGGAAATAATATAAAATTTATCAATACTTTCAATTTTTATTTTATCTATAACTGTTAAGTAATTACCTAATAATGGAGAAAATTTTTGCTTTTCAATATTAAAGTATGCCCAATATACTAAATTACTAAATGCTTTTTTTACACAAAGTATTTTTGTATATTTATATTTTACGTAACCAGTATGTGCCATTAAACTTAATGACGATATTCCAAATACAGGAATATTATTTGAATAACCAATAGCTTGTACAATAGATGAAGAAATTCTTGTTCCAGTAAAACTTGCTGGACCTTTGTTAAATATAATTGCATTTAGATCTTTTGAACTTAAATTATTATCCTTTAAAATTTTATCAATAATATTTAATATTGTTTGACTTGCTCTAGATTTTGTATCATCTGATATAGTCAAGATTTTATCCTGTGTCATAATTCCAACAGAAAGTACAGGTCCTGATGAATCAATTGATAAGATATTCATGTAAGTAGTAACTGAAGAGCTTCGGCAAATTTAAAAATAATAATAAATATGGCAACCATAAAACAAAAGAAAAAGAAAACTATTGTTGGTGCAATCAAAATTGGTCTAGATTGTGCAAATAATGAAATAACAGTTCGTTCAATAATTTTTTGAAGATAAAACATAATATTTCCAAAAATCCAAGCAGATACAATTGGACCAATTATAAAAAAAACAAATGGTTTCCATGAATATACATCTGAAAAACCAACATCTGTTGAATAAATATATAAACTTGATATAAACCAAAGTACAGCAGCTACTATATATTTATTTGATTTAACTTTTGCGTCTTGGATTACTTGTGCAGCTTGTTTTCTTATATCTTGTTTTTTTGACATTTATTCTTTTGCTCTAGATGAGTATTCGCCCGTTCTAGTATCCACTTTAATAGATTCTCCTTGTTTAATAAACATGGGCACTTTCACAACTATACCGTTTTCTAATTTAGCATCTTTCAAGGTAGAGGATACTGTATCACCTTTAATAGTATCTTCCGTAGAGATTACTACTTGATTTATATATTTTGGTAATTCTATTTGTATAATATTTTCATTCCATAAGATAACTTCACACTCATCTCCTTCTTGTAACCATTCAATATCAATCTCCACAGAGTCAATTTCTACGCTATTTTGTTCATATGATTGCAAATCCATAAATATTAATTTTGATTGTTCTTTATATAAAAATTGCATTGATTTATTAATAACATTGGCCTCTGCTAAAGATTCTCCAATTTTGATTGTCTTTTCTAGTATCTTGTTGTTCAAAAGGTTTCTAATTTTTATTCTTGTAAATGCTTGTCCTTTACCCGGATTAACAAAATCAGTTTCTAAAATCAAATAAGGTTGGTTCTCTATTAGAACTTTACTTCCATTTTTAAGTAATGATGTATTTTCAGCCATTAAGAAGCCGGGTGTTGATTTGTTAGATTTGTTATATTTGTATTTTCTAGAGCTTGTATTCTTTTATTTAAGGGTGGATGAGTAGAAAATAATTTTTGAAATGTACTCTTTTGTCCTTTGTTTGATATACCAAATGCTAACATTTGATCAGGTAATCTTGCGGCACTAAATTTCTCTAAAGATTTTAATGCAGAAATCATATTTTCTTTGCCGCTTATTTGTGCCCCACCTATATCTGCGCGATATTCTCTCATTCTGGAATACCAACAAACAATTGTTGATGCTAATATACCTAAGATTATTTGTGCAAAAATAACAGTAAAAAAATAACCTATACCATAACCCCTTTCGTTCTTTAATATTACTCGGTCGACAAAATGTCCGATAACCCTTGAGAAAAATATTACAAATGCATTAACAACTCCTTGTATAAGACTAAGTGTAACCATATCACCATTAGCAACATGACTCATTTCATGTCCAATGACAGCTTCTACTTCTGATTTATTCATCTTGCTAATCAGACCTGTACTTAATGCTATCAAAGAGCTATTTTTGGATGCACCAGTTGCAAAAGCATTTGGTGCATCAGACTGAAATACCCCTATTTCAGGCATCTTTAAATCTAACAAATTTGATTGTTTTTTTACTGTATTAAAATACCATTTTTCAAAATCATTTTTCGGCGAGGTTATTATTTGAACTCCAGCCAACGATTTAGCCATCCATTTAGACATATATAATGATATAAATGATCCACCCATACCGAAAACAAGTGAAAAAATCATAAGAGAGTTATAATCTAAATCAATTCCATTTTGTTGGAGGATTCCAGTAAACCCAATCAAAGATAAAAAAATACTCAATACAAATAGTATTGCTATATTTACAATTATGAAAAAAAATACTCTCTTCATCTTAACTTATATTATAATTTGATTTTCCAGTTCGATGCAAAAACTTTTGTTCAATTTTTTTGCCTCTCCTAGTGCGTTTCATTATATAATTTTTGAGTTTCTCAAAATCCATAGTTTTAGATCTGCCTTTGTCGTTGATTATTGATAATGATTGATTATTTCTTAAAATACCTAAAAAATTTATGGTTTCCTTTTCAGTATTAGATAGATTTATCATTTTCACTCCTTTTCCTTTATTGAGGATTGGCAATTCTTTAAGGCTTCCTATCAGCATATAATTTTCATTTGTAATAACAACATAATAATTATCCTGATCTAAATCAAAAGATACTGGATGTAAAGCATATGAATCTTTTGTTTTTAACAAAATTTTCCCCTTTTTTCTTGGTGCAATGATGTCTTCATGCAAACATATAAATCCATACCCTCGATTAGAAGCATTTAAAATTGATTTATTTTTATCAATATTTGACAATCCAACAAATGTAGTGCCATCAGAGATACTAAAAAATTTACTCAATGGTTCTCCATGACCCCTGCTTATTGGTAAATTAGAAATATCTGTACTATATACATATCCTCTTTGATCAAAAAATGAAACATGTTCGTTTAAATTACTAATTATATGTGATAGATAATTATCACCAGTCTTATATGAAATAAGATTTAAATCAATTTCATGGCCTTTTACAACTTTAATCCATCCATTTTTAGATAAAATTATAGTTACAGGATCTTTTGAAATAATAGGTTGGATTTTTATAGCTTTAGCTGGTTGTGATTCAATAATTTTAGTAGATCTGTCACGATGATATTTTGTAGAAATACTTTTTAAATTTTCTTTAAGTAGCTTAGTTAGTTTTATTTTAGATGATAAAACAGAAGAAATATCTTCTTCACGTGAAGATAAAGTCTTTAGTTCATTTTTAATTTCAATCTCGTGTAATTTTGCTAAGCTTCTTACTTTCATTTCGATGATTGCATTATATTGAATATCCGTAAATTTATAACGTTTTTTTAAAATATTTTTAGGATTATCTTCATTTCTTATAATTTTTATGATGTCATTCAAATTTTTATAAACAACAATATATGCTTTAAGAATATGTATTCTTTGTTGAACTTTATCTAATTCCCATTGTAGTTTTTTAGAAATTGTATCTTTTCTAAATTTTATCCACTCTGAAAGAATACTTATAATATTCTTAACTTGTGGTTTTCCATTCAACCCTATCATATTCATATTAACTCTATAATTTTTCTCTAGATCAGTTGTATAAAAGAGATGTGACATAACATCGTCTGAATCGAAAGATCGTCCTTTAGTTCTTAAAATAAGACGTACCGGATATTCTTGATCAGACAAATCTTCTACAGAGTCAATAAATTTTGTCTTTTTTGTATATATCTGTTCTTGTATTTGTTCGATAATTTTTGAAATAGTTGTTTGGTAAGGTATAGAATCTATTATTATTTCTTTACCTTTTGTTTTATATGTTGCTCTTATTCTTATATTGCCTGTTCCATACTCATATATATTTTTTAATTCAGAATTATTTGAAACTAATTGTCCGCCAGTTGGAAAATCTGGTCCCATTAAACGTGACATAATATCATTTATAGATGATTTTGGTTTATCTAATAAAAGGATTGTAGCATCTAAAACTTCTTTTAAATTATGTGATGGAATATCTGTAGACATTCCAACTGCTATACCACTACTGCCATTGATTAATATGTTTGGAATCATTGATGGTAAAATACTTGGCTCTTCTAATGTGCCATCAAAATTTAAATTCCAACCAACTGTACCCATTTTTATTTCATCCAACAATAAGTTAGAAAATTCTGTTAATCGTGATTCTGTATATCTCATCGCTGCAAATGATTTAGGATCATCTTGAGTTCCCCAGTTACCTTGACCGCTTATAAGAGGATAGTTATATGAAAATGGTTGTGCCATCATAACCATTGCTTCGTAACAAGCAGTATCTCCATGTGGATGGAATTTACCAAGGACATCACCTATGGTTCTTGCAGATTTTTTAAATTTTGAAGTTGATTTCAATGAGAGTTCATTCATAGCAAATAATATTCTTCTTTGAACTGGTTTTAAACCATCTGAAATATTTGGTAATGCTCTATCAAGGATGACATACATAGAATAATTTAAATATGCCTGTTCTGTGAAATCCTTAACGGAAAGTTTTTCTATATTACCTTGTGTTTTTTTTAAAGAACTATCGCTTTTTGTCATTATTAATCAATTTGGGCTATATTGCCTTTTGTCTCTAGCCAATCTTTTCTCTCTGATGATTTCTTTTTAGATAATAACATATCAACCATCAAAGAATCTTTATTGCCATTAATTGTTGTTAATTTGATCAATTTTCGTGTGTTTTTTGCTAATGTGGTTTCTCTAAGTTGTTCAGGGTTCATTTCTCCCAGTCCTTTAAATCTAGTTACCGATACTTCTGCATTATCCTCTTTGAGTTTAAATTTTTTCAATAAATTTTCCTTTTCACGATCATTAACTACATAATACGTATCTTTTTTAATATCAATTCTATATAAAGGTGGTTTAGCAACATATATGTGTCCTGCTATTACGAGCTCCTTATAATGTTTCAAAAACAATGCTGTTAATAAAGTAGCAATATGCATTCCATCAGAATCAGCATCAGATAAGATACATATTTTGTTGTATCTTAAATTGCTAATATCCTGAGAACCTGGTTCTACCCCAATACATAAACTAATATCTTTAACTTCTTTAGACTCTAATATTTTAGATGAGGATAATTCCCAAGTATTTAATATTTTTCCTCTTAAAGGTAATATAGCTTGATATGATCGATCACGTGCTTGTTTAGCTGAACCACCAGCTGAATCTCCTTCAACTAAAAATAATTCTGTAATATTTGAATCTTTACTAGAACAATCTGATAAACGACTCGGCAATATATTATGTTTGCTTGATTTTTTAGTCGATGAATTGTTAAGAGATATTCTTGTTTGAGCATTTTGAATAGCTAACTCTACTAACTTATTACCAGTTTCTCTATGTTTATTCAGCCAGAGCTCAAATCTATCTTTAATCTGTAACGATAAATTTGAAATTGTTGAGCTTGATTGCAATTTATTTTTTGTTTGTCCCGCAAATTGCGGATTACTCATTCTTAAAGATATTATAAATGCAGTATTTTTCCATATATCTTCTGGAACAAGTTTGATATTTTTTGGTAACAATTTATGTCTATCACAAAATTCTCTTAACGCATCAATAATACCCAATCTAAAAGCATTAACATGACTTCCACCCTGTGAAGTAGGTATCAGATTTACATAACTTTCTTGTACATATTCATCAGATTCTAAGAGCCACAATATACTCCAATTTATTGTATATAATTCTTGTTCTATTTCTCCAAAATACGTTTCTCGTGGTAAAATATCTTCACTATCAGTGTAATGTCCAAGTAAATATTGATCCAATCCCCCATCATGTAAATACTCTTTTTTGGTATTACTATATTTTTCATCAATTAAAATAAGTTTTAGGCCTGGTTGTAATATTGATTTTGCTTTTATTAAATGTTCAAGGTCTTTAATGTTTAATGTTGGCGTTTCAAAATACTTATGGTTTGGCTTGAATGAAACACATGTTCCATGTTTTGTTTTATTGCTTTTACCTGCTTTTTTAAGTTTAGTTTTTAATACACCATTCTTAAAAGACATATGATATTTTTGGTTATCTCCTTCCCTTTCCACCATAACATCAAGAAACTCAGATAACGCATTAACAACAGAAACCCCAACTCCGTGCAATCCTCCAGAATAACGATAATTTTTTTCAGTAAATTTTGCACCAGAGTGTAAATTTGTCATAATAACTTCTATTCCCGATACTTTATGATCAGGATGAATATCTGTAGGCATACCTCTTCCATTATCCTCAACAGAAATGTACCCATTATCGTGAAGCGTTATAATTATAAGAGAACAAAACCCTGCGATAGCTTCATCAACACTATTATCAATTAATTCTTGTGTTAAATGATTTGGGTTAGTTGTATCAGTATACATTCCAGGACGTTTTTGAACTGGTTCAATACCTTTTAAAACTTCTATGTCAGAGGATGTATATTTTTTTTTCACTATGATTTGTTATAATTACAAATATATTACTATATAAGACAAGGAAGATAAATGGATTATGTTTTTTATGATTTTGAAACCACTGGTTTTAATTCAAATTTTGACCAACCAATTCAGCTTGCAGCAATACTGACAGATGAAAATTTTAACACTAAGGATGTAATTAATGAAAAATGCCGTCTGAAAGATGGTGTTATTGCAAATCCAGGAGCATTAGCAGCTATAAAAGCTGATATTTCAAAATTATCTAACGCTCAATCATTCTATGAAATGATGAAAAAATTCTATGATAAATTTTCTGAATGGTCACCAGCAATCTTTATTGGTTATAATAGCATAAGTTTTGATGAGAGATTTTTAAGATCTAGTTTCTATCAATCACTTCATGAACCATATTTAACAAATACTAAAATAAATGGTGATATAAAAAATAGTAGAGCTGACATATATAAAATTGTTGAAGTAATAAATTGCCTTAAACTCAAAACTATAAAGATTCCATGCGATAAAAATAAAAAAAGTATCTTAAAACTAGAATCTGTGGCAAAAGAAAATAATATTGAACATCAAACTGCTCATGATGCATTAAGTGATGTAGAAGCTACGTTAGGTATAGCCAAATTGATAAAACAAAATAATGAAGAATTATGGCAGTCATGTCTTTTGTCAAGATCACCTGAAATAATTCAACAAGAATTAATAAATAAAAATAATTTTTTATATGCAATTCTTAGTCGAGATAAATTAGTTCCGATAAGTCTTATTTCAGCCAATCCAAATAATCCTAAAGAATTAGCTTTTTTTAATTTAAATCATGATCCTAAAGAATATGCAAATGCTAAAACTTCTGAAATTAAGACACTCATTAAAGAAAAAATAATATATACAGTGAAAACTAATAATTTTCCTATTCTTTTAAGAGATGATGGATTAATAGATCAGACTACTGTAAAAAGTGACAAAGACGGATATAAAAGAAAAGCTATGCAAATAAAAGAACTGGACAATTTTAAACTAAACACTAATCAAGCATTAGTAGATAAACAAGATGATTATCAGGTTGACCAATCATCAGATTATGTTGAAGAACAATTATTTTCAGCGTTTACGCCAAATGCTGATATAAAACGTAAAAAACTATTTCATATAACAGAAGATAAGAAAGTAAAGAGAGATATTATTGAACAATTAGAAGATGGGAGAGCTAAAGAAATTGCTAACAGAATACTATTCTCAGACTACCCTGATGAACTTTCCGAAAATAAAAAAAATAAAATGAAAAATAGTATAGCAAGTAAAGTATTTTGCAATGATGATGTTCCTTGGTGTACTTTGGATAAAGCTAAAAAAGAATTAAAAAAATTACATGATAGTGTTGAATTAAAAACTGATAAAGATTATTTAACTGAAATAGATAATTACCTACAATTGGAAGAAAAAAAATATAAATCCTATTTATAAATTTTCAATAAATTTAATTATTTTATCTGATGATTGATATCCAGGTATAATATCTCCAGCTTCTGTAAATGTCATGGGTGTACCAGTAACTAATAACTTTCCGGCAATTTCTAAATTTTTACTGATAGGATTAGTACAATTTAAATTTTCAACAATTGATTGGCCATCATATAATTGTTCTAAAGCATTTTTTCTGTCTTTAGCACACCAAGCCGATACCATTTCTTTATAAGCATCCATTTGATTACCATTTCTGGAAAACAATACATATCTGATTTCTATATTATTTTTCAACAAATTAGTTATTTCATTATGTAATTTTTGACAATAAGGACAAGTAGTATCAGTAAAAATAGTTAAAACATGTTTAACTTTTTCGGGTTTATAAATAATCATATTTTCTTTATCAAGTTCTTTTAAGACAATCAATCTTTTTTCTTTCATAGATGATTCTGTTATATTTTCTTTTGTATGAATATTTATAACATTGCCTGCTATCAAATGTTTATAATCAGATGTTAAATAATAAATTTCATTTTCTATAATAATTTCAAATAATTTATCATCAACTTTTCTAATCTTTTCGATTTCAATATTAGGATAATTTTTTTTAATTTCTATATTTGCCTCACTTAAATAATCATCTGATTGACTACATCCAGATAATAAAATAAAAACAAAAGAACTTATTATTTTTTTCATATTTTTATCCTCTTGGATGATGTTTTGAATGAAATTGAATTAATCTTTCTTTGGCAACATGAGTATATATTTGCGTCGTAGAAAGACTTGAATGTCCCAAAAGCATTTGTACAGATCTCAAATCTGCACCATGATTAAGAAGATGTGATGCAAAGGCATGTCTTAAAGAATGTGGAGAGATTTTTTTCTTTTGAGAATTTATCTTAGCGTATGAAGAAATCATTTTCCAACAAGATTTTCTAGAAATTGGCTGTCCTTTATTACTCAAAAATAAATATTCATTATTATCTGTCTTTATAAATTTAGCTCTAGATTTATTCAAATAAATTTTTATATAATTTAATGCATTTTGACCAATAGGTATTATTCTTTCTTTATTGCCTTTACCCATTACTTTCACCAAACCATCCGTAAGATTTATTTGAGTAATTTTTAGATTTGTTAATTCTGAAATTCTAAGTCCTGTTGCATATAATAATTCTAAAATAGTTTTATCTCTAACTCCTAATTCTGTTTTTATGTCTGGTGCATTTAATATTCTTGTAACATCATCTTCGCTCAAATTAATTGGTAAATTTCTTCGTATTTTTGGAGATTCTAATAAATCTGTTGGATTATATTTAATTTTATTATTTTCTTTAGACCAAGAGTAAAAACCCCTAATAACAGATAAAAAACGAATAACTGATGTAACGGAATTACCTTGATCCATTTTATAAGATAAAAAAATATTTAGATCTTCTCTTTCGCAATTAAGTAAATTTTTAGATTTTTTATCGAGC
>CAYFGJ010000013.1:0-16486 GCA_964342835.1 uncultured Ectothiorhodospiraceae bacterium | reverse complement strand
AAAATCTCATAAAATCAAATATAAAAAAATGCAAAACTAAAGCTTTTGGAATAAATTTTCAAAATCCAGTTGGATTGGCAGCAGGTTTTGATAAAAATGGCGACTATTTAAATTTTATAAGTAATATAGGTTTTGGTTTTGTTGAAATTGGGACAGTAACACCAAGACCGCAAGATGGTAATCCTAAACCTCGTATTTTTAGAATTAGAGAAGACAGAGCTATAATTAATCATTTAGGTTTTAATAATAAAGGTGTAGATCATTTAAAAACAAATTTGAAGAACTTTCGCCAAATTATACCTATTGGAATTAATATTGGTAAGAATTCAACAACTCCAATTGATAATGCATATCAGGATTATGAGTATTGTATGAGACAAATATATTCTCTCTGTGATTATATATCACTAAATATATCATCTCCTAATACTAAAAATTTAAGAGATTTACATTTAGAAAAATATATAGATAATTTTCTAAAAAACATAAAAAAATTGCATGAAAATTTAATCAAAGTTTATAAAATGAGAGTTCCATTAATTTTGAAAATATCTCCAGATTTAACAGAAGATCAAATTATAAGTATTTCTAAATTTATAAAAAGATATGAAATTGAAGGAGTTATAGCAACAAATACAACAATTAATAAGTCTTTGCTTAAAAATAATAAATATCACTATTTTCAAGGTGGATTAAGTGGCAAGCCACTTAATGATAAATCAAATAATATTATAGAATTGTTAAATACTAATCTTGATAAAGATACAACAATTATAGGTGTGGGAGGTATAGATTCATATCAAACAGCAAAAATGAAAATAGATAAAGGAGCTAAACTTCTACAAATTTATACTGGTTTAGTATATTCAGGAACAAATCTCATCAAAGAAATTGTTGAAAACTTATGATTATTATTCAGGTTTCCATTTACCAAACGATTCTGTAGTCGGATTATTTTCATTATTACCAGTTTGTAATGTAGATGTCTGCTGATCATAAACATATTTAATGAAATCCAATAATTGTTTCAAAATATTTTCTTGTTCATCCCTTGGTATGTCAGCAGTTGCAACAATTGAGCCAACCACAGCAGATAAATATTGTGCAGCAAGTATTGGGTCTTCATTTTTAGGTTCATAATCTACTAAGACCTTTTGTATATTCTTTATTAGTTCTGGTTTTAAAATTATTTCTGTCATAGAAATTTCCATTAAAATCAATTAATATTGATCTATTATATCTGAAATTATGCAACAAGAAACAAATAAGTTTATTATTAAAACATTTGATGTGGGTCCAATGCAGAATTTAATATATATCATTTCAGATATAAAAACCAAAGAAGCAGCTATTATTGATCCAGCATGGGATTTAGCAAAACCTAATGAATATATAAAAAAAAATAATTTAATCTTAAAAAAGATTTTTTTAACTCATAGTCATCATGATCATGTAAATGCCATAGATGAAGTATTAAAACATAATGATGTGCAAATTTATATTAATAAAAAAGAATATTCTTTTTGGGGAAAATCTTTTGATAATATAGAGATCACTGAAAGTGGTGATACTATAAAATTAGGGGAATCTGAAATAAAATCTATTCATACACCTGGCCACACACCTGGATCAGTATGTTACATGATTGGGAACAATCTAATTGCAGGTGACACATTATTTGTTTATGGTTGTGGTAGATGTGATTTACATGGCGGCTCTCCAGAAGATATGTTTTCTTCATTAAAGAACTTAAAAAATAAATTACCTAATTCAACATTAATATTACCTGGACATGATTACTCAGTAAAAAAAATTTCTACAATGAGTGAACAAATTGAAGGAAATCCTTTTTTTCATTTCAATGATTTGGATAAATTTATCAATTACAGAATGGATGTTCATGATAGAACGAGACATGAGCCATATGATTTTATAAAGAAGAAATAATTATGGATTATTGATTATTTTAGCTTTGAATCTATCAATTATAATGGTTGAAGCAGTTGCAATCATTTCATCATGAAGGGTGGATTCTCTGTCAGATGTACCTAAAATTTTACTTTCATCAAAAGAATAATCTCTATATAAAGTTATTGTATCCGGCATAAATTGTTTTGATGGTGTTTTTATTGCAAAAGTTACCGTAAAAATTAATTCATACTCATTAACTCTACCATCCGGATTAATAGTTAATTGTCTCTTGTCTAGTCTTTCGTTAATTATGTGGATTGCATAATCATCATCTCTTGATTTTGTTGCCGTTTTAATATTCATGCTTGTTAATAATAAATTTATATCATTAGAAACATCTGAATACTCTTGTGAGTGTAATGTAATTTGATCAATGTTATTTGGCAAATTAAGACTTCCTCTTATCGTATACCCACAGGAAATCAGTATCAAAGATGTCAAAGAAAATACAAAAACTTTAAAAATATTATTCATAAATCAAACTACAAAATTTATTAATTTATCTTGTATGTATACAATTTTTTTTATTTTTTTATTCATAAGATATGGTTTTATTTTTTTGTCAGAACTAGCTATCATTTTTGCAGATTCTTCGTTTTGTCCAATATCAATCTGTATACTAGATCTAAGTTTACCATTTATTTGAATAATAAGCTCTGTTTTTGATTCCTCAAGTGCTGATGAGTCTACTATTGGCCAGGATTCCAAATGAATAGGATTATCATTGCCAAGAAGTAACCAAATATGATGAGTGATATGAGGAGAAATTGGTGACAACATTTTTAATAAACTAAAAATACCTTCTTCCATAGTATTTTTCTCGTTTGGATATAATTTTTGAAACTTAATGAGCTCGTTTAATAATTCCATCAGCGTAGCAACGGCTGTATTAAAACTTTTTCTTTCAAAAAAATCTCTAGTCACTCTCATTATAGAGTGATGAATTTTCTTTCTTAGATTCTTAACATCCTCCAATTTTTTGCAATCTGTGTGTTTTTTTACCTCTTTGAATGAATAACAAACTGCCCACAATCTCTTCAAAAATTTAAATGATCCTTCTATAGCGGAATCTGACCACTCAAGGTTCTGATCTGGTGGCGCTGCAAATATTATAAATAATCTAATGGTATCCGCACCATATCTTTCAATCATATCATTTGGATCAACAGTATTATTCTTGGATTTAGACATCTTGGCACCATCCTTTAAAACCATACCTTGTGAAAGAAGTGATGAAAAAGGTTCTGAATTATTAACTATCTTTAAGTCGCGCATTAGTTTGTGAAAGAAGCGTGCATAAAGTAAATGTAATATTGCATGCTCAATTCCACCTATATATTGGTCTACTGGTAACCATTTATCATATTTTTTATTCAATATCATCTCGTTATCATTTGCAGATAAAAATCTTATATAGTACCAAGAAGATTCAAAAAATGTATCAAAAGTATCTGTTTCTCTAGTTGAATCTTTGCCAGTAACTGGGCACTTCATTTTTTTCCATGTAGGATGATTCTCCAATGGATTACCTTCTATAGAAAAATCTACATCATCAGGTAATTCAACTGGTAATTGATCTTCAGGAATTGGATGTATTGATTTGTCATCATCATGATAATAAACAGGTATAGGGCATCCCCAATAACGTTGTCTAGATATACCCCAATCACGTAATCTATACTTTATTTCTTTAGTTACCAGATTTGAATTTTCTAAATCTTTCAACATAGCATTTCTAGCTTCTTCAGAGGTTAGGTTATTATAAACCCCAGAATTAACTAATATACCATCTTCAGTATATGGAGCTTTATTTTTATCCAATAAATCAATCGATTTAATAACATTTATAATTGGTAATTTAAATTTTTTTGCAAAATCATAATCTCTAACATCATGTCCAGGAACAGACATGACTGCACCAGTTCCATATCCCTCTAACACATAATTTGCGATCCAAATCGGTATTTCTTCTTTCGTTATTGGATGTATCGCCCTTAATCCAGTATCTACACCATCTTTCTCTATTGTAGACAGATATTCTTCAGACATTTTTGTTGATAAAAAATTTTCTAAAAAATCCTTAATGTCTTTATTATTTACAATATTATCAGTTATTAATTTATGAGAAGGATTAACAGATATAAACGTTACGCCTAACAAAGTATCCAATCTAGTTGTGAAAACTGGTACAGATGATTTGCTATTTTTAATTTTAAAATTAATAATTACACCTTCAGATTTCCCTATCCAATTTTTTTGCATAATTTTTACCGATGAAGGCCAGTTCTTAAGACTATCAATACTATCAAGTAATTCTTGAGAATAATTTGAAATAGCTAAAAACCATTGCGATATTTGTTTTCGTTCAATAGTAGCGCCTGATCTCCAACCTCTACCATCAATTACTTGTTCATTTGCAAGTACAGTTTGATCTACAGGATCCCAATTAACCTCAGCGTTTTTTTTATAAACTAATTTATTTTTCAACAATTTTAAAAAAAACCATTGTTCCCATTTGAAATATTTTGGATCAGATGTTGTAAGTTCTGATGACCAATCATAAGCAAACCCCAACTTGGTAAGTTGTTCTTTCATATGTTTAATATTTTGTTTAGTCCATTCAGCTGGATGAACATTATTTTCTATAGCAGCATTTTCTGCTGGAAGTCCAAATGAATCCCAACCCATTGGTTGAAAAACATTCTTACCTTTCATTTTGTTGGAACGAGATATTAAATCTCCAATTGTATAATTTCTAACATGTCCCATATGTAATTTACCACTAGGATAAGGAAACATGCTTAGACAATAAAATTTATCGTCTGTATTAGATAAATCAGTTTTAAATGAATTATCACTCTCCCAATACTTATGGGCTTCTTGTTCTACTATATTTGGTTTGTATTCTTTATCCATGTTTACTTGATCTAAAAATATATAAAAATATAAATATGAATATTAACATCAAAACAGGGTAATCTCCAAAAACCATATAAGGGGTTAAAAATTTTGTAGAGTATACTGTATCCGACAAAACTCCTTCTTTATTAAGTGGAATGGACTTATAAATTTTTCCTTTTGGATTAATTATTGCTGAAATTCCTGTATTTGCAGCTCTCAATATATATCTCTGCGTTTCTAAAGCTCTCACTTGAGTAATTTGCAAATGCTGATAAGGCGCAAATGAATTGCCAAACCAGCCATCGTTACTTAAGTTAATTACTAATCCATATGTCTCCTTATCAACTGAAATTAATTTTGGAAATGCAATCTCATAACATACAAGTGGGTATATTAACTCATCATTATACTTGATTGATGATTGATGATAATTCCCACTTGATAAGTTTGACATAGGTACATCTAAAAATTTACCGACATGTTGTAATATGTTGGAAAAAGGCATGTATTCACCAAAAGGAACAAGATGTCTCTTATCATAGAACTGAATATTTTTATTTAAAAACACAATACTATTAAAAATTTTATTAGATTGAGTATCAAAACGAAAAATACCAGATACTAGCAGAGATTTATCAAATTTATTTTGTAGTTTTTTCAAATATAAATCATTATTATTAAATGTAGGAATTGCTGTTTCTGGCCATATTATTAAATCTTTTCCATTATATTTATTAGACATTTCCTCATACTTTTGTTTTATTTTTATTATAGTTGATTTATCAAATTTAAGACCCTGATGAACATTGGCCTGTATAATTGTAAAATTAATTTTCTGATCAGAATGTTTAGTCCAGTTAATTGGTATAATATTAATTATAAATAATACAGAAATAACTAAAATTAATTGTAATAGATATTTTGTTTTGAAATTATTTATATAAATGACAACACAAAAAGACGAAAGTGCTGTAACAATAAAGCCAACAAAATAAGAACCTAGAATAGGATAAATATTTTCATAGATAGTATGTATTTGACTATGACCTAATATAAGCCAAGGAAAACCTCCAAAAATATTTGATCTGATAAATTCAGATAATATCCATAAAGATGAAAAAAATATGCAAGCACTAAAGGAAGTTAGTTTTAAGGATTTATTTATAAAAAAACCAATGGGTATAAAAGTTATTGCTAACGTTAAAACAAATATAGCTGTAATTAATATCGATGAAATAAAATGTTGTCCGCCAAAATCATATATACTGTTGAACACCCAGCTCACGCCAACTAAATAAGAAATTAGACCATAAAGAAATGATAGTCTCATAGAATCTTTTTTATCTGATTCTAGAAGTAATATATAAAATAAAGATATAGATAAATAAGCAAGAATTTTTAAATTTGTAGGTGAAAATGCTAAAGAATATATTGCAGCAGCAAAAAAAACTAGATAATATTTTTTATTCAACGACGACTTGAACTCTATTAATTTTTCTAGAATCAACGGAAATAACCTTAAATATTAAGTTATCAATTTGTATAGTTTCATTCTTGGATGGGACTCTCTCAAATTTATTCATTAAGTAGCCACCCAATGTATCAATATCATCATCCTGAAACTTAGTGAAAAAATGATTATTAAACTCATCTAGAGTGGTTAGTGCATCAACCAAGAATTTTCCCTTGCTTTGTGTAAGAATTTTTGTGTCATTAGTTTTATCATGCTCATCATCTATTTCACCTACAATTTCTTCAAGAACATCCTCAATTGTAACTAAACCAGAGACATTGCTATGTTCACCTATAACAATAGCTATATGATTTCTTCCAGTTTTGAATTCATTTAACAATATATTTAATCGTTTGCTCTCTGGAACAAATACTGCAGGTCTTAAACAATCATGTAAATCAAAGTCATTTATTTTATCTGTTTTAGTTTTCTTAAGTAAATCTTTAGCGAAAAGTATTCCAATTATATTATCTCTATCTTGATCAATAACCGGGAATCTGGAATGACCAGATTCTACAACCTTTTTGATAATTGCATTAATATTATCGTTTATATCCACTACAGTCATATGCGGTCGTGGTATCATTATATCTCTGACTTGTATTTCTGATACTTTAAAAACACCTTCTATCATTTCTAGAGAGTTTGAGTCTATTAAGCCATCTTTAACTGATTCATTTAAAACTTCTAACAAATCAGACTTCTTTTTTGGGCTATCTGTTATATAACCTAAAAGTTTATCTAACCATTTTTTCTTTTTTATTTCAGTTTGCATGATATGGATTTTGGTAACCAAGTTGTTTCATAAGTTTTATTTCTACTGTTTCCATTTTATCTCTGTTAACTATTGAATTATGTCTATATCCCTGAAGATGTAACATTGAATGTATGATCATATGTGCCCAACGAGAATCAGGTGTTTTATTATAAATTTTAGATTCTTTGTTTACTACAGATGGACAAAGAATTATATCACCTAATATATATATACCGAACTCTAAAACATCGTTATATGGAAAGGATAAAATGTTACATGATTTCTTTTTATTCAAATATAATTGATTCAATTTCATCATTTCTTTTTTATCAGCCAATTTTATAGTTACTAAAGATTCTTTTTTTTTCATGTAAGATATTCTGGCCCACTTTGAGATTTTATAATCTGTTGGAATATATCCTCTCATTATTTTTTTTATTATCTTAATTTTTAATGGATTCTTTTTTTCTTTTATCATATTCGCTAATGATAGATTTGACAATTTGATGTCGCATCGCATCTTGTGCTTTAAATTTTGCTGTATATACACCTTTGATTTTTGGTACAAATTCTAGCGCATCTTTCAATCCTGATTTTATATCTCTTGGAAGATCAATTTGACTCGTATCACCAGTTACAACAGTTTTTGAGCCATAACCAATTCTAGTTAGAAACATTTCCATTTGAGCAATGGTGGTATTCTGAGCTTCATCTAATATGATAAACGCGTCATTTAAAGTACGCCCTCTCATATATGCAAGTGGAGCAATTTCAATAATCTTTTTTTCTAATAATTTTGTAACTCTATCAAAACCAATTATTTCATACAAAGCATCATATATTGGCTGTAAATAGGGATTAACTTTTTCTGCTAAATCACCAGGAAGAAATCCTAGTTTTTCTCCAGCTTCAATTGCTGGTCTGGCTAAAAATATTTTTTTTACTAAATCATTTTCAAGATAATAGACTGCACATGCAACTGCTAAATATGTTTTACCAGTACCTGCAGGACCTACACCAAATGTTAGGTCATTATTATTTATTTCTTTAATATAAGTTTCTTGAGATTTGCATTTGGGCTTGATTGTTATTTTTTTCAACTTTATTATAGTTTCGCTGTTTTCTTCTAAGTTATTTTTGTATTGGGTTTGCTTGTTCATATACATATAAAGTTGTTTAGGTGTAAGTTCTTCATGTTCCGAAATTTTATATAATTCTTCTAAAAGCTGCGAAGTCAATGGAACAATTTTTTCATCTCCTTTGATTCTGAAAGAATTTCCTCTATTAGATATTTCTACCTTCATATGAGATTCAATCTGTCTGAGGTTTTCATCCAATAATCCGCAAAGGTTTGCAAGTCTTTCATTATCTTGTGGCCTAAGAATTATATTTTGATGTGTTATTTTAGTTGTTATAATTTACCTCTTAATGTGTTAGATCTTAAATCTGTTATCTTTATGTCAATCATTTTTCCTACTAAATCAGATGTGCCTATAAAATTGACAATTTTATTATTATATGTTCTTCCAAAAAATTCTTTGTTATTTCTAACTGATATGCCTTCTACTAATATTTTGTGATTAGTATTAATCATATTTGAAAGATAATTCTTAGATAATTCTTTAATTCTAGACTGTAAAACATTTAATCTTTTTTTCTTTATTTTTTCTGAAATATTATCTTTTTCAAAAGATGCAGGTGTTCCAGGTCTTTTGCTATATATAAAACTATATGCATCATCAAACTCTAACTCATTTATTAAATTCATTGTCTGTTCAAAATCATAATCGGTTTCATTTGGATAACCTACAATAAAATCTGAAGTCAGACTAATATTTGGTCTTAAATCTCTGATTTTTTTTATTACATTCTTATATTCTAAAATACAATGTTTCCTTTTCATTTTTGTTAATATAATATCTGAGCCTGATTGCACAGGTAAATGTAAATTATCTGCTAGTATTGGATTAGTATACTCGTTTATAAAATTATCAGTACAATCAATTGGATGTGATGTTGTATGTCTAATTCTCTTAATACCTGTAATATATGATATATGTCTAACGAGAGTAGCAAAATCTGCTTTTTTACCATCCATCATATATGACTGATAAGCATTTACATTTTGTCCTAATAATATGATTTCTTTGGTTCCCAATTTAGCTAAATTGTTAACTTCATAAATTATATCATCAAACCTTCTGCTAACTTCTTCTCCACGTGTATATGGTACAACACAAAAAGTACAATACTTGCTACAACCTTCCATTATGGTAACAAAAGCTGTTGGAAATTTCTTTTTCGAATTAGGTATATAATCAAATTTTTCTATTTCTGGAAAACTGATATCAATAGATGTTTTTTTTTGATTTTTTATATCCTTAATCATTTTAGGTAATCTATGAATTGTTTGTGGACCAAAAACAATATCAACCTGTGGTGATCTAGTTTTTATTTTCTCTCCTTCTTGCGATGCTACGCATCCACCAACCG
This sequence comes from uncultured Ectothiorhodospiraceae bacterium, assembly GCA_964342835.1. GTDB lineage: Bacteria > Pseudomonadota > Gammaproteobacteria. The sequence goes on along the minus strand of CAYFGJ010000013.1, from coordinate 6,851 downwards.
CAATAAGTGTACTTGGTTTTTTTTCTTTAATTTTTTTCCATCTACCAAGTTCAGAAAATACTTTTTCTTGTGATTTTTCTCGTATTGAACATGTGTTTAATAATAATACATCAGCATTTTCTGCATTATCAGATTGAATAAAATTTAAATTATTTTTTAAAATATCACCAAGTTTTTCAGAATCATATTCATTCATCTGGCATCCTTGGGTTTTAATAAAAAATTTCTTCAATTCCATTAAAATGGTACATCCATATCATCCGATTGTGGAGCTGAATTTTCAGTATTATTATCGGTTGAAGTAGATTGTGTTTTTGTTGGTTCTTCAATATTATCGCTTTTACTCCCTATAAAAGTAAAATTATCTGATATTATATCGGTTGAATATTTTTCAATCCCATCTTTATCCTGCCATTTTTTTGTTTGTAGCCTTCCTTCTACATACAATTGCTGTCCTTTTTTAACATATTGAGCAACAATCTCTGCAGGCTTATTAAAAAAAACAACTCTATGCCATTCAGTCTTGTCTTCCCACGCATCAGTTTCTTGATTTTTTGTTTTACGATTTGTGGCTAATGATAAATTCAGAACTGCGGTACCACTTGGCATGTATTTAATTTCAGGCTCATTACCAACTCTGCCTAAAAGAATGACTTTATTTACTGACATACTAGTTTATTAGTTACCTCTCGTGTTTATTAACAATCTTGTTATAAACTATATTGATGATATTATAGCACAGACAAACCAAATTCCACTGATGAAAAAGAACATATTTGTAAAAGGCGCTAGAACACATAATCTTAAAAATATTAATATTGAAATACCTAGAAATAAAATGGTTACAATAACAGGATTATCCGGTTCAGGAAAATCATCCTTAGCGTTTGATACTATCTTTGCTGAAGGTCAAAGAAGATATATGGAGTCTCTATCAGCCTACGCTAGACAGTTTCTATCAATGATGGATAAACCTGATGTAGATTCTATTGATGGACTTTCACCAGCAATTTCAATCGAACAAAAATCATCTTCACATAATCCAAGATCTACCGTTGCAACAGTAACAGAAATTTATGATTATTTGAGACTGCTGTTTGCAAGAATTGGTACGCCTAAATGTCCAGTCCACAAAATTTCTTTAGATGCTATGTCATATATAGATATAACTGAAAAAATAATTAATGAGTGTAATGGTAATTTTATATCTATTTTAGCACCAATAATTAATCAACAAAAAGGACAACACTCTAATTTAATAAGTAGTTTTCAACAACAAGGATATATGCGAATAAGGTTGAATAAAAATATTATAAATCTAGCTGAGAAATATAATATTGACCCTAAGAAAAAAAATAATATAGAACTTATAATTGATAGATTGGAAGTTAAAAATGAAAATAAATTAAGGATAAGTGAATCATTAAAGACAACATCAGAAATATCAGGCGGAATAATACAAATTTTAGAAAATAAATCGGAAAAAATTAAATATACCTTCTCAACGAAACATTCTTGTCCTCATTGTGGTTATTCTATAAATAAATTAGAACCGAGATTATTTTCTTTTAATAGTCCTATGGGAGCATGTGAAATATGCGATGGTTTAGGAATAGGAGAATTTATTGATGAGAATAAACTCATAGTAAATAAAGAATTAAGTTTGACAGATGGTGCGATTGCTAAATGGGATAAGCGTAATGATTACTACCATCAACAATTAAAATCCTTAGCTAAACATTATAAGGTAAATATAGAAACACAATATAAAAAGCTGCCAAAAAGTTTTACAAATATTTTAATGTATGGTAGTGGAACTGAAAAAATCAATATTACATATGGAAGATCAATTTTTACAAATAAATCAGTTTCAAAAAACGAACCATGGCTAGGATTAACTAAAATTCTAAAAAAAAGCTATGATATGGGATCGTTTAGCAGAAAAAATATTCTTGCTAATTATTTAAGTACTATAGAATGTGAAGAATGTAATGGTTCTAGACTAAATGAAAAATCAAGAAATGTATTTATTGCTGAAAAATCAATTGATCAAATAACTGCTTTAACTATACAAGATGGTTATAATTTTTTTAAAAATCTCAAGCTCAGTGGAATGAAAAAAGAGATTTCTACAAAAATTATAAATGAAATAAAAAATAGATTAAAATTCTTGATAGATGTAGGTTTAAATTATTTAACTTTAAACAGAACTGCAGAAACCTTATCAGGAGGAGAAGGTCAAAGAATTAGATTAGCTAGTCAAATTGGTTCTGGATTAGTAGGAGTTATGTATATATTAGATGAACCTACAATTGGACTACATCAAAGAGACAATGATAGACTACTTAAAACTCTAAAAAACTTAAGAGATTTAGGTAATACTGTTATAGTTGTTGAACATGATGAAGATACTATTTTATCCTCAGATCACATTGTAGATGTTGGTCCGGGAGCTGGTAATCATGGTGGTGAAATTGTATTTTCTGGTTCTCCTACAAATATTACATCTGTGAGAGAATCTTATACAGGTCAATATATTTCTGGGAAAAGACAAATAAGTGTTCCTAAAAAAAGAAACAAAATTAATAAACAAAAATTACTCTCAATTAAGGGTGCACATAAAAATAATCTCAAAAATATTGATGTAGATATTCCAATAGGACTTTTAACTTGTATAACTGGTGTCTCTGGATCCGGAAAATCTACTTTGGTAGATCTGTTATATGATTATATTTATAATGAAATATCTGAAAAGGATACTAGCAAAATAGAATGTAAAAAAATTATTGGAGTTAATGAAATTGACAGCATCATTGATATTAGTCAAAGCCCCATTGGGCGAACACCTCGATCAAACCCAATTACATATACAGGAATTTTCAAGCATATTAGAGATCTCTTTACACAAACACCTGAAGCTAAATCTAGAGGTTATACTCCCGGAAGATTTAGTTTTAATGTGCAAGAAGGATCATGTGAAACTTGTAATGGTGATGGTGTTATAAAGGTAGAAATGCATTTTCTCTCAGACATATATATTAAATGTGAAAAATGTGATGGAAAAAGATATAACAAAGAGACTTTAGAAATTACTTTTAAAGGTAAAAATATAAATGAGATATTAAATTTTACAGTCACAGAAGCGATTGAATTCTTTCAAAATATACCTCTAATAAAAAGAAAACTTGAAGTATTAGAAGAAGTAGGATTATCTTATATAAAACTTGGACAAAGTTCGACTACATTGTCAGGAGGTGAAGCTCAACGTATCAAATTATCAAAGGAGTTAATAAAAAGAGATACCGGAAAAACATTATATGTCTTAGATGAACCTACAACTGGATTACATTTTTATGATGTAGAACGTTTATTATCTGTCTTACATAAACTCAGAGATAGAGGTAATACATTAATTGTTATAGAACATAATTTGGATGTTATAAAAACAGCTGATTGGATAATTGACTTAGGGCCAGAAGGTGGTGATGATGGTGGGTCTGTTATTGAATCAGGTAGCCCTGAAAAAGTTATTAAAAATAAATTATCTTACACAGGAAAATATTTAAGACAAAAACTCAATTAACAACATTTGTTTAATCAACTAACTGAACATACGCTTGTTGAGATGCATCTCCTAGTTTATGTCCACATTTTAGTATTCTTAGATATCCGCCAGATCTTTCTTTAAATCTAGGTCCAATAGTCTCAAATAATTTTTTTACAATTTTCTTATCACCTACTCTAGAATATGCCAACCTTCTTCTCATTAGTGAATCAGTTTTAGCTAATGTAATTAAAGGTTCAGTTACTTTTCTTAACTCTTTTGCTTTAGATAAGCTTGTTTTGATCGATTCATAATTGATAAGAGAAATTGTCAAATTCTTCATCAATGCTTTACGATGAGATGAGTTTCTATTTAATCTTCTGCCTATTTTTTTATGTCTCATGATTTTTTTTCAATATTTTTCGGTGGCCACTCTTCTAATTTTTGTCCTAAAGACAAACTGTGTGTTGCTAATACATCTTTTATTTCTGTTAATGACTTTTTACCTAAATTAGGTGTCTTTAACAATTCATTTTCAGTTCTTTGTACTAAATCCCCAATATAATATATATTCTCAGCCTTTAAACAGTTCGCAGATCGAACTGTAAGTTCTAAATCATCAACCGGTCTTAATAAGACTGGATCAACTTGTGGAGCATCTTCATCATCTTCTGGTTCTTCTCTTATTTCAAGTGCACTAAAAACTTCCAATTGATCACGTAGTATTGTTCCTGCTCTTCTTATTGCATCTTCAGGTTCAATTGTTGCATTTGTTTTGATATCAATTATTAATTTATCTAAATCTGTTCTTTGTTTTACGCGTGCTGAATCTACAGTATATGTTACCTGTATAATTGGACTAAATGATGCATCTAATTGGAGCTTACCAATTCCTAAATCTTCTGACTCATTAAATTTACTTTTTTGAGCTTGTTGATATCCACGACCATTAGAAACTGTTAAATGTATAACTAATTCAATATTATCATTAGTTATGTTTGCTATACAAAAATCTGGATTCTTAATTTCTAAATTAGCATTACTTTCTATATCTGAAGCTAGAACTGGGCCCTTGCCTTTCTTACTCAATGTTACTTCTATAAAATCTTTTTCATAAAGTATTAATGATAATTTCTTTAAATTTAACAATATCTCTAAAACATCTTCCTGAACGCCTTCAATAGTTGTGTATTCATGTAAAATATTTTCAATTGATACCTCGGTAACAGCGCTACCGGGTAATGATGAAAGCAAAACTCTTCTTAATGCATTTCCTAAAGTATGTCCAAAACCTCTCTCAAGTGGTTCTATAGTTACTTTTGCATGTGAAGGTCCAATCATTTCGATATCTACTAGTTTTGGTTTTAAGAAGTTATTTTTTTTCATATATCACCTATTTTGAGTATAATTCAACTATTAACGATTCGTTTATTTCTGCTGGAAGTTCTTTTCTTTCTGGATGTCTTAAAAAAGTACCTTCAAAATTTTTTGAATTCGTTTCTATCCAGTCACTAAATCCTCTAGTTTCTGCCAATGTCATTGCTAATTTTATTCGAGATTGTTCTTTACATCTATTACGAATTGAAATTTTATCTTTAGGGGTTACGTTATAAGAAGGTATATTAATAATTTTACCATTAACTTCTATATTCTTATGATTAACTAATTGTCTAGATTCAGATCGTGTAGCTCCCAAACCTATTCTATAAACGACATTATCTAATCTAGATTCAAGTAGAGCGAGTAAATTTTCACCTGTTGAACCTTTTTTACTAGCCGCTTTTTTATAATAATTTCTAAATTGTTTTTCTAATACACCATATAGTCTTTTAACTTTCTGTTTTTCTCTTAATTGTAATGCATAATCAGAAGTCTTAGCTCTTTTTTCACCAGAATCACCTGGTTTTTTATCTATGTTACATTTTGTATCTAATGCTCTAGATCCAGACTTAAGATATAGATCTGTTCCTTCTCTTCTCATTAATTTACATTTTGAACCAGTATATTTTGCCATAATTAAACCCTTCTCTTTTTTGGAGGCCTACATCCGTTATGTGGTAATGGTGTAATATCAGTTATATTTAATATTTTATATCCTGCATTATTTAAAGCTCTAACAGCAGAATCTCTTCCCGGTCCTGGTCCTTTTACCAAAACTTCAAGAGTTTTCAATCCAAATTCTTGTGCTTTCTGTCCAGCTTTTTCTGCAGCAATTTGAGCCGCAAAAGGTGTACTTTTTCTAGAACCTCTAAAACCCGATCCACCTGATGTGGCCCATGATAAAGTATTTCCTTGTTTATCTGTTATAGTAATGATTGTGTTATTAAAAGATGCATAAATATGTGCAACTCCCTCATTAACCGTTTTTTTTATTTTTTTCTTTTTGGTTTTATTTATCATATTATTTGGCTTTTAAAAGTTTTCTTGGTCCTTTTCTAGTTCTACTGTTATTCTTTGTTTTTTGTCCTCTTAGAGGAAGGCTTTTTCTGTGTCTTATTCCTCTATAAGATCCTATATCCATTAATCTTTTTATATTTAATGAGACTTCACGTCTCAAATCACCTTCTAGTTGATATTTAGAAATAAAATTTCTTAATATCTCTAAATCTTTTTCCACTAAATCTTTAACTTTTTTTGTTTTATCAACTCCAGAGTCAAGACAAATTTTAATCGCCCTTGATGGTCCTATGCCATATATAGATGTCAAAGCTACCCATATATGTTTATCGTTTGGTAAGTTTATTCCCGCTATTCTAGCCATTTAATGTCTCTCTTGCTCGATGATTCTATATTTCATTTGACTTAAATACAACATAAATTATCCTTGTCTTTGTTTGTGGCGTGGATCTTTACATATCACCATTACCACACGATTTCTTCTTATAATTCTGCAATTTCTACATAATTTTTTCACTGATGCTTTCACTTTCATTTATCTCATACCTCCGCCAATACCTTTTAGATTGGCTTTTTTCATCATACCCTCATATTGGTGTGATAATAAATGTGATTGTATCTGAGCCATTAAATCCATAACAACTATCACTACAATTAAAAGCGATGTACCACCAAAATAAAAAGGCACATTCAAATAAAGAATTAAAAATTCAGGTAATAAACATACACTTGTTATATATATTGCTCCAACCGTAGTTAATTTTGTCGTTATATCATCAATATATGATGCAGTCTGATCACCTGGTCTTATTCCGGGAATAAATGCTCCAGATTTTTTTAAATTGTCAGCAGTTTCTCTAGCATTAAATACAAGTGCAGTATAAAAGTAACAAAAGAAAATTATAGCTAA
>CAYFGJ010000012.1:0-17265 GCA_964342835.1 uncultured Ectothiorhodospiraceae bacterium | reverse complement strand
TATTCAAGTGCTTCAAAGAAGAACTAAAAATAATCCTGTCCTTATAGGTGATCCTGGTGTAGGAAAAACAGCAATTGCTGAAGGACTTGCGCAAAGAATTATTAATAATGAAGTACCTGAAGGATTAAAAGATAAGAAACTTCTTCAAATAGATCTCAGTGCTATGGTAGCAGGTTCAAAATTTAGAGGAGAATTTGAGGAAAGATTAAAAAATGTTTTAAAAGAAATAACAAATAAAAAAGATCAATTTATTATTTTTATAGATGAAATTCATATGATGGTAGGTGCGGGCAAATCTGAAGGTTCAATGGATGCGAGTAATATGTTAAAACCCGCGTTGGCAAGAGGTGATCTACGATGTATAGGAGCAACAACACTTGATGAGTTTAGACAAAATATTGAAAAAGATGCAGCTTTGGAAAGACGTTTCCAAAAAGTTTTAATTAATCAACCTGGAGTAGAAGATGCAATCGCTATTTTAAGAGGATTGAAAGAAAGATATGAAATACATCATGGTGTAACTATAACTGATAATGCCATAATAGCAGCCGCTAATTTATCTGCTAGATATATTACTGATCGCAATTTACCTGATAAGGCTATTGATTTAATTGATGAAGCTGCAAGTTTAATTAGAATGGAAATTGATTCAAAACCAGAAGAAATGGATAGATTGGATAGAAATATCATCAAATTAAGAATTGAAATTGAGGCTCTAAAAAAGGATTCAGATCAAGAATCTGATGATAGAAAAAAAGAACTTGAAAAGAATTTAGAATCTTTATTAAAAGAATATACAAAATTAGAAAAAATCTGGATTGAAGAAAAAAGTTTAGTTACAGATTCTAAAGAATTAAAAACAAAACTGGAAAACACAAAACAAGAATTAGAGAATGCTCGTAGAAAAAATGATTTAACTAAAATGTCTGAGTTACAATATGGTCTAATACCTGAAATAGAAAATAAAATTAAACATTCAGAAACACATACTTCAGGTGATTTAAAATTATTAAGAAATAAAGTTACAGAAAACATTGTTGCAGATATTGTTTCTAAATGGACAGGAATTCCTGTTAATACAATTGTTCAAAGTGAAAAAGAAAAATTACTTAATTTAGAATCTTTTTTATCAAAATTAGTTATTGGCCAATCTGCGTCTATTTCTGCAATTTCTAACGCAATTAGAAGATCACGTGCAGGTATTTCTGATCCTACAAAACCAAATGGTGTTTTTCTATTTTTAGGACCAACTGGAGTAGGAAAAACTGAACTATCTAAACAGTTAGCAAAATTTTTATTTAACTCGGAAGAATCTTTAGTACGAATTGATATGTCAGAATATACTGAAAAACATAATGCTTCAAGATTAATAGGAGCACCTCCTGGCTATATTGGTTATGAACAGGGTGGTTGTCTCACTGAAACTATTAGAAGAAGACCATATTCAGTTATATTGTTAGATGAAATTGAAAAAGCACATACAGAAGTTTTAAACTTACTTTTACAGATTTTTGATGATGGAAGACTTACTGATGGACAAGGTAGAGTTGTAGATTTTAAAAATACCATAGTTATTATGACTTCAAACATAGGTCAAGATCATCATAAAGATACGGATGATAATAACAAAATTAGGCAAAATATCAGAGAAGAATTAGAAAATAAATTTAGACCAGAATTTTTAAATAGAATAGATGATATTGTTGCATTTAAACCACTTTCAGAAGAGGTTATAGAGAAAATTACATATAATCAAATTACGGAACTTTGCGATAGAATACATAATATTACTAATATAAAAGTTAATGTAAATAAACAAGTAATTAAACATATAGCTAAATTGGGCTACGATCCTTCATTTGGGGCAAGACCTATAAAAAGAAAAATACAAAGTTTACTAGAGAATGAAATATCAAAAAAAATTCTAAATAATGAATTTGACGGCGCTAAATCAGTTTCTGTAAATTTTGAAAAAGAAAAAATAGTTTTCAAAAATGCTTCCAGCATGGAAGAAGCATCATAACCATCTACGTACATTTTTCTTATATAATAAATAATCTTTTCCAAACTTTTCTTCTAAATATACTTCTTCTCGTTTTACTACAAAATAATGATAAACAATGAATGTGAATAAACCAAATATAGATATATGAAGATAACTTACTGCAAACCCTAATCCTACTTGAAAAATTATTAATCCTAAATACATTGGATTTCTTGTCCAAGTATAAATTTTATTTTTTATCAAATTTTTAGATGATGTTGTAGGCATTGGATCTTCTTTTATATCATTAAATTCTTTTATTGCTAAATGGATTATAATCAAAGATATAATAATAAAAATTAAACCAATTGTTGGATTTCTTAAAAAGTCTAAAATGTTAGGTAGACGATAAAGCTGAAAATAATATTGATTTAAGGCTCCAATCAAAAAGGCTAAATTACTTGAGAAAAGCATAATCATTGGAGGAAAAGTAATTACTTTAGCATGATCATTATTATTTTTAGGATAAAAAAATGTATGTGTTATGAATATCATTATAAATAAAGGTAGACTAGCTAATAAAGATAAATTAAGAGCCTCCTCTATAATTTTTTGATCATGACTTAAGTACCAACTAAAGAATAAGATGTAGTGATAGATAGAGTAAAAAAAAAGAGAGATACAAATTATTTTTTTCATACTTTTTTTGAGATATTTATAAAATCTTCCATACACATTTTTTCGGGTCTTTGATTAAGATCTATATTCAATTCTTTTAAAATTTTCAAATCAATAAAATCCTTTAGAGTTGATTTTATCATTTTTCTTCTTGATGAAAATGTTCTTCGGACAATATCTGTGAATATCTTTTCATGTTTATCATTGTTAAATTTAGTTTTATAAGGCACCATTTTTATGTATGTTGAGTATATTTTTGGTTTTGGATAGAAAACATTTGGAGTTATTTCAAACAATTTTTTTACATTAAAATATGCTTGGCACATAATTGATAATCTACCATATTTTTTACTACCTGGTTTGGCAATTATACGGTCGACTACTTCTTTTTGTAACATAAAGTGGACATCAATAATTTGTTTTGAAATCTCTAGAATTTTAAATAATATTTCTGTTGAAATATTGTAAGGAAGGTTACCTATAATCCTTATTTTTTTATCAATATCATTAAAATTATATTTCAATATATCGGTATTACAAATTATAATATTTTTCTTTTTATCAAAAGTTTCTTCTAGTATTGATATTAATTTTTTATCTTTTTCAACTAGAATTAGTGATTGAATTTTATTATATAATGGTTTAGATAATACCCCATTCCCTGGGCCTATTTCTAAAAAATGCTGATTTCTTTTTGGTTGAACATATTTTATTATTTTATTAATAATATTTTTATCATGTAAAAAATGTTGACCAAGACTTTTTTTAAGAAGAATCATTTATATTATCAGCTATTTTTAAAGCTTCTTTAAAACTAGAAATATCAATATTTCCAGTTCCCACCAAGTCTAGTGCTGTGCCATGATCGACAGAAATTCTATTGATAGGTAAACCCAATGTAATATTTACTGTTTTTTGGAAATTATCAAATTTAATTACAGGTAATCCTTGATCATGAAACATAGTTATAAATACATCATAATAGTCTATATTTTTTTTAATGAACGCAGTATCCGCAGGACACGGTCCATCAATTAATATATTTTTCTTTCTAAGTTCTTTAATTGCTGGTATTAGTTCATTTTGCTCTTCTTTTCCTAACAAACCATCTTCTCCTGCATGCGGGTTTAATCCAGTCATCAAGATTTTTGGTTTTTTGATGCCAAATTTTTTTTTCATATCCTTATCAACAATTGAGACTGTTTGTATTATTTTATTTTTTTTTATTTGTTTATGAACATCTTTTAATGGTATGTGTATTGTATGTAATGCAATTTTTATCTTTTTATTCATTAACAACATTACTGATTTAGATTTACATAAATTAGATAAGAATTCAGTATGACCAGAAATTTTATATCCACCATTATTGAGAATAGATTTACTTATTGGTCCAGTAACCATGGCTTTGACATCATTATTGATACATAACCTTGCTGCTTTTTTAATTGTTTTTATTACAAATTCAGCATTCTTCGAATTCATAGTACCAGGTTTATTTGTAGTATTTAATTTTATTGGTAAAACATTTAAAACATTATTACCTGATATTGTTTCGTTATTGATATTTTCTATTATATTTACTTTTATATTTCTTTTTAATTTTTTTGCACTTTCTATTAGTAAAACAGGATCTGTTATTATGATATGATTTTTTTTAAAAGTGTTTTGAGCTAATAAAACTCCTAGATCTGGACCAATACCTGCCGGCTCACCCAAAGTGATAGCAATTTTATTCAAAATTTTATATCCTTTATTTCAATATATGCCTGATCTTTTAATTTTGCAATCCATTCATTTTTTTGTCTATCAGCCTTAATTCTTTTTACTGCAAGTTCGGCTCTCTTTCTTAATCTAGTATTTGTATCATCAATAGTTCTTACATTTTCAGTAAATAAAATATGCCAACCATATTGAGTTTTAAATGGTTCACTAATTTTATTCATTGGTGTTTTAATCATAACAGTGGAAAATTCAGGCACAACAGATTCTTTTCTAACCCAACCAATATCACCTCCCTTAAAACCAGAGGCTTTATCTGCAGAGAATTGTTTTGCTTTTAGAATAAAATCATCTATATTTTTGGATTCATTTTTTATTTTCAAAAGCTTATTTTTTATTATTTCTTCTGAAGTCATAACATCAGTTACCATAAGTATGTGCCTAACTTTGTATTCTGTAACAAAAACTTGTGACTCATTGGAAACATTATTTAATTTGAGAATATGATATCCTCTTGGGCTTACAATAATTTCACTTAACTTTCCTTTAGAAATTTTTTTTAATGCTTGTACAAATAGATCCGGCAAAACATCTATTGTATTTTCACCTAATTCATTTATTTCTATATTTATATCTTTGTTAGCATCCTTTATATCATTAAATTTTCTTTTCTCTAACTCTAAATATATATCATCAACAATCTTTTGATTAAGTTTTTTATTTTCATCTACAATTACAAATTCTGTTAAATTGTATTTGATTTGTTTATCAAAATCAGCCATTTGATTTTTTATATAATTATCAATTTCTCCTGATGTAACATAAACTCTTGAATAAAATTGTGTTCTAAACAATTCATCAACAGCCATTTTATTTCTGATTATTTCAATGTATTTTGAGTAATCTACACCTCTAGAAGATATTATTTCTCTTAATTTAGGTAAAGGAACATTTTCATTTTGTGCAATTTGTCTGAGTCCTCTCTCTAAAGCAATATCAGATATATTAATACCAAATCTTTTTGTTGCTTGTATAAGTAAATTATTTAGTATGAGTTTATCTAAAACTTTTTTTATCACTTGTTCATCATTCAAATTATAATATTCATTAATTTTGGGCCCTCTAGAAATATTTTCTACTTCCTCAATTAATTCTGATTCAAGAATAACTCCATCATTTACAACAGCAACTACTCTATCTTGAATTTCAGCTGCATGTACTATATTTGCAGTAAAAATATTTACTAGAAAAATTAATAATGTAGCAATTAATATATAAACTCTATTAATAGTCATAAACATCTTGATATCCAAGTATACCCCTTTTCAATAATTGAGATGTTTGATTGTTGGATGTAGCAAGACCTTTAGGTAAGAATTCAAAGTAAAAAGCATTATCCGATTTATTACCATCCCAATAATCTCTCACAACAAATTTAAAACCATAACAACAACTTTCATATTCGAATCCAAGCATAGATTCAAGTAAATCTTCTGTATCACTTCTTTCGTTATTAAATGAGTAGTTATATTTTCCTACAAAAGATAATCTATTATTTATAGGTACAACTCCAGAAAGATCTATTTCTTCTTGCGAACCTCTATTGAATCTATAGCTGGCATTAAAAATTCTTTGGCTTCCTAGGCTTGTATCTTTATACATTAGTCTAACAGCATTTTTTTCACCATATCCAGCATGCGGGTTAAATATTGTTTCTCCAGACAATCTCCAGTTGTCAGATAATCTTGCATTGATAATACCAAGCATATTTGAAGCATCTGAATGTTTTTTGGTATCTTTTGTTAAATGAACATCACGATCATCGAAATAAAAAATTTGACCAATAGTTCCGTTTATCATTTCTATTCCTGTAGATGAATTAATTATTCTTGAAGTAAGTGCCAATGTCATTTGTTTTGCATCATTCAATCTGTCATTACCATAAAATTTATTTTCGCTAAATAATGTATATTTAAAATCATTCAAACCTGTATCAAATAAAGGGATGTCATCTTGTTGGCCGACAGGTATATATAGTAAATATAACTGTGGCTCTAAAGTTTGAAGAATATTATTTTTTAATCTTTTTTCCAAAACCATTTTACCGTACAAACTTGCAATAGCTGTGTGTCTTGTTCTTGTTTCAGGTTCGGTATTAGATAATTCATATTTTGTATATTGAAATCCTATTTTTGGTCTAACCATCCATCCAGGTTCATTAATCAAATAGTCTACAGATGGATAAATAGTGTATCGGGAACCTTCAGATTGCGTTGGAAGTGTGTGTCTAAAAGCAGCATACTCAGCATTAAAATTATAACCAAAATCATAGTTTTTTTTCATAGATTTATAATTAACAGTAAATTTTGGCATTGTTTTATATTGTTCAATTAAACCTGATTTAGCAACTTGATAACCCTGAGATAACAATTCCATATTTAATTCCCCAAAATCACCCCTGTCAGTTCTATTTAATCTTACCTCTCTTAAGATATGAGATCTTCCAATACCAGCAACCGAACTACTAAAATCATCAAAATATGTTTTATCAGATACACCGCCTGCATCGATTTTAGAAGTGATTCTCGTTCCATACCATGCATTATTTTCTAATCTCATATTATTCAAAAATACTCTATCATCCTTAATAAAAAATGCATGTCTATCATCCTTTTTTATATCATCATCTTTTAGTGTGGCTAATTGTATTTCAGTGGAACTAGATTTTGATTTATGTCTAGTTTGAAATTCATACATTTTTCCTCTACCAGAGTAATTTGTTGGGATAAAAGTTAAATCATAGTTTGGTGCCAAATTAAAATAATATGGTGCTGAAAGAATTACGCCACTGTCTTGAGAATTACCAATTCTTGGAAATAAAAATCCAGTCTGTCTTTTATCAGTTAGTGGAAAACTAATAAAAGGAGTATAGAGTATCGGCAAATTTTTGTATTTAAGTACTAAATTATATGCATGTCCTCTATCTATATCTCTGTAAAGTTCAGTTTTTGATGCATCCAATTCCCAATCTGGATCATTTATATTGCACGTTGTGTATGTTGCAGGGGTAAGGTGAATTACTTCTTTTTCATCTACAAAAATAGATGATGATCTTCCAGATCCTGGTCTATCCTGAGATACAAAATTATATGTTGCTTTATTAAAACTAACTGTATTGGTTTGGCTATTATATCCGCCTTTAATAGCATTAATTGTTATATCTTTATTTAAATATGTAACATTATCTTTAGCTGTAAGGACTCCGGTATCAGCATTATACTGTGCCTCATCAGCTTTTATTAGATCATCCGAACGTTCTATTTGTACTTTTCCTGATGCATAATAGATACCTTTATCGTCTTGGCTTTGTTTATCTGATCTTATTTCTAATGTGTCAGAATCGGCATTAACCAAAGTTCTTTCAGACTCATATGTTTCTAATTCATTATCAATACAAACAGGAAGACCTCGAGTCTTTTTGTAAGATAAATAATCTTCTCTTCTTGCAATCACAATTTCTGGAACAGAAACTTTCTGTTCTGTAGGAATTTTTTCTATTACAGGAGCATCAGCAAACTTGGCATTAGATGCTAACCCTTCTTTTCTTACAACTTTTTTCTGATCATGTATTGCATAAACTATTTCATTCTTGAAATAAATAATTAATCTTTTTGTTTTGTTTACTTTATTTTTTTCTACTGTATAAAATATATAATCCCATCTGTTATTATGAAAAGGATCAATGAAAGTTGGTGTTCCCATTAGAAATTTAACTTGTTCTTTTGTAAGACCAGGTTGTAATCTATCAAGTTTTTCTTGTCTGATTAGTAATCCTTGGTCTATTGGAATTCTATATGTTTTTGGAATTAATTCGATTCCGCTATCTAATATTTCCATCATTGGTTTTTGGGGCAAACTTATATCAGGAATTAAGTCATCAGGAATCCATTCATCAGGAATCCATCCTGCATACGCTGGAAATGATACAAAAGTTAATGTTAAGAATACTAAACATTTATTTTTCATAAAAATCTAAAAACCCCTAATATTATCGAAGATAATTATATCATTTAATTTATATGGGAAGGTTATGTTTTTTGGATAAATAGTGGTTATTTATTAGGGGAGTATGTCAAATATCTGATTTGTAAGTTCAATCGCTGGACCTTCACCCCCAACTATTGAATGTAAAATATTTTTTTCTTTATAAAAATCTATAATTGGTTGAGTTTGTTCTTGATATACGCTTAATCTATTCTTGACCGTTTCTTCATTATCATCTTCTCTTTTTGTAAAATGTCCCTTTTCACATTTCGGGCAAATATCATTCTCTTTCATATCAGTATAGTTAGAATTAGAAATGTAGCCACATGCATTGCATGTAATTCTCCCTACACATCTTTTTATTAGCAAATCAAAAGGAACATCTATCAAAAAAACATAATTTAATTTTAAAGATAATTCTAAAAATAATTGATCTAAATGTTTTGCTTGAGTCAAGTTTCTGGGAAAACCATCAAGTATAAATCCATTTTTACACTCATTACTTTTTAACTTATTAGAAACTAATTTTAAAACAATTTCATCACTAACAAAATTTCCTGTTGAAATTATATTTTTTATTTCCATACCAAGTTCACTTTCTGCTTTTATTTCAGAGCGCAATAAATCACCTGTTGAAATTTGTGGTATCGAAAATTTTTTTATAATTGCTTTAGCTTGAGTTCCTTTCCCACATCCTGGAGCACCTAAAAAAAGAATATTCATTTATTTCTCCTACAAAAGCGGTGCTATAACAAGACTAACTATAGCCATTACATTAATTAATATGTTCATTGATGGCCCAGATGTATCTTTTAATGGATCTCCGACAGTGTCACCTACAACAGCTGCCTTATGTGTCTCAGATCCTTTTCCACCGAGATTACCTTGTTCAATAAATTTTTTTGCATTATCCCATGCACCACCAGCATTTGACATAGTTAGTGCTAATAAAACACAGCTTATCAATCCGCCACCAAGTAATCCTCCTAACATTTCTGCACCAAAGGCAAAACCAATAATAATTGGAGAAAAAACCGCAATTGCACCAGGCAATACCATTTTCTTAATTGCAGCTTCAGTAGCAATTTCTACACAACGACTATTATCGGGTTTTCCTGTACCTTCCAATAATCCTGGAATTTCTTTGAATTGTCTTCTTATCTCATTAATCATTTCATATGCAGCATCTCCTACTGCATTGATAGTTAAAGAACCAACTAAATAAGGGATCATACCGCCGATAAAGAGACCAATTAGTACATTTGTGTTTGTTAAAAGCAATTCTATTGCATTTCGTCCTTGCTCCATCCTTGTATGATTTACTTCTTCTATGAAAGCTGTAATTATCGCTAATGCTGCCAATGCTGCCGCACCTATCGCAAAACCTTTTCCTATTGCTGCGGTTGTATTACCAACTTGGTCTAAATTGTCAGTAATTTTTCTAGTTTCTTCACCTAATCCAGCCATTTCTGCAATTCCTCCGGCGTTATCAGCCACTGGGCCATATGCATCAATAGCCATTGTTATACCAACAGTTGCTAGCATACCTACTGCTGCAATTGCAACTCCATATAAACCAGCATATATATTAGAAATAAATATTATGCTAACTATCGATAGTATTGGTATTACCACTGATTCCATTCCAACCGATAAACCTGTAGTTATTATTGTTGCTGGACCAGTTTTTCCTTGATTAGCAATTTTTCTAACTGGACCACCACCAGTGTAAAATTCTGTAGTAAGACCGATAATAACTCCACCTACAGAACCTGCAAGCACAGCAACCCATAAATCAGAATTAAGATTCAAGGTATAAATTATAAAGTATGAAGCAATAATAAAAATTATAGATGAAGTAAATGTACCGCTTCTTAATGCGGTACTTACATTAATACTAGTTGATGATGAATCTGATAAAACTTTTACTAATAAAATACCTAACAAAGAACATACAATTCCAATAGAAGCTAAAGCTAAAGGTAGAAACATTAAATTAGATCTTAATCCCAACTGTTCAACTAATACTATATTAAGAGTAGAAGCTATAGCTATAGAAGCAATTATAGAACCACAATATGATTCAAATATATCAGAGCCCATACCAGCTACATCTCCAACATTATCACCAACATTATCTGCTATTACACCAGGATTCCTTGGATCATCTTCAGGAATACCTGCTTCAACTTTCCCAACCAAATCAGCTCCAACATCTGCACATTTAGTAAATATACCACCACCAACTCTTGAAAATAATGCAACTGTTGAAGCACCCATACCAAATCCATGAATTACAGATGCAGTTTCAGGATCATGACCATAGAGAAAGAACAGAATACCTAAACCAACTAGTCCCATTGCTGCCACAGTCAATCCCATAATTGAGCCACCAAAAAAAGCCACAGTTAAACTTCTATTCATACCTTCAGTATGTGCAGCATTAGTTGCCCTAACATTTGCTTTAGTAGAAGTATACATTCCTATAAAACCTGCCAATGAAGATGTCAAAGCTCCTACAATAAATGCAACAGTACTATCTAGACCTAATCCATAATAAATGCCAAAAATTAAAACCAATGAAAATATAAAAAGTATTGAGTATTCTTTTTTTATAAATGACATGGCTCCAAGATGTATTTCTTGGGATATTTCTAAAATCTTACCTTCACCAGTGGGAAAACTGAGAATATATTTATATAGCAAAAAAGCAGCTATAAGTCCTAAAACACCGAGGAATATAGGGATAATACCAAAATCTATTGTAATCATATAATTTTCTCCATTTTTTATATTTTTTTAACAGAAGTCTACATATAATTAGACAGATGAATACTAAAGCTCGAAAAGACTCTATCAGAAAACAGCTCAAGATAGAAGAAAAATATAGCTGGGATAGAATGAGTGATTCTGATGAAGAAAGAAATTCTCATAGCAAAAGAGTAATAATTGCAATTATTTTAGTAATTATTGTGTTTGGTTCATATATATCTCAATTATATCAACTTCAAGTATCCAGCCATGAATATTATTTAGTTAAAGCTGAAGATAATAGAATAAAAATTAGACCCATTCAGGCTTTTAGAGGTTTAATTTTAGATCGTAACGGAAAAATTTTAGCTAAGAATTATAATACTTTTGATCTAATAGTAAAAAAAGAGAGAGTAACCGATGTAGATTTATTTTATAAAAATATTCAAAAATTGTTAAAACTTTCAAATGAAAAAATGATATCTATAAAAAAACAATTTAAGAATAGAAGATTAAAAGATGTTGTTATTTCAGAAAATATAACTTTAGAAGAGTTTTCGCAAATTTCAGTTGATCAGTATATTATACCTGAATTAGAAATTACTCCAGTGTCTAAGAGAATCTATAAACATCCAGAGGCATTAGCACATGTAGTTGGTTATATTTCAAAATTATCTGAGAGTGATATTGAATCTGGTGTAATTGACATTCGAGAGGGTATGACTGAAGTTGGTAAAATAGGTATAGAAAAATTTTATCAAAATTTATTAGTTGGTAAACCTGGTTTTGAAAGACTTGAAACTAATGCGCAAGGTGAAGTAGTTAGAATTCTTGATAAATCAGAACCAGAGCGCGGAGTAGATATTTATCTTACAATAGATTTGGATTTACAACTCTTTGCTTATGAAAAAATGAAAAATAAAGCTGGTTCAGTGATAGTAATGAATCCAAATAATGGAGACTTGCTAGCAATGGTGAGTGCACCTGGTTATGACACTAATATATTTACTAAGAAACTAACAACAAAATCATATAACGAATTAATCAGTCGAAAAGATAGACCTTTAATAAATCGCTCCATTGCAGGCTTGTATCCTCCTGGTTCAACTATTAAACCATTTGTTGGATTAATAGCTTTAGATGAAAATATTTTTACACGAACAACATCAGTGACCTGTTCTGGTCAATATAAGTTGCGAAATCATAAAAGACCATTCAAGTGTTGGAAAAAAGAAGGACATGGATCTGCTGATTTAGCATATTCAATTGCACAATCATGTGATGTATTTTTTTACAGACTTGCTGAAGTAACTGGTATAGATATGTTGAGTCAAAAATTACCTAAATATGGCTTTGGGAAAAAAACGTATATAGATTTGTACAACGAATCAACAGGATTAATGCCAGATCGTGATTGGAAAAGAAAAACTAAACAATTACCATGGTATCCTGGAGAAACACTTAATATTGGTATTGGACAAGGTTATATGTTGACAACACCAATACAATTGGCGGTAGCAACATCTGTTTTAGCGGGACAAGGCGAAACTTTTGTACCACACTTATTTTTAAAAAGTCAAAACATAATAACTGATGAGATTAATAATTATAATTATGATCAAAATAAAATATCTGTTTCTATGAACTTAGAGAATTTAGATGTTGTTAATAGAGCTATGTGGAGAGTTGTAAATGAATCTGGAGTAGGCACAGCTTCGCAATTGAGAAAAGTTAAAAGTATTGAAATTGCAGGTAAAACAGGTACTGCTCAAGTTTATTCTTTGGACAAAGGGAAGCTTGGCGCTAAAGAACTTCAAGATCATGCATTATTTATCAGTTTTGCGCCTTATGAAAATCCTGAAATAGTTGTAGCTGTAATAGTCGAAAATGGAGGAGGAGGTTCAACAGTTGCTGCGCCTATTGCAAGAGATGTTATAAATAAATATTTTCAAAAGAAAGACAAGGTAGCTAAGAAATGATAAATCTTCCTAGTTCAAATCAAACTAATAGAGTTGTCTCTGGAATCAGTAATTTTCTAAAAATTGATACAAAATTATTTGTTGCTGTAATGATGATAGTTTTTGTTGGAGTAATTACCATTTACAGTATTTCTTATGGTGATACAAATTTGGTATTAAAACAAATAATTCGAGTTCTCGTGGGTTTGACAGCTATGGTCTTTTTAGCACAAATACATCCAGATACATTTAGATTATTTGCACCAGGATTGTATTATGTTTGTATTTTATTATTATTATTGGTTCTTTTATTTGGTGTAGGGAAAAGTGCAGATCGTTGGTTGGATTTATATTTTATCAGATTTCAACCATCTGAATTAATGAAAATATTTGTACCATTAATGCTAGCTTCTTATTATTACGATAAACCTCTACCGCCTAAATTTATATATCTTGTTATAGCTTCTTCTATTGTATTAATACCTATGTTTTTAATTGCAAAACAACCCGACCTTGGTACAGCTTTATTGATTGGTATGTCAGGCGTTATAGCAATTTTATTAGGTGGAATGTCAATACAATTTTTTTTAGGATCATCCATTATATTAGCTTCAGCATTACCAGTTCTATGGTATAACTTGCATCAATATCAAAAACAAAGAATTTTGACTTTCTTTGAACCAGAATCTGATCCACTTGGAACTGGTTATCATTTAATTCAATCAAAAATTGCTCTTGGTTCAGGGGGTTTATTTGGTAAAGGTTATATGAATGGAACTC
Organism: uncultured Ectothiorhodospiraceae bacterium; assembly: GCA_964342835.1. Classification (GTDB taxonomy): domain Bacteria; phylum Pseudomonadota; class Gammaproteobacteria. Next base: position 3,348 of record CAYFGJ010000012.1, on the reverse strand, counting down.
AATCTAAATTAGAATTTTTACCAGAAAATCATACGGATTTTATATTTTCTGCTTTTGGTGAAGAATTTGGATTTATTGGAATACTAATATTAATGTTTTTATATCTTTTTGTAGTATTAAGAGGATTAAGCATCTCTATCAAGGCAACTGATAATTTCTCTAGAATATTATCAGGTACATTGAGTCTCACAATATTTCTCTATGTTATTGTCAATATAGGAATGGTAATTGGTATTTTGCCAGTAGTTGGAGCACCATTACCTTTTATGAGTTATGGAGGCACATCAATGGTGACAGTTTTTGCTGCACTAGGAATTATTATGTCAATAAAGTCACATCAAAGAATTTTAAGAAAATAATATGTTAAGAATTATATTTATATTTATTCTCTTTTTAAGCATTACATTAACTCACGCTTCTAGTCCATATGATACTATTGAGGTAGATGAATTTATTGATTATATGCATGATAAACATACATATGATAAACAAAAATTAAGAAATCTTTTTAAGAATGTAAAAGCAGAATCCAGATTGAAGAAATTTTTTAAAAGAGCTCCCGAGAGAACTTTAACATGGAATGGCTGCGATAAAACTGATATAAATTGTACAAATTATAAAAATCTCTTTGTAAACAAAAGCCATATTAAGCAGGGTAAAGACTTTTGGAATAAAAATGAATACATGTTAAATAAAGCATACAAAATGTTCGGTGTTCCACCTGAAATAATCATAGCAATAATTGGAATTGAAACTAAATTTGGTCAGCGAACAGGGAATTTCAAAACATTTGATACGTTAGCATCACTTTCCATGGGCCCCAATAAAGGAAGAAGGGCAAAATTCTTCAAATCAGAACTTATTAATTTTTTATTACTATGTAAGGAGAATAATCTTAACCCCGAAAAAATAAAAGGATCATATGCTGGTGCATTAGGTAAGCCACAATTTATATCAAGTAGTTATAGAAATTATGCAATTGATTTTGATAATGACAAGAAAATTGATTTATGGAACTCCAATGCAGATGCAATAGGAAGTGTAGCAAATTATCTTTATAAACATGGTTGGAAAAAAAATAATTTAATATTATCTCATATCATATATAACGAAGATTCTAGTGAATTAGTTAGAGATTTTTCAAAAAAATCTTATAAACCACATACTAAATATAAATATTTTAAGGATAATTATATTAATTCAAAAGAATATATATATGAAAACAGCCTTATTTCTGTTATTGCTAGAAAAGAACAAGATGGAAATGTATATAGTTTCGGACATAAAAATTTTTATGTTATAACACGTTACAATAGAAGTAGACTTTATGCCTTAGCTGTCCATTTTCTTGGAAAAAATATTAAGTCATATAAAATAAAACCGAACTAGAAAATTATAATTTATGATACAATTAAAGAATATGATATTTCTGAGAAATTTATTTTTTTTAACACTTGTAACGTTTTTTAGTATCACATCTTTTGCAGGACCTATACCTAAAGCGCCAAATCCGAATATTAGTTCGTATGTTTTAATGGATTATGATAGCGGTATGGTTATTGCTTCAAAAAACCCTAATTTAATGTTGCCACCCGCGAGCATTACAAAAATTATGACTTCTTATATTGTTTTTACTGAATTAAAGGATAAAGCAATTAGTATGGAAGATGAGGTTCTCATCAGCAAAAAAGCATGGAAAATGGGGGGATCTAAAATGTTCATTGAAGTGGGTAAAAAAGTAAAAGTTTCTGATTTACTGCAGGGTGTAATAGTGAGTTCGGGTAATGATGCAAGTGTAGCTTTGGCGGAATATATTTCTGGTGATGAAGAGACTTTTGTAAATTACATGAATCAAATTGCAACAACATTAAAATTAAATAATACTAATTATGCAAATTCTACTGGTTTGCCAAACAAAGAACTATATACAACATCGAAAGATATAGCTCTTTTATCAAGAGCTCTGATTAAAGATTTTCCTCGTTTGTATAAAATGTATCGCCAAAAAGAATATATATTCAATGAAATTAAACAGTATTCAAGAAATAAATTAATGTATATAGATGATAGTGTTGATGGAATAAAAACTGGGTTCACTAAAAAAGCTGGTTATTGTCTTGCTAGTTCATCAAAACGAGGTAGTAGAAGACTTATTGCTGTTGTTTTGGGTGCTAAAAATCCAGGACAACGAATAGAAATCTCAAAATCTCTTTTAGAGTATGGATTTAGATTTTTTGAGACACATAAAGTTTTTAAGAAAGATATGGAAATACATCAAGCTAGAGTATATTCAGGCAACGAAACAATGCTTCCTGTCGGTTTGAGTGAAGATTATTTTATTGCAATACCAAGGAGACAATACAAGAAAATTAAAAAAGAATTTATAATAGATAAAAACCTAACTGCTCCAATAGCTAAAAATGATGTAGTTGGTTTTATTGCAATCAAATTAAATAATGAAACATTAAGTACCGCAAAACTAATCGCTCTTCAAGATATTCAAACAGGCAATATGTTAAGAAGAACGATAGATTCTTTTATTAAGTAAAAAATATGCAAGAAAAACTCTATTTGAACGGATCTTTTTTTCCTTCAGATGAAGCAAAAATCTCAGTCATGGACAGAGGTTTTCTTTTTGGTGATGGTGTATACGAATTAATTCCAGTATATAAATCAAAACCTTTTCTATTAGGTCAACATTTAGATAGATTGAGGGTGAGTTTGGATTTGACTGGTATAAATAAAGAGTTAATAAATTTTTCTAAAATTAATGATGCTGTCAATGAACTTATCTCTGTTAATCAATATAAAGAACATTCTATATATATTCAAATTACTAGAGGTGTTGAAAAGATACGTCAGCATATTTTTGATAAATGTGGCGAACCTACAGTTTTAGTAATGGGTCAGCCATATAAAAAATATAGTGTTTCTGAAATAGAACAAGGATTTAAGGCGTGTATTCAAGATGATTATAGATGGACTAAAGCTAATATAAAATCCACATCACTGCTTGCCAATGTAATGTTGAAGAATTCGGCGACTAAAATGAATAAATACGAAGCTATACTCATAAGAGATAATAAATTAACAGAAGGTTCTGCAAGCAATGTATTTGTCCTTTCACAAGATGTTATTAAGACTCCTAAATTGAGTAACAAATTATTATCAGGTGTCACGAGAAATCTATTAATTGAATTACTTAGGCAAAATACAATCGAAGTATCAGAATGTGATATTTCTAAAGAAGAAGTTTTAAGTGCTCAAGAAATCTGGTGCTCAAGCTCTACAAATCCGGTAGTTCCAATTGTGACCATTGATGATATATCAATTGGGTCAGGCAAAGTA
>CAYFGJ010000011.1:0-18701 GCA_964342835.1 uncultured Ectothiorhodospiraceae bacterium | reverse complement strand
TTCATTTCAGAGTAAAGTTGAGCTGCCAAAGTTTTATTCGGTGCTAAAATTAATGTTGTTCTATTTGTCTGTTGAATTATATTTGCCATTGTAAATGTTTTGCCAGAACCTGTTACACCCAAAAGAGTTTGATGTTTTTGTTTATTCTTTATTCCAGAAACCAAAGATTTTATTGCAGTTGGTTGATCGCCAGCAGGTCTCATGTTTGTATTTAGAGTAAATTCTTTCATATTAATATAATAATACCATGAAGTTTACTTAAAAGGCTTGAATATGATAGTATAAAATATCAGGAACTACATTGACGTTTTCAAATAGAATAAAAGTAATTAACCCATCATCTACAATGGCACTTACTGCTAAGGCAAATGAGATGCGCAGTAATGGTGAGGATATTATTGTTTTAACAGTAGGAGAACCTGATTTTGATACACCAGAATATATAAAAAAAGCGGCTTCATTAGCATTAGAATCAGGACAAACTAAATATACTTCTGTAGATGGAACTCCAGAAATAAAAAAAGCAATTCAGTATAAATTTAAACATGATAACAATCTTGATTATGAAATTGATGAAATAATTGTATCAAATGGATGTAAACAATCTATTTTTAATTTTTTACAAGTTTTTATAGATAATGGTGATGAAGTAATCTTGCCTACACCTTATTGGGTATCCTACATAGATATGATTAAATATGCTGGTGGTAAACCAGTTTTTTTAGAAACATCTTATGATAATAATTTAAATATAATCAATAAAGATTTAGAGAAAATAATTACCAATAAAACAAAATTAATATTATTAAATAGTCCAAATAATCCAAGTGGAAAATGTTACTCTGCTGAATCTCTGAAAGATATAGCCAATTTAATTCAACAGAAAGAAAATATTTATTTTGCATCTGATGATATATATGAACATATAAGATGGAACAAAAATCCTTTTAAAAATATTCTAAATGTATGTCCTCAGTTACAAAATAGAACAGTAATTTTTAATGGTGTATCTAAGGCATTTTCAATGACTGGGTGGAGAATAGGTTATGCTGCTGGTCCAAAAGAAATTATTAAAGAAATGAAAAAACTGCAATCACAAAGCACATCATGTCCGAGCGCAATATCACAAGCAGCAGCAGCAATAGCCCTGACCAAAAAATCCAATGATATTACACTAATGACAAAGGAATACAAAAAAAGACATGATTATGTTGTCTCTGAATTAAATAAAATTGATGGAGTTGAATGTAAAGATACTGATGGTACTTTTTACATATTCCCATCATTTAAAAAACTAATACAGAATAATGATAATTTTGCTAATGATAAAGATTTGGCATTATTTTTATTAGAAAAAGCTAAAGTAGCTGTTGTACCTGGAAGTGCATTTGGATTTGAAGGGCATTTACGTATTTCGATTGCAGTTGACATGCATTCTCTTAAAAAGGCTATGAACAGAATTTCAAAATTTTTATAAACTAGCAATCCAGCTTAAAAATAATATTGCTAAAAAAACCATGAGACATACTACAATAATAATTTTTAATGTCTCTATTATATGTTTCTGTTTCTCATTCATTTTATTAATAAAATAATATTTATGATAATTTTTAACTCCCCGGGACGGACTCGAACCGCCGACCTGGTGATTAACAGTCACTCGCTCTACCAACTGAGCTACCGGGGAATAAACTAAGTTATCTTATATTTAAATAAAAATTTGATCAATTTATTTTTAAATTTTGTAAGTATTTTTTAAATTCTTTGCTTACTTCTTTATGGTCAAGAGCATATTCAACATTAGCTTTTAAATATCCAATTTTGCTGCCACAATCAAATCTTTTACCTTTGAATTGATATCCGTATATATCATCTTTGGATAACATTTTGCTAATTGCATCTGTTATCTGGATTTCACCTCCAACACTCGGGTTCGTTTGTTCAATCAAATCAAGAATATCTGAAGAAAAAATATATCTTCCAACAACAGCTAAATTAGATTTCGCATCTTTTGGAGATGGTTTTTCTGTAATAGAATTTAATTTATAGAGTTTTTGTTTTTTTCTTGAATATTCAATTATTCCATATTTATCTGTTTCAGATTTATCAACTTCTTCAATAGCAATAATATTAGAACTTGCTTTTTTTCGTATATTTATCATTTCCTTAATAGTTGGAATTTTTGATTTTATTAAATCATCAGCTAATATAATAGCAAAATCATCATTACCTATTATCTCGCTTGCACAATTAATAGCATGTCCAAGACCAAGAGGATTATCTTGTCGAACAAATGTGCAATGAACATTTTTTGGGACAATTTTCTTTATAATTTTTAATAATCCAGATTTTTTTTTATTATGTAAATCATTTTCTAACTCAGGAGCAGCATCAAAGTGGTCAATGATTGCATTTTTTGTCCTACCTATAACAAATATTAAATGATTCATACCAGCATATATTGCTTCTTCTGCAGCATATTGTATTAGAGGCTTATCAACAATAGGTAACATTTCTTTTGGGCTAGCTTTAGTGGCAGGTAAAAATCTAGTTCCTAGTCCCGCTACTGGAAATACAACTTTTTTTATGGGTTTCATAATGCTATATTACCTTTTATTAAAACTGGTTTGTAATGACATATGTTATCACAGAAAACTGTATAAAGTGTAAATATACCGATTGTGTAGAAGTATGTCCAGTTGACTGCTTTCATGAAGGTCCTAATTATCTTGTTATTAATCCAGATGAATGTATAGATTGCAGTATGTGCGAACCAGAATGTCCTATAGATGCAATTGTATCAGATGATGACCTTACCGATAAAAATAAACACTTCTTAGAAATAAATGAAAGATTGTCAAAAAAATGGCCTATCATAACTGAGATTAAAGATGCCCCAAGTGATGCTAAAGAATGGGAAAATAAAGAGAATAAATTAGATTTACTAGAAGAGTAATAGACGCTTTCATATCAAATTAAACATCATCACCTTTAGCCGCATTAATAATCTGTGGATGATAATCTTCAAATCTCGTGCAATGACGCAAGAAAGTTAATTTCGCCATACCTGTTTCTCCATTTCTGTGTTTTGCTACATTAATTTCAGCAACACCTTTATCATCTGAATTTTTATTATAAACTTCGTCTCGATAAATAAACAATACAATGTCGGCATCTTGTTCAATAGCACCAGATTCTCTCAAATCAGATAAATAGGGTCGTTTGTCATTTCTTGCCTCTACCAATCTATTTAATTGAGATAAAGCGATAACAGGCATATCACAATCTTTTGCAATACTTTTAAGTATTCTCGTTACTTCTGCTAATTCATTAACTCTGCCCTCACGAAAGTTTGGAATAGATATTAATTGAAGATAATCAATTACTAAAACATCAATTCCTGTCTCTCTTTTCATTCTTCTTGCTTTAGCTTTCAAATCCATAGGTGTCATGCCTGCACTATCATCTATAAAAAAATCACAATCTTTTACCATCTCAATAGCAGATGTAACAGATTTTGTATCTGCACTAGACAAGCCATCTAGTTCATCTCTAATTTTCGATGTTTCAACTCTACTTAGTGAAGATAACATTCTTAGTGCTATTGATTGCGACGACATCTCTAAACTAAAAAAACCAACTTTCTTTCCCTGCTTAAATACAATATCTTCTGCTATATTCATAGCAAGTGAAGTTTTACCCATTGATGGTCTACCTGCAATTACTACAAGATCAGATTTCTGAAAGCCTTTTACAATTTCATCCAATTTTGAAAATCCAGTAATTATTTGATTTGTTTTTCCTTTTGTTTCATAAATATTTTCCACCATGTCGTTAACTATTGGTCCAATTTTTTGTAATCCATGTTTCTTTTCTGAATCAGTTGTAATAGAAAATATATCCGATTCAGCCTTATCAAGAATATCTTTTACTCCATCTTCGCTATTTGTTACATTTTCAATAGTCTTTGTGCTAACACTTATCAGGCGTCTCATTAATGCTTTTTCAGTTATTTTCTCACCATAGGCAGCTACATGCGCACTTGTAGGTGTCTTTCTAACCAAATTAGCTAGATAATCAATACCTCCAACCTTCTCTAACAATGATTTATTCTTCAAAGCTTCTTCAAGCATCAATATATCTATTGGTTGGTCATTTATAAGTAATTCATAAATTTCTTTATAGATTGTTTTATTTACTGGATCAAAGAAATCATCGACATCTGGTCTTTTGTCAATTTTTTCCCATGATTTTGGATCTTGTATTAGTGAGCCTAAGAATGCTTGTTCTGATTCGATAGATTTAGGAATTGTAGGGAGTTTTTCAGCCATTGTAGTATTCTAACTGAAAAAAAAATTACTTTATATATTGATTTTTAAGAAGTAACAGTTTCTTCTTTTTCAACAACAACAGATATATCTACTGATACATCAGAATGTAATGATATATTAACAGCAAAAGTACCAAGATTTTTTATAGGTCCTGATGGCAAATTGACATTTTTCTTTTCTAAATTAAAACCATCTTGGATTAGTCTTTCTATAATATTCTGCAAAGTAATTGAACCAAATATTTTATCTTCTTCTTGCACTTGTGCCTTAAAAGAAATTGTATATTCTTTTAACTTATCTTTAATTTGTAATGCTTCATTCTTGAGTGCTTCTTCAGCAACTTGTAATTCTTTCTTTTTGTCTTCAATTATTTTTATATTTTCTTTATTTGGTAGTAAAGCAAGTTTTTTTGGTAAAAGATAATTTCTAGCATATCCAGACTTAACAGATACTTCTTTTCCTATATCCCCAAGATTTTTAATTTTTTTCAATAGTAATACTTTCATTTTTTATGATTATCGCAAAAAGGTAATAATGCAAGGTATCTTGCTATTTTTATTGCTTTGTTTATTCGTCTTTGCTCTTTTGCAGATATTCCTGAAACTCTACTAGGTATTATTTTTCCTGTCTCACTTATATATGCTTTTAATACTCCAATATTTTTATAATCAATATCTTTATATTTTTCTATTTTTGTTTTTATTTCTGATTCAATTTCACTCATGACTTTAACCTGACTGATTAATTTCTTTCTTCATCATTGAAGAAGGTTCTGTGATTGGTTTTTTACAACAAAGCATTATATGTCTTAATATATTATCGTTAAATTTTATCATTCCTGATAATTCGTCTAATATTTCATTGCTAGCATTTATATTCATTAATATATAATGAGCTTTTGTATTTTTATTTATTGGGTAAGCTAATTTTAAATTACCCCAGTCCTCAAACCTGTCTATTCTGCCGCCTTTATCCGAAATTATTTTCTTAAATTTCTCGACTGTTTGTAATGAAAGATTCTCTTCATTCACACTAAATAATAATACTATTTCATAATTTTTCATAATATGCCTCTGTGCGAATACTACTTTAGTATAGATATTTTTTCAATATTCATTTGTTGTTTTTTAATTTTCTAGATATCTCATATAATACTATTCCAGTTGCTACGGATACATTTAAACATTCAACAGAACCATATATAGGTATACTATATATTTCATCGCATTTTTCTAATAATGACCTACTGACTCCATCTCCTTCTGACCCAAGTATGACTGCAACACCATTATTTGGATTACATTTTAATTGATAAATGTTTTTTTTGGAATTGTGGTCAGTACCAATTATTTTAATGTTATTTTTTTTTAGTTTTTTTAGTATATTTCCTACATTATTAGTTTCATAATAACTTATACCTTGAAGCCCGCCAGATGAAGATTTTTGAGCAACAGGAGACAATGAAGAAGAATTAGATTTCTTTTTTATAATTAGTGATATTCCTGCAGCATTGCCTGTTCTTATACATGAGCCTAAATTTCTTGGATCTTGAATATTATCTAATATAAGAATAAAAGGTTTTTTGTTGTACTGTAAATATGAATCAATCGAAAAATCAGAATAATTGGCTTTTAGAATTTCACAGACTACACCTTGATGTTTATTAGTCATCGCGATAGTTGCAAGTTGTGTATGCGTAGATTCAATAATTTTTAATCTATAATTATTTGCAATCTTAATAATACTTTTAATATTTTTATTATCTGTTTTTTTAATGAATATTTTTTTAATTGAATTTGGTGAAGATTTTAATAAAGAATTAACAGTATGAAGACCATAAATATAATCAGATTTTTTGTTTGTTGTCATTATTTGAAAATATCTTTCAAAACAATAATATCTTTTCTAGATGGTCCTGTTGAGATCAGATCTATAGGTTTGTTTGATAGTTCTTCTATTAATTTTATATATGATTGAGCATTTTTTGGTAGTTCATTGAATTTCGTTACACCTACTGTTGATTCCATCCAACCACTTACATCAATATATTTCATATTATTAGTTTGATAAGAGTTATAATTATCTATGTCGTAATCAACACATATTTTAATTTTTTCAAATTTATCTAAAACATCAAGCTTGGTTAAAGCAATTCCATTAATACTATTCAATTCAATTGCCTGTTTTAAGACTTTGATATCCAACCATCCACATCTCCTTGGGCGTCCAGTTGTTGCACCAACTTCTCCTCCCCATTTAGCTAAGTTATTTCCTATTTCATTTGATTGTTCAGATGGAAATGGCCCATTGCCAACACGAGTAGTATAAGCCTTAGTAATACCAAGCGAATAATTAATTCTATTTATATTAAGACCAGTTCCTGAAATTAACCCTGAAAGTGTTGTATTAGAAGATGTAACAAATGGATATGTTCCATGATCTATATCTAACATTGTTCCTTGAGCACCTTCAAAGACAACGTTGGACGAATCAGTTAGATTTAATAACAAAGGTTTTATATCTGTAACAAATAATTTTATTTCTTCAAAAGATTCAATTAGCTTTGTAATTGTTTTATCAATATCAACAGCTGGTTCTCCATAATAATTTTTTAATAAAAAATTATGATAATGCATGATGTTAGAAATTTTTTCTTTTAGGTTTTGAACGTCATAAAAATCAATTAATCTTATTCCTCTTCGTGCAACTTTATCTTCATAGGTAGGGCCAATACCCCTACCAGTTGTTCCGATAGAAGATTTACCAAGTTTTTTCTCTCTAGCAATATCTAATAACTGATGTGTAGGCAAAATTAAATGACAAAATTCACTAATATATAACTTATTGTCTAAAGTAATATTTTTAGATTTTAAATCATTAATTTCATCTATCAATGCATCTAAAGATATAACAACTCCATTACCAATAATTGATTTAACATTATCATGTAATATTCCAGATGGTATTAAATGGAGAATAGTGGTCTCGCCATCAATAACCAGTGTGTGACCAGCATTATGTCCTCCTTGAAACCTAACGCAACCTCTTGCTTTATCAGCAAGAACATCTACAACTTTACCTTTCCCTTCATCACCCCAATGAGTACCTATTAATAAAATATTTTTCGACATTATTTAATTACCATTTTTCATGAAAACAGATAATAGATCTCGTAAATCTAAACTGAATCCAGTTGCTTCTCTATATGTGGTTTTTGAAAGTTGATATGCTCTATATCTACCTCCAAGAGCTATCTCTTTCCTCAAATCAGGTACATAAGCTGTATATATCACACTACCTTGATAATCAAATCCATGCAAATCAGTCAAATCAAAATTAATTTCACAGGATTTTTTATAATTATGCAAAGCAGTAGCAATGTTTTTTAGCTGATTTAATTGTGATCCAAAATCAATATTACATTTCTTAGTTAATTGTTTAAATTCTTGCAAAATTTTTATGTCTCCCGATAAATTTATAATTTCAAGCAAATATGGAAGATTTTTTTTATTTATATTATATCTATCAAAAAATTCTTTAATTTCATGATTAGACTTTAAATTAATAAGATTAAGTAATATAGATTTATTATCAGTAGTTAAATTAAGATTTTCAAAAAAAATATTTATAAATGACAAATCACCTAATTCTATTAAAATTTTTTTGCATGATGATAAAGTTATAATGTCAATTAATATTTTAATCATCTCAATATCTATATTCTTGTTAATAGATCCAAAATATTCTGCTCCAACCTGATAGGGATTTTTTCTGTCAAATCCTTCAGCATCAATTTTTAAAATATCACCCATATAACAATATCTGTTTGATTTATTCGCGCCCTGATAATCAATTCTAGATAATTGTGGTGTTATATCTGCACGTATACCAATATTACCTTCATTTGAAGAATTATTTATTTTTATAGTTTCATTTTTGAGATCATTTCCTTTTAAACTCAGTAAATTATCTAAATTATCAAATATTGGTGTCATTACATACTTATATTTATATTTAGTAAATATCTTAAGTATTTGGTGTCTCAGTTTTTCGAAACACGCTGCTTCTTTGGGCATATAATATTCAATGCCATCTGGTATAAAAAAGTTTTTATTTTTCATATATTTATTACGTTACTATTACATATAAGAATAAACCAAGTAGAATTAAGCTACCACCAATTATTCTAATTGTATTATCACTTAAATCAATAAAGTATTTTAAAAAATCTTTAAATGCTTGTGGTGATATTAAAGGTAACAGACCTTCAAGGATTAATATAAAAGCAAAAATTAGTACTATGAGTTCAAAAATATCTATTATTTTTTTCCTGATGGACTATTAAAATATTTAAAAAACTCTGAATCGGGTTGTATAATAAGCACATCTTGTTTTAAATTAAATGTATTCTTATATGCATCTAAACTTCTATAAAAAGAATAAAACTCTGGACTTAAATTAAATGCCTCTGCATAAACTTCTGTAGAAATAGCATCTCCTTGTCCTTTAATTTCTTGAGCTTTTTTATAAGCTTCTGCTATTATTGTTTCAGATTCTCTTTCAGCTTCAGCTGTGATGCCTTTTGCTTCTTCTTTACCTTTTGATCTAAATGCCTTAGCTACAGTAGCTCTTTCTTTAACCATTCTTGCGTAAACTGAATTACTAACTTCGTCAGGTAAATCAACTTTCTTTAGTCTTACATCTATTACTGAAATACCTAAAGCTGCAGCAGCTTTATTAGCTTCAGACCTTACAGTATTCATAATAAGCACTCGGTCACCAGATACTACATCATTTATAGTTTTCTTACTAAATTCACTTTTTGTTAAATCGTTTATGATTTGAGACAATCTGCTTACACCAATTCTTTCATCACCTTTAGATGCTCTATAAAAATTTTCTGGACCAGTAATACGCCATTTTACAAAGGAATCAACTATCACATTCTTCTTTTCACTAGTTAAAAACTGTTCGGGTTTCGAATCCATTGTTAATATTCTAGAATCATACCTTTTAATATTATTTAAAAATGGAATCATAAAATATAAACCAGGGTCGTTATATGTTCTTACAATCTCTCCTAACCTAAATTTAATAACAACTTGTCTTTCATCAACTATAAACGTAGCTGAGTATATCAAAACTAAAATTATAAGAATGGTTGTTAAGAAATTTCTATTATTATTCACTATAAAGGTCTCTCTTTCTTAAATTAAAACTATCTTTATTAGACTCTATTTTATCTGATAATGAATCAGATGATTCTGAACCATATCTAGGGCTTTTACTTTGTTGTTGCGGTGTCGAAGAAATTATTTTATCAAGAGGCAGATACATAAGATTATTACCACCATCTATATCAATCATAACTTTACTACTATTCTCTAGAACAGATTCAACTGCTTCTAAATATAACCTTTCACGTGTTACTTCGGGAGCTTTCTGATATTCTTTATATAATTGTTTGAATCTAGAAGCTTCACCCTCTGCCGAATTAATTAATTTAACTTTGTATGCTTTTGACTCTTCAACGATTTGTTTTGCTTTCCCTCTAGCTAATGGAATAATTTCATTTCGATATGCTTCAGCTTCATTTATAAATCTTTGTTCATCCTCTCTAGCCTTAATAGCATCTGAGAATGCATCTTGTACTTGTTCTGGAGGTTGAGCTTCAAGTATATTTACAGTTTGTACGTTTATACCTGAAACATAGGAATCTAATACAGACTGTAAAAGCAATTTTGTTCTTGAAGCAATTTCTTCTCTACCTTCTGTAATTATAAAGTCCATAGAATTTTTACCTAATACTTCTCTGATTGCGCTTTCCCCTGCCTGTCTTAACGTTATATCAGGTTCTCTTAAATTAAAAATATAGTTGCTAGCATCTTTTATATCATATTGTATTGCAAAATTAATACTGACAATATTTTCATCTTCTGTAAGCATTACTGCCTTTTGTTGAACTGATCTTATTTTAGCAACATCAACTATTTCAACTTTCTGGATTACCCTTGGTATCCAATGTGGTCCAGGCAGTGTTATTTGATTAAATTTTCCAAACTGTAATACTACACCTCTTTCTCCATCGTCTACTATGTAGATGCCACTTAAGAGGTATATGACAAAAATAGCTGCTGCAAATAAACCGATGTTTTTCTTTGAAGGCGGTTCTGTATCATTCCCACCTATATTTGAATTAAAAAAATCCTTAATAAATTTTTGAAAATCTTTGAGTAATGCATCTAGGTCAGATCCGTTATTTTTTTGTCTGCCCCAAGGGTCCTTATCATTTTTACCAGGTTCATTCCATGCCATTAAATTCACCGCAAAATAATAATAATATAAACATTAACTATCTTCAAACTCTAATTTTATCGGCTTTATGGGGACTATAGTAGATATTGCATGTTTATATATAGTTTGATGTATAATAGCTCCTTCTTTGTTCTTGTTTTGTAGAACTATAATGTATGTATCAAAAGCTTGAATTAACCCTTCTAATTTTATGCCATTTATTAGAAATATAGAAACTTGAACTTGTTCTTTTCTTAATTTGTTCAAAAACTTATCTTGTATTATCTCAGCCATTATCTATATAAAAAATATTAGTTGAATATAAATATTGGCATTAATTATAAAAATTGTAAATGTTTATCAATTTTGTTTAGGATATTCTTATCCATATATACTGAATCATGAAGCTCATAATTACTTGGAAATTTTTTTAACCAAGTTATCTGTCTTTTAGCAAGTTGTCTTGTAGAAAATATAGTTTTAGGTATTAATTCATTTTTTGACAAATTACCTTCAAAAAAATTCATAATTTCCTTATAACCAATAGCTTTCATAGACTGAAATGATGAATTTAGGTTATATTTATTTTTTAAAAATTTTACTTCATCAATAAATCCTATATTGAACATATGATTTGTTCTAGATTCAATGATTTTATGTAAAACATTTCTATCATTACAACACAATTTCACAGTAATAAGTTCATACATATCAGACAAGCATTCAGTTGATGAATGAAAAAAAGATAAAGGTTTGCCAGTTATTAAATAAACTTCTAAAACTCTTTGTATTCTTTGATGATCATTAATATCAATTTTAGCAATTGATTGTTGGTCTATTAATTTTAATGATGAATAGAGTTTTTCCCATCCATATATATCAACTAAATAATCTATAAATTCTCTTTCTGATTCAGAAGATTCTGGCAATTTATTTAATCCATTAAATAATTGATAAAAATACATTAAAGTTCCGCCAACAAAAAGTGGTATTTTTTTACGTTTATGAATGTCATTTATAAGATTTAGTGAATCATGATAAAAATTCCCAACATTATAATTTTCATTAGGATATTTAATATTTATCAAATGATGAATATTTTCTTTTAAAATATCAGAATTTGGTTTATCCGTACCAATGTTCATTTCTTTATATATCATCGCTGAATCAACGCTTATGATCTCAACAGGAAAAATCTTTGATAATTCAATAGAACATTGTGTTTTTCCAATTGCTGTTGGACCTATAATGGAAACAATGGGTAATTTATTCTTTTTCATGGTTAGTAATTATCTTAAGAATTCTGCTTTCATCAATTACATCTAAATTGATTTCAAAATTAGGTTTTGGCAATAAACTCTTAAACTCATTTGGCCATTCAAAAAAATGTAAAGCATTTTGGTTTAAATAAGAATCTATTCCTATTTCCAATAATTCTTTATGAGATTTAATCCTATATAAATCATAATGAAATATTTTGTAATTATCTGTAATGTATTCATTAATAATAGGGAATGTCGGACTCGTTATATTTATATCATCATATATATATTTGATAAACAATCTAATAAAAGTAGATTTTCCTGATCCTACTTCACCAGTTAAAAAAAATATATAATTTTTACTCTTTTTTATCGTTAAATTACGAAATATATAATCATAGTTACTTTCATTTATAATATGATAATAGTTTTTTTTCATTTATTTTAATTGATTTAATATTGTTGAAACTTTATTTATAACGTTAGTGGGTAATATTCCAATCAATCCAAATTCGTCCGCTAGTAAATCAGCTGCTTGTGAATGTATTCCAATGCTGATTAATGTAGCATCTATTTGAGTTAGTTTCATACAATGCAGGCCTAATAATATACCACTAAGACAATCTCCCATGCCAGCCATAGCCATACCATAATTTCCATGTGAACATAAATATGTATTAGTCCCATTATTTATAATTGTTCCCGCTCCTTTAAGTGCAACAATACCACCATATTTTTCATATATTTCATCTGTTGCTCTATATCTATCTTCAATAATGTAATCAACTGAAGTATCTAATAATTGTGCTGCCTCACCTTCGTGTGGTGTTAATATCCATTTATCATAAAAAAAACAATTTTGTGAAAGTAGATTTATACCATCTGCATCTACTATAACTGGTAAATTATTATTGTTTTTTAATAAAGATAAAAAATTAGAAAATATTTCTTCAGAAAGTTTTTTACGCCCTAATCCAGGACCAATTAATAAGGAGTTAAACTTTAAGGTTAAATTATTAATTTCATTATATGTATGACTAATAATTTCAGGTATTTTGATAGGAATTAATTTTGAATTATTTTTAGATGATAAAGTTGTTAAATAACGTACACCTGTTTTTAAAGCAGCCTCTGAAGCTAAGAGAAGTGCACCTAAATATTCATTATTACCACCTATTATCAAACCTCTTGCATCAGTTTTTTTTGCATTATGGGTTGCAGAAATATCCTTTAAATAATCTTTTTGTATAATATCTTCCAAAGATTTTGGATCAAAAATAATCCCTGATGTAATAAATCCATCTAAGGAAAAAAGATATGTTGTGGAAGTTAATTTTTCATCAATAAGTTTATAATGATGAATGACACTCCAATGATCTCTACCTTGTGCAGTAAATAGTCCTTTCTTTAACGATATAAATGATACTGTTAAATTAGATTTGACTATATTGTGTCTTTCTAACACATTAGAAGTATTTTGTTTACCTTCGCTATTTAATCCTGTTGGAACGTCTATCGAAATTTTATATGCTGAAAGCTGATTAATATTATGTATTAATTTAGAAATTTCATTATCTAATTTTCTATTTAATCCAGAACCAAATATACCATCTATTATTAAAGTTGCATCTTTAAAATTATCATCTTTAATTATAAAAGCAGTTAAATCTAATCTATTAATAAGATCTTTATGATTACTAGCATAATCATTAGGAAAAAATATTGATACTGAATATTGAGATTTTATGAGCAATGACGCCAAAAATAAACCGTCAGCACCGTTGTTACCTGGACCACATATTATAATAATCTTTTTTAAATATGCTTTGTCTATAATATGAAGAGACTTATATAAGCATGTACTAGCCTTCTCTAGTAATTCTGTATGATTATATTTTCTTTCTAGTTTTCTTATATGATTACTTGATAGAAGAGGTAAAAAACTAATTTTCATTATTAGTGATTTATATTTAAATAATTATTTTGTAATATTTTTGATAGGCTTCTCTGTAGTACCGTTTCTAATACATTGTCCTTATGAGTATAATTAACAATTTTTCTGTCCTTTAAATATTTTTTATTAACATCATATAAAGAACCATGCTCGTCAACTAACCCTAGATTATACGCTTCTAACCCTGTCCAAAAAAGACCACTGAAAATCTTACAGTTCCCCGTATTAGTTATATTATCTGAAAGTAAACAATCGTCAGTAATTCTATTTCCTCTAGATTTCTGAATATCTGTTATAAATTGATTGTGGATTTCGCTTGTTAACTGCTGTAAATGAAATTTATGTTTATCAGAGAGTTCTTTGAATGGATCTAAGATTAATTTATCTTCACCAGATGTAATAGATTGAGATTTAATTCCTAGTTTATCAAAAAATGACTTAACATTTAAACTGTCTATACGAACTCCTATAGATCCAACTATACTGGATTTATTTGAAATTATTTTATCGCTACTTGCTGCAATATAATAACCGCCTGACGTTCCCATATCTTCTATAACACTGTATATAGGTTTTTTGCTATTAAGTCTTAATTTTGTAATTTCATCAAATATAATTTTTGATTGTGTTGCGCTACCACCCGGACTATTAATTTTTAATATTACACCGATACACAATTCGTTATCTAAAGCTTTTTTTATACTCGGAATTATTTTTTCTACACTGGCATTACTAGAAGCAGATATCATTCCATTAATTTCTATTAACCCGGTATGTTCATATGTAGGCGAAAATCTATCTGAAGGAAATAAAAGTATATACAAAAAAAAGAGAATAAAGATACCCGAAAAAACTCTAAATATAAGTTTATTCCTTCTTTCAATTCTTCTATCTTCTAATAAAGAATTTATAAGTTTATTTAATAGATCATTGTTATCCATAAACTATATGTTATTTATATATAATTATACTTCTTTAATATTATCAAGAACACATAATAAATCTAATGGTAATTTGGATTTAAATGAGTATTTTTTATTATAATAAAATGATATCTTTTCTGCGTGCAAAAAAATTCTATCTAATCCTTTATTATTAAGTTCTCTATTGAGTTCTTTATCACCATATTTTTTATCTCCACAAATTGGATTATTCATATTTGCAGCATGAACCCTAATCTGATGTGTTCTTCCTGTTTCTAAAATAACATCAACTAAAGTAAACTTTTTATATTGTTTCTTTTTAATAAATATTGAACTTGCAGGCTTGCCTGAACTAGATGTTATTATTTTTCTATTTCCATCTTTTCTAACATCAGTCAAAGCTTTATCAATTTTGACTTCTTTTTTAGATAATCTACCAAAAAGTAAAGCATTATAAGTTTTTTTAATATCTGGCATAATTGACCCAAAGAATGAAGCAGATTGATAGTTTTTTGCTAATATTAAACAACCGCTGGTATCTTTATCTAACCTATGGACAGGTGTTATATTCCTATACTCTTTGATCGTCTTTATCGAACTAATGATATCGTTTTTTAAGCCAGTGCCTGAATGAACAGCAATCTTTGCGGGTTTATCTAAAATAATAAAATCTTGATTCTCAAAAATTATATATTTCTCTAGATTATTCAAAAATTTATAAGAAATTCCTGTACTGTTATTAGAAGTTTCGATAGGAGGAATTCTCACAATATCTTTTTCAGATAATCTATATGATGCTTTAGTTCTGCCTTTGTTTATACGTACCTGACCACTACGAATAATTTTATAAATGAGACTTCTAGGTACACCCTTCAATTTTTTCAATAAGAAATTATCAAGCCTCTGGCCGATTTCATTACTAGATATATGTATATAATCAACAGACATAATAATTTCCTTAAATTGTATTTGAAGATATCTTAAATCATTGATATATTAACTCAAAGAATTTTAAATTGTTTGGCTATAATATTAATAAGAAATTAAAGGCCTGAATAAACAAAAAATAAGCGATTTATAGTAAAAATAGACAATAAACGCATAAATATAGCAAACAAGATTCATTGATATAAAGGCCATTTTTTCATTTAGTAAAATGACATACAGGATTAAAAATGAAGCAAATACTTTTGAATGCCTCACAGAAGGAAGAGGTACGTCTTGCTATAATACAAGACAACAATTTAATAGATTTAGATATAGAAATTCCTTCCAAAAACATAAAGTCCAACATATACAAAGGAATTATTTCGAGGGTAGAACCTAGCTTAGAAGCTGCTTTTGTAAATTTTGGTAGATCAAGACATGGTTTCTTGCCTTTTAAAGAAATTTCAAGCGAGATATTTGTACCTGGTAAAAGCAAATCTTCAAAAGATTGTTTGGAATCAGGAAAAGAAATTGTCGTTCAAGTTGATAAAGAAGAAAGGGGTACAAAAGGAGCTGCATTATCAACATATTTAAGTCTTGCGGGTAAATATCTCGTTCTATTACCAAAAAATCCTAATACAGGTGGTATATCAAGAAGATTAGAAGGTGATGACAGACTGCAAGCCAAAAAACTCTTAAATAACTTAGACATTCCAGATGGTATGAGTATAATTCTAAGAACATCGGGTCTAGATGCATCTCAAGAATCATTGACATGGGATATGAACTATTTAATTCAAATTTATGAGTCAGTGTTAGAAGGATCTGTTCTCAAGAAAGCACCATTTTTAATTTATCAAGAAAGTAGCATGATGGCACGATTGATCCGTGATTATTGTAGTGATGATATTGATGAAGTAATAATAGATAATAAAAATTTTTATGAAGAGTTTTTAAATGCTAAAGAACATTTTATGCCACACTTTCCTGCTAACTGTAATCTATATGAAGATTCTGTACCAATTTTTAGTAAACATAGAATTGAATCTCAAATTCAAAATGTATATAAAAGAAAAGTTTCCTTACCATCAGGTGGAAATGTCATTTTTGATAGTACAGAAGCATTAACAAGTATTGATGTTAACTCAGCAAAATCAACACAAGGTGGAGATATTGAAGAAACAGCTTTAAATACCAATCTTGAAGCAGTAAATATTATTACAACTCAATTAAAGCTCAGAGATATTGGAGGATTAATAGTGATTGATTTTATTGATATGTTATCAATGAAATCTAAAGGAACAGTAATGAGAAAAATGGCGGAATCAACCAAACTTGACAGAGCAAAAATACAATTTGGTAGAATTTCAAAATTTGGATTAATGGAAGTATCAAGACAAAAACTAAAATCAACTTTAATAAATAGTAGTAATGAATATTGTCCAACATGTAGCGGATCTGGTCAAATTAAATCACTTTCCACTTTATCGGTTTCTATAGCAAGAGTCGTAGAAGAAGAAGCTATAAAAAGTGACAAATTACTAACAGTATATCTACCAGTAAGATTAGCTACTTATTTATTAAATGAAAAAAGAGATATGATTCAAGATATTGAAAAAAGACAATCAATAGATATTAAAATTATGCCTAACCCAGATCTAGAAGGATCTAGCTATTTGATTGACAAACAAGGATTGTCAGAAGAAGAATTCAAATCAAATATTAAAGCACAAGAAAATGTATCTAAAGAAAATATAAAAAATACTGCTCAAAAAGCATTTGTATCATCAATTAAACCAAAATCTCCTCCTCCAAAGCCTAGTGGTCCTAAAGGTTCAGCGGCTGGAGAAAATTTTTTTAGTAAAATAATAAAAAAATTATTTGGAAAAGAAGATGAAACAAAAAATAAAGAGAATAAATTTAGTAGAAATAGAGTAAGACGATTTAATAAAACTAATTATAAACAAAATAAGTATAGATCTTATAACAATAAAAAAAGAAAACCTTTTAATAAAAAAACACAAAGTAAATACAAAACAAATTAATGTTAAAATTTATTTTTCGATTTATTATTATTAGTACTGTAATTGCTATTGCTTTCAACCTTATATATTATTTTCCTAAAAATTATATTGATAGAATTGTTAGCTCAGAAAAAATAATTTTTGTAACTAGAGTTAGTCCTACAACTTATTATAGTGTAAAAGATAATATTCAAGGATTTGAATATGACTTAATGAATGAATTTGCACAATATCTCAACTTAAATATTGAAGTCATTACAGAAGAAAATTTTAATTTAATATATGACAATATGACTTCTAATAAAGCAAATATACTTGTTGGTTTAACTTCAACTGATACTAATAAAAATATATTCAATTTTTCAAATTCATATGGAGAAGTAGATCAATTACTAATATATAACGCTAAAATACGAAATAAACCAAGTAGTATTGGGAAAATTACTTCTTCAATAATTGATATACAAAATTCAAATAACCATATTAATATAATGAATGAACTTAAAAAAAAATATAAAGATATTAAATGGACAGAATTAGATAGCTCAAATACTGACGAACTTGTTGAAATGATTAGTGAAGGATTAATTGATTATACGATAATTAATTCAAATGAATATAAAGTTTATAAAAGATATTATCCAGAACTAGCGATTGCATTTAATCTATCAAATAATGAACCATTAGCCTGGGCTGTTTCTAAAAATGTTGATGGTAGTCTTGTAAAAAAAATAAATGATTTTTTGAAATATATGGAAATATCAGAAAGGCTTAATGAATTATCAGAAAAACATTTTGGTCATAGAAATAATTTTAGTTTTGTTGGATCAAGAAATTTTCTTAAAAAAAATGATGTAATGAAGAAAAATGATAAAGCTTACGTAATAATTAATTCTCTTCAAACTAAAGAAACACTTTCTGCATTTGGACATGATGAAAAAATTTCAAATAAAATTCTTATAATTGGAGGTGGAAATATTGGTTTT
>CAYFGJ010000010.1:0-18872 GCA_964342835.1 uncultured Ectothiorhodospiraceae bacterium | reverse complement strand
TCACCTATAAGGACAGGATTATTTTTAGTTCTTCTTTGAAGCACTTGAATAGCTCTTCTAATCTCTGTGTCACGACCAATAACCGGATCCAATTTCCCTTGTTCAGCTAAATATGTCAGATCGATTGTATATTTTTTTAAAGAATCACTTTCTCCTTCATAATCTTCTGAGTCTACATTTGCATGTGATCTCGATTTTTTAACTATATTTTTTATTTCTGAAATATTATAACCTGCATTTTCGAATATACCGGCAACTAAATCGTTTTCAAGGCATGTAATTAAAATTGTATCTGTTGCTATATAATTATCTGAATACCCTTTCATTATAATTTCAGCTTTTTGCAATATTTGTATTAGTGGTTTTGAAAATTCTATTACAGCATTGTCACCATCTACTGTATTTAATTTTTCTATTTCTGAATTTATAGATTGATGTATAACGAAAATATTTCCGCTAATTTTTGTTAATATCTGCTTTGCAATATTGTCATTATTGATTAATGCATATAACAAATGAGAAATTTCCACAAATTGATTTTTATGAACAAAAGCGATATTTTGAGCTTCAGTTAATATTTCTCTTAGTTTTTTTGTATACCTATCTACATTTATTGTCATAAATTGAATATATGAGCTAAATTAAAAAAAACAAGTGATAATTAATGTGCGTGGTGATGGTGATCTGAATGCTTATTAGAATCTCTTGGATCTATTACTTTAAAATGCAACATATATCTAATTTCGTTTCTATCATACGCTACAACCTTTATTATCTCACCAATTTTTAGATCTCTACGTTTACCTAAAAACATTACATGTTTTGCACCATGATTTAATTTGACATTTTTATCTGCAGGAATTAAGAGTGATTCTAATTTGATCATTTTTGCAGTACCAGAATTTGATATTTTTGTAGAGTGAATTTCTGTTTTATCAAAAACTGGTGATGTAAGTTTATATATTTCGATATTTTTATCACTATTATTTTCAAAAACGCCATATCCGGCAAAAACATTAACTGATTTTGGGCCCATATGTATTACGCCACTTGTTATCTCTAACTTCTGACCGCCATCTTTTTCTTTCTCTACCCCACTCATGAAAGAATGTACTAATGATCCTTGAAATCCTATCAGGATAATTACAAAATATTTTAGATATGATCTTATTGTATTCATGGCGAATCATTATAAACTATGCTTGCATTTTTTCAATCTTTAATTATATTTTAGGGTATGAACAAATTCTTATTAGATATACTTATGTGTCCACAATCTGGTGGTGGGCTTTATTATAATAATGAAACAAATGAATTAATATGTCGAAAATCAAAATTAGCTTATCCTATCCAAAATGGAATACCTATAATGTTAATTGATTCAGCACGAAAATTAAATGATGAAGAATTAAGTAAGGATAATTGCGATGGCAAAAATTGATGTAGGATTCAAAATAAAAGATTGTAAAATACAATGTACAGATACTAAAAAAACTAAATTATCTGATTTCTTTGATAAACCCGTAATACTATATTTTTACCCGAAAGATATGACACCTGGCTGTACAACAGAAAGTATTGAGTTTAATTCAAGCATATCTAAAATTAAAAGACTAGGTTATAATTTAGTTGGCGTATCTAGAGATTCTATAAAATCACATGAAAAATTTATTGATAAATATAAATTTAAGTTTCCACTCATATCAGATGAAGATGAAAAAATCTGTAAGATGTTTGATGTTATAAGACAAAAAAGTCTATATGGCAGGAAGTATATGGGAATAGATAGGAGTACATTTATATTAGATAAAAAAAAATCTATTAAATTTCTTTGGAGATCTGTGAAAGTGAAAGGACATGTTGAAGAAGTTATAAATACTATAAAAGAGATAAAATAATATGAATGAAATTATCACTATATTTTTTGTTTTATCAATTGCATATTATTTTATATTATTTAATAAACAATTAGAATTGCAAAAAAAACAAAATAAATTATTGGAAAGAATACTTGGTGGAGAAAAGTTTCAGAAAAATAACAATCATGATGAAAAAGAGGCTATGCCTTATACTGAAATTGAAAAACTTAAAACAGAATTTATGAAAAATCAATATAAACCACCAAAAAAATGACTGAAACTATATTCGAAAAAATTATAAAAAAAGAAATACCAGCTGATATTATTTATGAAGATGATTTGGTTATGGCATTTAATGATATAAGTCCACAAGCTCCAACACATATACTTGTTATACCTAAAAAAAATATTCCTAAATTATCTGATACTAAAGATGAAGATAAAAATTTATTAGGAATTTTATTATTTACTGCGAAAAAAATAGCTAAAGATAACAATATTGATGATTATCGTTTAGTTATTAATAATGGCAGTGAAGCAGGACAAACGGTTTTTCATTTACACGTGCATATATTGGCTGGCAGAGATTTCGGCTGGCCACCAGGTTAATTTTTCTTCCCAAAAAAACTAAAGATACTATCAATCAGGTCCTTCATAGGATTAATACGTAATTTTTCTGATTCTACCGCAATTTCATCTATACATTTAACAGATCTTGCTGGATATGGCCCATGGGATGTTTCCTGGTATAAAGCTATTACATCAAAACCTTCTTCTAAAGTGTGTCCTATTTCAAAATTTTCTTCACGTGATTGAACTTGGCCTTTCATTAATGTTGGCATTTTTGCTAAGTATATAGGTTCGCAATTATTTTCTTTAGCATTTTTGACAATTTGTTCATTTACAATCTTCTTTGAATCAAATTCAATCATTATAAAATCTGAAATTTTATAAAATTCTTGTAGATCAGATGTCTCATCATTTTCTTTTATTCTTACACCAACTTGTATTTGATCTCCAAGTTGCTGTTTTGCGTCTAATATTTTTTCTTTCCCCATTTTTTTCATAACCACAAAATATTTTGGTTGTATTTCTTTAGCAAAATTTATATACGAACTCCATTCTTGTAGATTATCACTATCTGTATCTAGATATATTTTTGTATTACAATCTCTTTTTTTTGATTCCGCTCTAAATTTATCTATACGTTCTTTAGATAAATCTCTACCATCACTATATAATACTCTTGCAATATCTACACCATCAGTCCATTGGCGCGCTATTCCTGCAATTATCATTGTTTTAAGTTCTTTCTCATCATCGGTAGAGGGTCCGAGTGTTGCAATAATGAGACTTTGTCTATGTCTTTCTTTTCTTGTCATATTATTTATATTTTATCTGTAGAAGTATATTATAATATCCATGAGATAATATGAATCTTTTTAATTAAAATATATGATCGAAGCTTTACCAAATATACAAACTATATTTTTTATCACAATATTCATAATAATGTTTATTATTGAATTTTTTAATCCTAATAGAGTTTGGAAAACAGCTAGATATATAAGATTTTTATTTCATACAATTGTTGCTATTATTAATTCAATAATTCTGTATATACCTAGATTGATATTATTATTACCAGTTTTATTAATAGTGGAAGAAAAACAGTTCGGTCTTTTAAATAATATAGAACAATTTTATTTTATAGAAGTATTGCTTGGTTTCTTGTTTTTTGATTTTGCATATTACTGGTGGCATAGATTCAATCACACAGTATCATTTCTATGGAGATTTCATAGTTTTCATCATTTAGATACACATTTAGATGTAACCACTTCATTAAGATTTCACTTTGGAGAACTAATATTATCACTTATATATGATATCTTTCTAATTCTTATAATAGGAGCTCCATTAGAAGTGTACATTTTTTATAAAATAGTTTTAACCTCATCTAGTCATTTTCATCATTCAAATATTCAACTACCTAATAAAATAAATAATTTATTAATTTATTTCTTTGTAACGCCTAAGTATCACACAAATCATCATACTGTTGAAAAAAGCACAAGAAATGCAAACTATACTTCTATATTAACAATATGGGATAGAATATTTTTAACATATAAAGATTCTAATGATGTTGATAGAACATTAATGGGTTTAGAAAATAGAGAATTAGAGCTAGATTTAATTAAAAGTTTAAAATATTCATTTAAAAGAAACTTTAACGAGCTTAATTAAAAACAGCCCTAAATATTGAATAATTTTTATATATTTTGTTTATTTTTCTTGATATGGGATTAATAAAGGTATTTAGTAACTAAAATCTTATCTTGACATAATATATTGATTTTGATTAAATGAACTCACGCCGATTTGAATATCAGCTTGCCGGCGTAAAATAGCTAAAGCGATCGGTAACCATCATAGCTTTAGTATGATGGTTTTTTTTTGGCATTTGATCTTCAGCTTGTGTGCCAACCCGATCAGGTAAAAACACTAAAGAGGAGTATAAAAATGAAAATTTTTAAAGATGGTATCTTTGCAGATATTGTATCGCATGCCAATCTACTTTCTCAAAATAAATCTCTAGTAGAGATATTTTTATTATCTAGTAGTTTAGGGTCTAATATTCCATTAGTACAACTAAATAACGATATTAGAGAATATTTTTGTGAAAATAAAATTGATTGGAAAATAAAAAATCTTTCATCAACGGTTAATATAGGTGCTGAAAAGACACATTGTTATATCATTAAATTTAATACAAATGCTAATGGTAATGTAGCGGATGATTTAATTTATAAACTAGCTTGTTATTTAGGTTTAAAGTATAAATGTGTCCAATGTGCTTATCACTATCGTGATAAAGAAAGGAAAATATCATTACATTACGATTAATATGAATAGTTATTTATCTTGAGTATATTTTTTACGAAATTTGGCTATTCTACCCTCTTTTGTTTCAATTCTACCTTTACCAGTATAAAAAGGGTGGGATTCTGAAGAGGTTTCAACCTTGAATACAGGATATTCTTTGCCATCCTCATATTTCATCTTTTCTTTTGGTTTGAGAGTCGAAGAAATTAAAAAACTCTTATTGCATGAGACATCATGAAATATGATTGCTTGGTATTCAGGATGTGTGTCTTTTTTCATAGTCTGATAATATAACATATAATTAAATAATAAAAAGACATGACAGATATTAATTTAATACAAATTACCGATTTACATTTAACGAAATCAAAAAGTACTATAATACAGGGTATAAATACATATAGATCAGCTCAAAATATAATCAAAGAAATTGAAAATAAATATAATAAATTAGATGGTTTGATATTAACAGGAGATCTAGTTGATGATCAGACAGATATTGGTTATCAAAATTTAAAAAAACTTTTAGCTAACATAAAATGTCCAATCTATCTTATACCTGGAAATCATGACTCACCATCTGCCATGAAATCTATATGTGATGATAGGATAAAGTTTATAAATAATTGTGAATTAAGTAATAATTGGGTAGTTTTTTTATTTAACACAAAATTAACTAAAACACATTCTGGGATATTTAATAATAATGATATAAATCAATTAGATGAATTACTTCAAAAATACCCAAAAAAATATTTCATAATATTTTTACACCATCCCCCAATAAATATTGATTCTCCATGGATGGACAGCATGTCTATAAAAAATCCAGATAAATTATATAAATTAATTAAAAAATATAATACGATCAAAGGAGTTTTTTGTGGACATGTACATCAAGAATTTGAAACAGTTATGTATAGTACCAAAATTTACACAACTCCCTCTACATGCCATCAATATACACCTAAGGCAACAGAATTTAGTTTAGATCATAGCCTAAATCCAGGTTATAGATTTATCTCTTTGCATAATAATGGAATACTAAAAACTAAAGTATTTAGATTATAAATTACTTTATCCGCCATATTTATTTTCTAAATATGACGGATTTTCTAAGAGTGAGTATAAAATGATTTAACTATTGTAACCACTTTCTCCATGTCCAGTAAGATCGATACCTGTTTGCTCGTCTTCTTCTGATACTCTTAATCCTCCTGTGAGAGAATCAACAATTTTAAGTGTTATTAAAGTAAGGACACCGCACCAAATTACTGTAAACAATACACCTTGGATTTGAATGAAAACTTGTTCAGTAATAGAATTATCCAATCCCATACCACCCCAAGTACTAGATGCAAATATACCAGTTAGAATTGTTCCTAGTGCACCACCAACACCATGTACAGGAAATACATCAAGTGAATCATCAATATTTAAACCTTGTTTTATATATTGAGTTGCTTCATAACAAACAACACCAGCTAATGATCCTATAATTAATGCTCCAACAGGTCCAACAAAACCAGATGCAGGTGTTATAGTTCCAAGCCCTGCAACCATACCTGTTACAATACCTAATACGCTGGGCTTACCTTTTTGCATCCACTCTCTAAACATCCAACCAAGTGACCCTGTAGCAGCACCAATGTGAGTTACTAACATAGCCATTCCAGCTGATTGATCGGCTGCTAGTGCTGAACCAGCATTAAAACCAAACCAACCAACCCATAACATAGATGCTCCAGCTACAGTCATTGTAAGATTATGTGGTGGCATTGGTGTTGTAGGAAAACCATTTCTATTTCCTAGATACATAGCTGTAACTATTGCTGCCACACCAGCATTTATGTGCACAACTGTTCCTCCAGCAAAGTCCATTAAACCCATATCACCAAGTAAGCCGCCTCCCCATACCATATGGCAAATAGGCGCATATACTAAAACCATCCAAATTAAACTAAATACTATCATTGAAGAAAATTTCATTCTCTCCGCAAATCCGCCAACAATAAGCGCCGGCGTTATGATAGCAAATGTTAATTGAAACATTGCAAAAACTGTTTCAGGTATATCACCTGACACACTTTCTGCTGTTACAGGTGCCAAAAATAGATAATTTAAATTTCCAATAAATGCATTCATTGATCCGCCATCTCCAAATGCCAATCCATATAAGACTACAACCCACAAAACTGTTATTAAACATGTGAGTGAAAAACACTGCATTAAAACTGATAATACATTTTTGCTTCTAACTAACCCTGCATAAAAAAATGCTAATCCAGGAATAGTCATAAATAATACCAACACTGAAGATGTTAATATCCAGCTAGTATTAGCAGCTGATATTTTTGCTTCATGGCCATCAGCCATAGAAGTTTCAGGCATAAATACTAATATTAGTGGTATTAATGCCATTAAATAAGATAATTTTCTAATCATTTTAATCTCCTCTTCGTTACATCATGCATAAATTATGCCAAAACCAAAAAATCTTTTTTTTATGATGAAAATATATGGATTTGTTATAATAAATTATGATAAAAAATTAATAATGTAATAACCTAATATTTGTATTGCATTATTTTAGGACATTATATGCACCATTATGATACAAAAAATATCAAGAAATTTGACGTCATTATTATAGGGGCTGGTCCATCGGGATGTGCCTGTGCTCATGAGTTAATCAAATCTAATAAAAAAATTCTATTGATAGATAAACATAATTTCCCTAGACATAAACCATGTGCCGGAGGAATTACAATCAAAGCACTAAATCAGCTGCCAATAGATATTTCACATCTGATACAACATCAATCATATGACATGATATTTGAATTTGATGAAAAACGTAAAATCAATTTAAATAATCAAGATGGTTCTTGTGTAATGGTTATTAGGGAAGATTTTGATAAGTTTTTTTTTGATGAAACTATAAAACTAGGTATTGAATTTTTAAAAATAAAAAAAATCATTAATATTACAAGAATTGGTGAAAATATTTTCTTAAATTTAGATGGAATAAAATTTCAATGTAATTATTTAATAGGTGCAGATGGTGCAAATAGTACTGTTAGAAAAATGACAACATCTCTTTCCTATAAGACGCCAGTGTATGCATTTGAAGGAATAGTGGATAAAAATGAATTTAATAAAGATATTAACACTGAATTTGTTTTTAATAACCGTGGTTATGGTTGGATTTTTCCTAAAAAAAATCACTTAAATGTAGGAATAGGAAATTTAATTAACAGAGAAAATGATAGCAAACCAAGAAAAAAAGATTTATTTGATTTTGTAGAAAAGAGGTTAAAGACTAAAAATATTACAAATATTACTGGCTTTCCTATTGGAACAGAAGGCGATAATTATTTTTCTACGCAAAATATTTTCTTAGTAGGTGATGCAGCTGGTTTATCAGAATCATTATTGGGTGAAGGAATTTATAATGCATTAATATCAGGAAAGTATGCTGCCAAATCAATCCTTCAAGCTGAAAAAGATTCTAATCATGATGCCAAATATTTTTATAATTTATTCTTAGAAAGATTAACGAAAGAATTAAAACTATACAGAAAAGGTTCAAAACTGTTATATAACTATCCAAAGCTAACATATCTATTAATGAAATTTGGGCTGGGTAAAAAATTTATGGATGGATATTCACAAGGAAAAACGCTAACTGAGATTATTAAAAAATCAAAATTGTTGCCTAATTTTTAACTAACCACGTCTCGTGCTACAAAAATTTGCAAGACTTATCAAAGTTTCTTTTATTTTATTATCTTTAAATATTTCTAATTCTTTAATAGCTTTCAAAGTGATTTGATCTATCTTTTT
The DNA here is from genome assembly GCA_964342835.1 of uncultured Ectothiorhodospiraceae bacterium. GTDB lineage: Bacteria > Pseudomonadota > Gammaproteobacteria. Next base: position 10,278 of record CAYFGJ010000010.1, on the reverse strand, counting down.
TTGGATATATTTATCTGCTCCACAACTTAATAAGATATCTAAAATCAGATTCATTTTTTTTAGATCTTGTTTAATAAAAGTATCTTTAATAATTTTTTTAGATTTATCATTAACTTTTTTCATAGCATATATAATCGGTAATGTTGGTTTGCCTTCAGAAAAATCTTCTATAATATTTTTACCAGTATAATTTTTTTCACCAAAATAATCTAAATAATCATTACGCAATTGATAAGCTAATCCAAAATAATTACCAAAACTTGCAAGTGCTGCGTTTTCTTTGGGATTATTATTTGCAAGCACACTTCCAATTTCACATGAAGCCTCAAATAATTTTGCTGTTTTCCTAGAGATAATTTCAAGATATATCTTTTCGGTGACATTAATGTTATTTAAATTCATCAATTGTAAAACTTCACCTTGTGATATAAGATTTGTTGTTTTTGCTAGAATCTGATAAATCCTGGGATTATTTATTTCTACAATAATTTCAAAAGCTCTAGAATACAAAAAATCTCCAACTAATACCGCTCCCTGATTCCCCCAGATACTATTTGCTGTTTTTTTGTTGTGTCTCATTTTAGATTTATCTACTACATCATCATGTAATAACGTTGCTGCATGTATAAACTCAACTACAACCGATGCATCAATAATATTTTTTTTATTTTGCTTACATAACTTGTTGGCTAAAATTAAAACGATAGGTCGAAGCCTTTTTCCTCCACCTTGAAGTATATGTTTACTTAATGAATTTATAAGACTTACCTTAGTTTTCGTGCGCTCTGAAATCTGAGATTCAAGATCCTTGAGGTCCTTTTTAAGATAATTATTGAGAAATTCTAGCTTCATATATATATAATACTCAAAGTTTTCCATTTTTTTTAATAAAAGTATTTATTAAACAGTAAATAAACGTTAAAATCATGATCTTTAAAGGAACTATCATGTTAGCAGTATTTGAAAATGGTTCAAAACAATATAAGGTATCAGTGGGTGATTTGATTAAGATTGATCAAATAGATTCACCTGAGGGAAGTAAAATTTCATTTGATAAAATTTTAATGGCCTTTGATGATAAAAATACAGAATTAAATTCTACCAAATTATCAAAAATGAAGGTTACGGGAACCATAAAAAGACATGGAAAACATAAGAAAATAAGTGTTATAAAATTTAAAAGACGTAAGCATTATATGAGATCTCATGGGCACAAACAGTCGTTTACTGAGATTAAAATTGAATCAATTAAATAGGTATAAATTATGGCTCATAAAAAAGCTGGTGGAAGTACAAAGAATGGAAGAGATTCTGAATCGAAAAGATTAGGGGTTAAAAAATATGGTAGTCAATATGTTAAGGCTGGCAATATTATTATTCGTCAAAGAGGTACACCCGTCAAAGCTGGAATAAATGTTGGTTGTGGCAAAGATCATACTTTATTTGCTAAATCAGATGGTTTTGTTCTTTTTCATAAAAAAGGGCCAAAAAAACATGCTTATGTTAGTGTCCACCCCACAAAAAATAATCAAACTTAAATATATCGCATAATAATTATGAAGTTTATAGATGAAGCTATAATCTCGGTTAAAGCGGGTGATGGCGGCAGTGGTTGCATGAGCTTTAGAAGAGAGAAATATATTCCATTCGGTGGTCCAGATGGTGGTGATGGTGGTGATGGTGGTTGTGTCATTTTAAAAGCAAAAAATGGTTTAAATACACTTGCAGATTTTAGAAATAAAAGTAAATTCATTGCTGAAAATGGGAAAGCAGGTGGGAGCAAAAATAAGAAAGGCAAAAATGGTAATGATCTAATCATTGATGTACCGGTAGGCACTGTTATTTATGATAATAATACCAAAGAACTAATTTGTGATTTAGAAGAAAATCTACAAACATCAGAAATAGCAAATGGAGGAAAACATGGTTTAGGTAATACCCATTTTAAAACATCTACTAATAGAGCTCCAAGAAAGAAAACAAGTGGTGGAAAAGGAGAACAGAGAGAATTAAAAATAATTCTAAAAGTTTTAGCAGATGTTGGTTTGATAGGCTTACCAAATGCAGGAAAAAGTTCACTTTTAAGTGCAGTTAGTATGGCAAAACCTAAAATTGCAGATTATGCTTTCACTACTATTAATCCAAATTTAGGAGTAGTAATTATAAATGATTATCAAAAATTTGTTGTTGCAGATATTCCTGGTTTGATTAAGGGAGCCTCTCAAGGCGCAGGACTTGGAATTCAATTTTTAAAACATATTTCAAGAACAAAGCTTTTATTGCATATTATTGATATAGTAAACAAGGATATACAAAAAATTATGGATGATATTGATATTATCTTCAAAGAGTTAAATGAGTATGATGAGTATTTAATAAAAAAGGATAGATGGTATGTTTTTAATAAAATAGATTTATTGACAAATAAGGAATTGAAAGATCTGGAAAACAATATTTCAAAAAAAATAGATAATAAATATTTCTTAACATCAGCTGTAAACAAAAATGGTCTAGAAGAGTTATGTTATGAAATAAAAGAGTATTTAGATTTATGAGAAAAAAAAATATAAATGACTGTGAAAGAATAATAATAAAAATTGGTAGTTCACTTATCAGTCAAGATAAAACATTGTCTATTAAAAAAATACAAGATTGGATAGAACAAATTCATACAATTAAATTACAAAATAAAAACATATTAATTGTTTCATCCGGAGCAATTAGCCAAGGTATGAATATTTTAAACATAAGAGAAAGACCAAAGAGTTTAGAATCTCTTCAAGCACTTGCCGCTATAGGACAGCAACAACTAATAGGTATGTATGAAGATGCCTTTAATAAATTTAATATTAAAACAGCTCAAGTATTATTAACACATGACGATATTGTAAATAAAGAAAGATATGATAATGCTAAAGCGACTCTAGAAAAAATACTAGATTTAAATGTTATACCTATAATTAATGAAAATGATGTTGTAGCCACAGAAGAAATTAGATTTGGTGATAATGATAATCTTGCTGCGATGGTGGCAAATTTAATTAAAGCTGATTTATTAATAATACTGACAGATCAAGATGGATATTATGATAAAAATCCAACAATTGATTCTAATGCAAAATTAATTAATTATTGTAAAATAAATAACTTAATTATTGATGATAATCTAAACACTACAAATGAATTTGGTACTGGTGGCTTTAAAACTAAACTACAGGCAGTCAAAAGAGCATCAAAATCTAATACTATTTCAATAATCGCATCTGGCAATCAAGAACAAGTTCTTCTTAAAATTTTTGATGGTGAAAAAATTGGTACTTTATTCGAATGATTAAAGCGCTTTAATTTGTTTATTCAGTCTAGATTTATGCCTTGAAGCTTTATTTTTATGTATCAACCCCTTAGATACTAATTTGTCAATCACTGATGTAGCTTCTTTAAAATGCTCGTTAGATTTATTTTTGTCTCTATCTGAAATTGATTTTAATACTTTTTTAATACTAGATCTGAATTTTGTCTTTTGAGACATATTCCTTACTCTAGATTTATTTGATTGTCTAATTCTTTTTTTTGCCTGTGCTGTATTTGCCAATGTAATCTCCTTCAATTAAAGGTAAAATAAAACAAGATTATCTCAATGATAATAGAGACTGTCAACATAAAGATACTAATATGATCGCAGAAAAAAATAATACTAATACAATCCTCAAATCATCATATGTAGTGGGAGGTATGACATTCATATCTAGAATAACTGGATTTATAAGAGATGTCATATTTGCTAATATTTTTGGTGCATCTCCAAGTACAGATGCTTTTTTTGTTGCCTTCAAAATACCAAATTTTTTCCGTAGATTATTTGGAGAAGGTGCATTTATTCAATCATTCGTCCCAGTTTTATCTGAATATAAAACAAAATATCCTGAAAAGTTAAAAGAATTTTTACGATATATTTTTGGGAATTTAATGTTAGTACTGTTTATAATAACTGTTTTAGGCATCATATTTTCTGATTTTATAATAAATATTTTTGCTCCGGGATTTTCAAGCGAAGATGGAAGATTTCTTTTAGCATCTGATATGTTAAAAATTACATTTCCATATCTTTTTTTCATTTCACTAACAGCATTTTGCGCTGGTATTTTTAATACCTATGATAAATTTTTCTTACCATCAATAACTCCTGTCATATTGAATATATCGTTAATTTCATCTGCATTGTATCTTTCGAACTTTTTTGACGAGCCAATCAAAGCATTAGCATATGGAGTTTTGATTGCAGGTATACTTCAGTATATTATTCAATTTCCATCACTTTTTAATTTAAAATTATTAGTTTTTCCTAAAATTGGGTTTGCAATTGATGGGGTCAATAAAGTATTAAAACTTATGTTACCAGCAATACTAGGAACAGCTGTAGTTCAAATAAATTTAATTATTGATTCTATTGTAGCTTCATTGCTTGCTGCTGGAAGTATAAGTTGGCTGTATTATTCTGATAGACTCGTAGAGTTTCCATTAGGTATTTTTGGTATAGCATTAGCAACTGTTATTTTGCCCACACTATCAAAACAATTTTCATCTAATAATTTAGAAAATTATAAAAGAACGATACATAATGCATTATCGCTCGCATTGGTGTTTAGTTTACCTGCAATGTTTGGATTGATAATTCTAGCTAAAAATATAATTATAAGTTTATTTCAATATGGTAGTTTTACAGTTGATGACACATTGATGTCGTCTCTAAGTCTTATTACATATTCTATCGGTTTACCTGCATTCATTTTAATGAAAGTTTTATTAACTGGATTCTTTTCTCGTCAAGATACCAAAACACCTGTTAAATATGCTGTCTATGCAATAATTTTTAATATTATAATGAATCTATCAGTTGTTATTTATTACTTAAACAATCCTTTTGATGGTGCTCATGCCTTACTTGCATTAGCTACATCTTTATCTGCTTGGATCCAAGTAATCTTGCTTTATCGAAATCTTAAGAAAAATAATATAATTGAGGAAAATCTATTCTTTAATAATTTAAATTTTAAAATAATAATAAGCTCAATTCTTATGTCAGGTTTACTGTTTTTAATAGTTTTACCTATAGATGACTGGAACGCCTTCAGTTTTTACATAAGAGGTCTATTATTAGTTATGTATATTGGGATTGGTGGAATTATATATGTTTTGGCCATGTACATGCTAGGCTTTAGATATAAAAAATATAGTATATGAAAATAATAAGAGGTCTAAAAAATATTAATAAAATTATTGGTCATTCTGCTGTAACCATAGGAAATTTTGATGGTTTTCATAAAGGACATCAAAAGTTAGTTGATCAGGTCATGAGTACAGCTAAACAAAAATCAATACCATCTACCATTATAACTTTTGAACCCCTTCCAGAAGAATATTTTAAAATTAAGAGTTTCAGAAGACTGACAAGGTTGAAAGATAAATTAAAAATGTTTCAAAACATTGGTATAGATCAAGTAATATGCATTAACTTTAATAGCGATTTCTCCAAAATATCTGCAAATACGTTTATTGAAGATCTTCTAATTAAAAAAATTAAAGCTCAATATCTCATAATTGGTGAAGATTTTAAATTTGGTTCTTCAAGAAAAGGTGATTATGAATTGTTAAAAAATTATAAAAAGATGATAAATATAATCAAGATAGAGTCGTTTCTAGAAAATCAAAAAAAAGTTAGCAGTACCTTGATAAGAGAAGCTCTCACCAAAGGACTTATAGAAGATGCAAATAATTTAATAGGTAGACCATATTCAATATCAGGAAGAGTAACGCAAGGAGATAAACGTGGACATGAACTTGGTTATCCTACAGCTAATATTGACATATATAAATCTTACGCAATAAATGGTATATTTTTAGTTAAAGTTTTGATGGAAAATAATCAGAAATATCATGGTCTTGCAAGTTTCGGTAATAAACCAACATTCTCAGGGAAAAACACTGTCCTAGAAGTGTTTATATTTGATTTTAATGAAAATATTTATGATAAAAATATAGAAATTATATTTTTTAAAAAACTACGAGATCAAATAAAATTTGAAAATACCCAAGACCTAAAACATCAAATGGATTTGGATTATAAAAATGCACTTAAAATAATTAACAAAAAAAATGAATTATAAAGATACTTTAAATCTTCCAAGTACTAAATTCCCAATGAAAGGTAATCTTCCACAAAAAGAACCTGAGATATTGCAGTTCTGGAAAGATATTAATTTATATCAAGAAATAAGAAATCATAGAAAAAAATCTAAAAAATTTTTACTTCATGATGGGCCACCGTATGCCAATGGAGATATTCATATAGGACATGCTGTTAATAAAATCCTAAAAGATATTGTCATTAAAAGTAAAACGCTTTCAGGTTATGACTCACCATATATACCTGGATGGGATTGTCATGGATTACCAATAGAGTTAAATGTAGAAAAAAAATTTGGTAAATCAAAGTTTAAGGACAATAAAAATGCTTTTAGAAAAACTTGCCGTGAATATGCTCAAAAACAAGTTGAAAAACAAAAAATTGATTTTATTAGATTAGGTGTTGTGGGGGATTGGGAAAATTCTTATACAAGTATGGATAAAAATTTTGAATCTTCGATTGTAAAGAGTCTTTCAGAAATTATAAAAAATAAGCATATATATTATGGGTCAAAACCAGTTCATTGGTGCATAGAATCTGAATCTGCATTGGCGGAAGCTGAAGTAGAATATAAAGATATCACCTCAAATGCGGTTTATGTAATGTTTGAGATATCTGACAAAGATTCAATAAAAAGAATTTTTAATATTGATAGCATTGAGAATTGTAATGCTGTCATATGGACCACTACACCATGGACTTTACCATCTAATCAAGCATTGGCTATAGGTACAGATATAATGTATTCAATGGTAGTCCTTGAAAATAATTCTTTAATTATTGCAACTGATTTAATAGAGAAAGTTACCACCAAAATTGGTGTTACAGATTACAAGGTTATAGGTAAAACTCTTGGAAAAGATCTTGTTGGTTTAATTGCTATGCACCCATTTTATGAACGTGAAATACCAATAATTGAAGCTAATCATGTAACAACTGAAGATGGTACTGGTTTAGTTCATATTGCACCTGGCCATGGACAAGAAGATTATATTGCTGGTATTGAAAATAATCTTGAGATATTTAATCCTGTTAATGATAAAGGTAGATACATAGATACATTAGAATTATTTGGAGGTTTGTCAGTCAGAGAAGTTGACCCTCAAATAATTGATGTCTTAACAAAAAACAATAAATTATTATTTCAAGAAAAATATAATCATAGTTATCCACATTGTTGGAGATATAAAACTCCATTAATTTTTAGATCTACTCCGCAATGGTTCATAAGCATGGATAATAATAATTTAAGATCAAAAATTATAAAGTCTCTATCAAATACTGAATGGTTGCCAAGCTGGGGTTTAGAGCGCATTGAAAACATGATTAAAAATAGACCAGATTGGTGTATTTCTAGACAAAGATTTTGGGGTGTACCAATGCCTTTATTTATACATAAAGAGACAAAAAAGCTTCACGATAGAACAGATGATATTTTACAAAAAGCAGCTGAAATTATTCATTTATCTGGAATAGAAGGTTGGTTTGATTATGATAAACAAAAATTATTAGGATCTGATGCATCAGAATATGAATTAACCTCTGATATTCTCGATGTTTGGTTTGATTCTGGAGTTACACATATATGCGTTATGCGTGAGAGAAATTTGGGTGATGTGGCAGATCTATATTTGGAAGGTTCAGATCAACATAGGGGATGGTTTCAATCTTCTTTGATTACAGCATTAGCTACAACTGGAAAACCTCCTTATAAATCTGTATTAACACATGGTTTTGTTGTTGATGCTGATGGGCAAAAAATGTCTAAATCACTTGGAAACATCATTTCGCCGCAAGATATAATCAAGAAAAAAGGATCAGATATATTGCGTTTATGGGTAGCTTCAACAGACTATACGAAAGAAATGAATATTTCAGATGATATTTTAAACCAAGTTTCAGAATCATATAGACGAATTAGAAACACCGCAAAATTCTTGCTCTCAAATATCAGTGATTTTAATGCAGTAAAAGATAAAACTAATTTATCGGATCTACTTTTATTAGACAAATGGATGATACATAAATCTATTAATCTCCAAAATAATATTATTGAGAACTATAATAAATATAAATTTCATCAAATTGCTCAAGACATACAAAATTTTTGTACAATAGAGTTAGGTGGTTTTTATTTAGATATAATTAAAGATCGACTCTATACAACCAAAAAGACTGGAATAACAAGAAGATCATGTCAAAAAACTTGTCATATTATTTTAGAAATGCTTTCAACATGGATAGCGCCTCTGATTTCATTTACAGCAGAAGAAATATATCAATCTATGGAATTGAAAGATAATAAATCAATATTTATTAAAAAATGGGCAAATTATGAAATGACGATATCGCAAGAAGAAATTAATATATGTGAAAAATTATTTCAAATGAGACAAACAATTTCGAAAGAGTTAGAAAATTTGAGAAATAATGGTGAAATTGGATCCTCATTAGATGCAGATTTAAAATTACATGTTAATAAAAAATATTTTGATTTATTAAATAACTATTCTGAAGAATTGAAATTTATATTTATAACATCAAATTGCTATTTAGAAGAATTAACCTCTGACTCTGACGCCCATACAATTGATGATCTAAAATTTAAAGTGATTGTTGAAAAAAGTAATCATCCAAAATGTGAAAGATGTTGGCACAAAAATAAAACAGTGAATTTTAATAAAGATTATAAAGATTTATGCAAAAGATGTTATGAGAATATCTATGGTGATGGAGAACAAAGACAACTCGGATGATGAAAATTTTTTCCTCAATAATAATTTTATTTATTATTATTTCTGATTTATTTACCAAAAATAAGATTTTAAAAACATTGGGTGATGACCTTTATATAGTAAATAACTATTTGATATTCAATAAAACACTCAATAAAGGAGTGGCGTTTAGTTTATTGGAATCAGAATCAAAATATATAAATTATACGATTACCTTAATTGTTACTATAATTATTTTTATATTAATAAATTATTTATATAAAAATTTTGAAAATTTCAGAAAAATTGAAATATTTGGATTAAGTATGATAATAGGCGGTGGTTTATCAAATTTGATAGATAGATTTTATGATCATTCTGTTGTTGATTTTATTATTATTCATTATAAAAATATATTTTTTCCAGCAATATTTAATATAGCTGATCTTTTTATATCATTAGGAATTTTATTAATATTTCTAAATTATTATGTATTGAAATCTAAATGATAAAATTTAAATCAAAAGTTAAGATGCATTATTCAATTACTAATACAAATAAATTTGAATATGAAACAACCTTTAAAAAAGAACCTATTGTTTTTAATATTGGTGATGGGGTCATACCTCAAAAATTAGAAGCCCTATTATATGGACTAAAAGAAGGTGAAGAACAAGAGTTGATCTTAAAACCAATAGATGCATTTGGACTTAGAGAAGATAAAAATATAAAAATTATTCATATGAATAAGTTTTCAGATCCTTCTATGATAAAAGTTGGTAATGTAATTGAGTTTAATGCTGAATATAAAAATGGAAAAAATAATCTAGGTCTTGGAACTATTACTAAAATTGATGATAATAATGTAACAATAGACTTAAATCATCCTTTAGCTGGATTGGAGATAATTTTTAAGGTAAAAATTATAGAAGTAAATGATTAAAAAATTAAAAAATGTAAATATAATTTTAGCTAATCCCCGTGGATTTTGTGCTGGCGTTGAAAGGGCTGTCGATATTGTAAACAGAGCATTAAATTTATTTGATGGTCCAATATATGTAAAACATGAAGTTGTTCATAATAAATATATAATTCAAGATATGAAAAAAAGAGGTATAAATTTTATAGAAGATATAGATGATGTTCCCAAAGGTTCCATATTAATATTTAGTGCACATGGTGTATCAATAGATATAAAGAATAAAGCTAATGAAAAAAAATTAAAAATTTTTGATGCAACATGTCCTTTAGTAACAAAAGTTCATATGGAAGTTCATAAATATGCATCTGATAATAGAGATGTAATTTTAATTGGACACAAGGGGCATCCAGAAATTGAAGGAACTATGGGACAATATATATCTGATAAAGGAAAAATAT
>CAYFGJ010000009.1:0-19157 GCA_964342835.1 uncultured Ectothiorhodospiraceae bacterium | reverse complement strand
AAACCTATATTATTATCAATTGGATATTCAGCATGTCATTGGTGTCATGTAATGGCCCAAGAATCATTCGAAGATTCGAAAACAGCAGAAATAATGAATAAGTATTTTATTAACATTAAAGTTGATAGAGAAGAAAGACCAGATTTAGATAAGGTATATCAAATGTCACAATCTATTATAACAGGTAAAACCGGTGGCTGGCCGTTGACTATTTTTATGTCACCTAATAAATTTCCTTTTTTTGCAGGAACTTACTTTCCTAATGAACAAAGGTATGGCTTGCCATCATTTAAAGATATTTTGAAACGTGTTAATGAATTCTATGCTACTCGACAAAAAGATATAGAAGATCAGAACATCACTATTACAGAAATTTTCCAAAACTTAAGCAAAAAAAATAAAGATAATGAAATAATTAATCTTGAATTGATAAATAGAACTAAGATAGATTTAATTAATAGTATCGATAAAATGCATGGAGGCTTTGGTTCTGCTCCTAAGTTTCCACAGACTTATAATTTACTCTTTCTCCTCAACTCTATTACTGATGACAATGATTCTCTCAAATCTACTTTTCATACGCTCAATAGAATGTGCTTAAGTGGAATTTTTGATCATCTAGACGGTGGTTTTTTTAGATACTCTATCGATGACCTCTGGATGATTCCTCATTTTGAAAAAATGCTGTATGATAATGGACCGCTAGTTACGTTACTGAGTAAAGCATATCAAATGACATCTAATCCAATTTTTCTAAAACGTATTAATCAGACCTCGAATTGGATAGTAAATGAAATGCAGGATGAGAGTGGAGGTATTTATTCTACAATTGATGCAGATTCAGAGCATGTTGAAGGCAAATATTATATATGGGAAAAGAAAGAATTAAAATCAATTTTGAATGATGATGAATTTGAAGTAATAAAAAATAGTTACTTTGTTGATGATAAGCCTAATTTTGAGGACAAATATCATTTTCATGTTACTCAGGAATGTGAAAAGTTTTTTCTTAAAAATGAAAAAAAAATAAAAGAAATAAATGAAAAATTATTAAAAATAAGAAATAAAAGAATAGCTCCAAATACTGATAAAAAAATTTTAGTTTCTTGGAATGCATTAGCAATTATTGGCCTTATAGATGCTTACAAGATAACAGAGAATGATAAGTTTTTTTCAGCAGCAGTAAAATGTTTTAATTTTATTAAAAAAACACTTTGGGATGGAAATCAATTATATGCATGCTTTAATGAAAAACCTTGTTTTAAAGGATATCTTGATGATTATGCCTTTTTACTCAAAGCCAATCTTGAATTATTAAAAATTGAATGGAACTCAGATAATTTTTATTTTGCAAAAAATCTTGCAGATATATTAATCAAAGACTTCCAAAATCATAAAGATGGTGGATTTTATTTTACCTCAACACATCATGAAAAACTTATCTATCGACCTCAAACTTATATGGATGAATCACTACCTGCTGGAAACAGTATTGCAATAGAATCTCTATCAGAATTAGGTTTTTTAGAAGGCAATCAAGAATATATAGAATATTCAAAAAAAGCTCTTTTGTCTGCATCTGATTCTGTACAAAAATCTAATACATCACATGCAAGCTTACTTTTAGCCTCAAAAAATTTACTTGTTTTTAAAAAATTTATAATTATTAGATGCTCACGTGAAAATATTGAAAATTACAGAAAAAAAGTTTTTAATTTATCAGAAATGTCTTTTTATTTTATTGGTGATAAAGATAATGATATCCCGCAATCACTTATTGATAAAAAACCTTTGGGTGATTTTACTGCATATGTTTGTGAGGGTTTTAATTGTTTAGAACCAATTAAAAGTTTTGATGCATTAATTCAGGAATTATCTAAAAAATAGATGGGTTTTATTATGAAGTGTTTACTAATTTTTTTAAGATTCCCTATTTTAATTGTTCATGTATTGCTAGGAATGATTGTATTAATTTTTTTCCCAAAAAAATTAAAACTTACAAAAAATCATTTTTCTATAGTTGTGATTTGGATGAAAATATTAGTTTTTATATTTGGCTTAAAAATAATAGTCAAAGGAAATAAAAATAAATCTTCTAATTGTTATGCTTCTAATCATGTTAGCTTTCTTGATATTATGGTTTTGAACTCTATTCTACCGGTCTGCTTCATTGCTAAATCTGAAATCAAGAGTTGGCCTATAGTTGGATACCTAACTTCTAAATCTGGAAATCTTTTTATTCAGAGAGGCTATAAAGAATCCTCTGATAAAATGATATCTTCAATAAAAGAGTATTTGTTTAATGATTACAAAATAATGTTTTTTCCTGAAGGAAGAATTGGTGATGGGTTATCAATCAAAAAATTTCATAGTAAGCTATTACATTCAATTTCCAAATCAGATCTTGAGATTCAACCTATTTCAATCAGATATCCAAAAAAATATCCTCAAGACCTTGATTCAGACAATGATGTGGCAAATCCAGATGATTCTAGAACACTTTTTAAAACTGGCATTATTTGTCTTGGTAGAGTATCAACTATTGTACTAGTTAATTTTGGAAAAACAATTAATACAAAAAACTTAGATGCTTCTGAAATAGCAAAATTGTCTGCAGATGATGTTAAGCAATCTTTAAATAATTTAACCTGATTATATCGGGCCTCTTTTGTCACCTTCTTTACCAACTTCAACATCTACAACAATATCTGTTGTTGGCGTCCATTGACAAGCTATTACCATTCCATTATCCATCTCTTCTTTATGCAATAAAGCAGTAGGATCACATGGGCTTGCCGGATATCTACCTTCACCTTCAACAATAATTGCTCTACATGATCCACAACTTCCAACCTTACATGAATGTGGCCAAGCTATCTTAGCTTTGAAGGCTGCTTTCATTAATAATTCATTTGGTTCGCATTTAAATGTTTCACCAGTACTTTTAACCGTTACTGTAACGGGCTCTTTCTTCTTGAAAAGTCCAAATACCATTTATTTTCTCCTTAAAAATGAAGTGTTAAGTCAATATATCATATTTAAATTATATGTTAATAACAAATCAAATTATTATTAAAATATAATAATTTAAATTTTTGATAAATAATGCTTCAGTGCTATCAATAGAAAAAAGCTTCTAGAAGCAAAAAATATTAGAAATGATAACCATAAACCATGATTCTGATACGAATCAAGAAAAATAACTAAAAAGAAAAAAATTGAACCTGATATTATCATTATATTTCTCATTATTATATGCTGCATAGCTCCTATAAATACACCATCTAACCAAAAAGCAAATGTGCCTGCTACAAAAATCAAATATAACCATATAGAAAAAATCAATGCTGATTCTTTTACTGATACAATATCAGTCACAACATTTAATATAGAATCTTCAAGTATTATAAAAAATAGTAAATATAAAATTAATAATATTAAAGATAATTTACCAGTAGATATGATAGATTTCTTTACATAAGAATAATCTTTTTTACCAATTGAATTACCTATCATAGTTTCAGATGCATGTGCAAAACCATCTAAACCATATGAAAAAATAAAGAAAAAGTTTAATAAAATTGTATTAGCTGCAAGTATGACAACGCCATATTCTGTACTAATTTTCATAAAGTATGCAAAACACGTCATTAAAATAAGTGATCTTATAAACATGTTAGTATTAAATAATATTTTTTCTTTTATTGTATTCCAATTGAATATATCGTTAATTTTAAATTTATAATTAGTTAATATATTTTCGTTTACAAAAGCTAAATACACAAAAACAAGAATTGAATACTCAGCTATAACTGATGCAATTGCAACTCCTGAAACCCCATATCCTAAAACTAAAACAAAATAATAATCAAGGATTGCATTAAAAACATTTATAAAAATAACAATAAACATTGCTCTTTTTGTTTTTTGCAAACCTATATAATATCCAATTAAAATATCTCTTAAAAATATGGCAGGAACTGAAAAAATTCGAATAGAAAGATATATTTCACTATTTATTTTGACATCTTCAGCTGCATCAAATAATTCTAAGGAAAAATTAATTATGTAATTTTTTGCTGATAAAATTAATAATGAAATAATAGAAGAAATAATAAGTATTTGATAAAGGGTTAATAAAAGATTTTTTTTATCACTACTACCTTCATGCTGTGATGTAAAACTTGCAGTTACAGATTTAATAAAACCAAAGCTAAATAAAATATAGCTTATCACTATCGAACCGATACCAACGGCACCCAAATATATAGGTGAACCAAGATGACCAACAACTGCATTATCAACAAACCCAACAAGTGGAATTGTGATATTAGATAAAATCAGTGGTAAGGCTATTGCAAGAGTTTTAGCATCAATATCTGAAAAGATTGTTTTCAACAAATTTACCTAATTTTGAATTTCTATCATATCAAAATCAGATTTAGTGGCTCCACATTCAGGACATACCCAATCATCAGGTATATCTTTCCATTTTGTTCCAGGTTTTATGCCATCTTCAGGCCAACCTTCGTTCTCATCATATATTAGGCCACAAATTAGACAAAGATATTTTTTCATAATTTTATAAAGTGTAGTTTCTCATATATAATTAATAAACCCAATTAATAATTTTACTTATCTATGAAAAAAAATAATATTTTAAACGGTTTATATCCAATTACAACATCACAATATAAATCTGATTTAGATTTTATTAATATTACAAAAGACCTTATAAATTCAGATATAAAGATTATTCAATTTAGACCATCAAATCTATCTTTCAAAAGAAGAAAATATCTCATTAAATCAATTCATCGAGAATGTATGGATAGAGATGTAAAATTTATTTTAAATAATAACTATGAATTATTAAAATATGTTGATGGTGCTGGTCTACACATTGGTTCTAATGATATAAATTTAATAGAAGCTAGAAAATATTTAGGTAAAAAAATTATAATTGGCGTATCTTGTTATAACTCAATTGATAAAGCTATATGGGCAGAGAAAAATGGGGCAGACTATGTTTCGTTTGGTTCCATATATCATTCTAATACAAAAAAAAATGCAACTACTTGTAGTCTAGACACGTTATATAATGCCAAAGAAAAAATCAAAATACCAATATGTGCGATAGGTGGTATTAATTGCTATAATATAATTGAAGTAATGAAGAAAAATCCGAGTATGATTGCAATGATTTCAAATATTTATGATTCATTAAATCCTAAATTAGAGTTAAATCATATATTTGAGATAATGAAATACTATGAAAAAATCAAATCATCAATTTAGTCAAGCTAAAAAATATATACCGGGTGGTGTTAATTCACCTGTTAGATCATTTAAAGCAGTTAATTCTTCCCCTTTTATAGTAAGTAAAGCAAAAGGCTCATTGCTTTATGATGTTGATGGAAAAAAATATATTGATTATGTTAATTCGTGGGGTTCTCAAATTTTAGGTCATACTAATTCAAAAATTGTGAAAACAATTTCTACTACAATGAAAAATGGTCTTTCGTATGGAGCGCCATGTAATAATGAAATTTTGTTAGCTAAACAAATCTGCAAAATTTTTCCATCAATAAAAAAAATTAGAATGGTTAATTCGGGAACTGAAGCTACAATGAGCGCTATAAGATTGGCTAGAGGTTTTACAAAAAAAGATAAGATAATTAAATTTGATGGTTGTTACCATGGGCATGGGGATTCTTTTTTAATTAAATCAGGATCAGGAATGTTAACATTAGGTAAACCAAACTCTGCTGGAGTAACTAAATCTGTAGCTAAAGATACTATATCAATACCATATAATAATATTCATATAGCAGAAAAAATTCTTAAAAAAGATCATAATATAGCTTGTATAATTATAGAACCTATTGCTGGTAATATGAATTTTGTTAGATCCGATAAAAACTTTTTAAAACAACTTCGCGCTTTATGCACAAAATATAAAATTGTTTTAATATTTGATGAAGTCATGACTGGATTTAGAGTTAAATTAGGTGGAGCTCAAAGTATATACAACATAGAGCCTGATATAACAACTCTTGGTAAAGTAATTGGAGGAGGTTTACCTATAGGAGCTTTTGGTGGTAAAACCAAAATAATGAATTATTTGTCACCAGAAGGAGAAGTTTATCAAGCAGGTACCCTTTCTGGTAACCCACTTGCTATGGCAGCAGGGCTAAAAACTTTATCTATAATCACACAAAAGAATTTTTATAAACAACTTAATAATAAAGCGGGTTATCTTTTTGATGATTTAAATGAATATTCAAAAAACAAAAAATTAGCCATAAGTGCAGATTACGAAGGTGGAATGTTTGGTTTGTATTTTAATAAAAATAAAAATATAAGAAACTATGATGATATACACCAATGTAATTTAAAATTATTTATAAAATTTCATAAATACATGATAAAAAAAGGTATTTTTTTTGCTCCATCTATATTTGAAGCTGGTTTTATATCTTCTTCACATACATTAAAACAATTAAAATACACAAGAGATTGTATAAAAAAGTTCATCGACTATTATCTAGTAAAATAATTTGTACATCAGCTACATTTGTACCAGTAGGTCCGGTTTTATATAAAGAATCAATTTGGTCTAAAAACGTATATGAATCATTATTATCTAAATAAGTATTTATGTTTAAATTATTTGAAATATATTTTTTTATAGAAGAAGAATCTATGATACCTCCAGCAGCATCTGTTGGACCATCAATTCCATCTGTACCAACAGATAATAACAACCAATCAGTATTAGATGATATTTGTTTATATTCTGACAGGAAGGCTAATGAAAATTCTTGATTTCTTCCACCTTTCCCTGTGCCCTTTATTTTAACCACGGTTTCTCCACCTGAAATAATTGCAATTTTCTTTTCAGTTTGTGTTTTAATTTTATTATTTACATATTTTATTAATTTTTTTGCCTCCATCTTAGCTTCACCTGTATAGTCTTCTTTTACTATAAAAGTTGTATATCCTAGATTCATCGCATTTTGTTTTAACTCTTCTTTAAAAATATTATTACTACATATAATGGAATTTTCAGTATTATGTAGAATATCAGGGCTTTCTTCTATCTGGCCAAATGAACCTTGTTCTAAATATTTTTTTATAGATTGAGGTGTTTTACTGGTTAAATTATATTTTTCTATAATTTTCAAAGCATCAGAAAAGGTAGTTATATCGGACGCTGTAGGTCCACTTGCAATAGAACTAACATCATTGTTTACTACATCAGAAATAATTAATGACAACACTTTTGAAGGATGAGCAATTTTAGATAATCTGCCGCCTTTAATTAAAGATATATGTTTTCTAACAGTATTAAGTTCATTTATATTACAACCAGATTTCAATAATAACTCAGTAAGATAAATTTTATCTTTAAGTGGTATATCATTTGGAGGTAATGATAGTAATGATGATCCTCCTCCACTTATAAGAAATAGAACCAAATCATTTTTATTAGAGTCTTTTATGTAGTTAATTACAGCTTTAGCACCTGAAATACTATTAGTATCAGGTGTTGGATGTGATGAGAAATATAAGTTAGCATCAATAGTTGTATGTTTAGTAGTATCATTTGTTACAACTATTGGTTTTTTATATATATTTTTTAAAGATATAACACCATCAATCATTGGTATTGCAGCTTTACCAAAAGCGATTGGATAGATTTTTTTAAAAGCGGAAAAATATTGATTACGTAAATTTATTTCATTTTTTACAATTTCTGTCGGTTGTAATTTACTGAGAGTAGTTGTATATATTTGATTTACATCTTGACGTAGTGTCATTTCTTAAAAAATTATACAACTTTATTTGGCAATTCTCTCTTCTCAAAAAAAGCTAAACTATTTTCAATCGCCGTATTACCCATAGCAATTCTAGTTTCTATAGAAGCACTACCTAAATGTGGAAATGAAACAACATTTTCTAATTTTTTTAATTCATCTGGTAGATTTGGTTCAGTTTCAAACACATCCAATCCTGCACCTGCTATAGTTTTATTTTTTAATGCCTTAATTAAAGCTGCTTCATCAATTATATCACCTCTAGCAGTATTGATAAGAAAGGCTGTTTTTTTCATCAAACTTAATTTGGCTTCATCAATTAAATGATATGTTTCTTTAGTAGCTGGACAATTTATTGATACAAAGTCGGCTTCTTTACATACATCTTCTATAGTATCAAGTTTGGTTGCTTTAAACTTATCAATAACATCATCTGTTATGTCAAAAGGGTCCCAAAAAACTATATTCATATCAAATCCAAATTTAGCTCTTTTGGCAAGTGCTTGACCTATTCTACCAAACCCAATAACACCAAGAGTTTTACCAGTAACTTTAGTTCCAAGTAAATGAGTAGGTCTCCAACCAGTCCATTTATTTGCACGCAATTCTCTTTCACCTTCACCTACTCTTCTAGCTGCCATTAATATTAATGACATTCCAATATCGGCAGTACAATCTGTTAAAACCGCAGGCGTATTAGAAACTGTTATACCAAGTTTTTTTGCTGCTTCTAAATCTATATGATTAAAACCCACACCAAAATTACCAATCATGTTTGCTCTTCTATTTTCCACTGACAAAACATTAGCATTAATTTTATCTGTAACTGTAGGCATCAATACATCACAATTTTGCATAGCAGTTTTAAGTTGATCTTCATTAAAAGGCACATCATCATCATTAAGTGTAACTTCAAATAATTCCTTAAGTCTCTCTTCACAAGATTCAGGCCATTTTCTTGTAACGATAGCTACTGGTTTTGACATTACTTATCTCCAGTAGGATTTTCTTGCCAATATTTACAAGCTGCGGCTGCTCCACTTCCTGGCTCAACCTTAATCCCATTATCTATCATTGCCATCTCTGCACCTGAAATTGCACCAAATAACATACATTCATTTAAATCACCTAAATGTCCTATTCTAAAAACTTTTCCAGCAACTTTAGATAAGCCAGCACCTAGCGCTAGATTATATTTATGGAATGCAGTACTTATAACTGGTTTAGCATCTTGTCCTTCAGGAACAACTATTGCTGATACTGTATCAGAATACCATTTCTCTTCTTTCGCACATAAATTCAATCCCCATCCATCTATAATTGCTCTACGGGTACCTTCAGCTAATCGATGATGTCTTTTCCATATATTCTCCAATCCTTCATCAAAAATTATATCTAAAGCTACTCTAAATCCTCTTAATAAATTTATTGGAGGAGTATAAGGTAAAAAGCCACCTGATGTTTTTTCAATCATATCTGCTACATCAAAATAGCAAGTTGGATAAGTTGAATTTTTCATTGTTTCTATTGCTTTTTCACTTACGCCTAATATCCCAAGACCAGCAGGCATCATAAAACCTTTTTGAGATCCACTAACAACACAGTCTACACCCCAATCATCCATTCTAAATTCATAACTGGCTACAGAACTTACTCCATCAACCATTAATAATGCAGGATGATTTAAGTCATCAAGTATTTTACGCACACCAGCCACATCACTTTTGACTCCAGTTGCTGTTTCATTCTGACAAACTAAAACTGCCTTAATTGAATGATCTTTATCTTCTGATAAATGTTTATGATAATTATCTAGATTTGCTCCTGTTCCCCATTCTTCTTCCATAATTATGGGTTTAAATTTAAGCCTTGCACACATATCTAGCCAAAGCATACTGAATTGCCCAAAACTCGCACCAAGTACTTTATCACCAATATTTAAAGTACTTTGCAAAGCTGCTTCCCAACATCCAGTTCCAGATGATGGAAAAAAAACTGTTTTTCCGTTCTTAGTTAATAAAACTTTTTTCAAGTCTTCTAATATGGGTTGTATTAAATCCGGTATATTTGGATTTCTATGATCTTCCATTGGGCAATGTATTGCCTGTTGTACGGCTGCAGGCACATTAGATGGTCCTGGTACAAATAAAAAGTGATATCCTGACATTTGATTTTCCTATTAAAAGTTTAAAATAACGAGATTTATATTATAATTTTAATTTCATATAGTATGCCATAATTATTTAATTTTGAAACTATATTATACTGTTTTTGGCTTCTTAATCTTATGGATATTTATACATTATATTTTTTGACAGGATCAATTGGTGGATTCGTGGGAGGGCTTCTTGGGCTCGGTGGTGGTATCATTTTTGTTCCTTGTTTATTTTTTATATTTACATTTTTTGAAATTAATAATATTTATATTATGCAAACAGCAATATGTACATCACTAGCATGTGTTTCTATATCTAGTCTTTTTGCAACTATCAAACATAATAAAAATAATTTAATTGAATGGTCTTTTTTTAAAAAAATGATAATAGGATTATCTATAGGTTCAATGATTGGAATTATTTTAATAAGCTCTATTAGTAGTATGTATGTTAAGTTTTTTTATGGTTATTTCTTAATTTTGATTTCAATATATATATTTTTTGATAAAGAAAATAAAATACAAATTAAAAAAAATAAATTTCATTTTATAAAATTATATTCTTTGTTTGTTGGTTTTTTTAGTTCAATTCTAGGTATAGGAGGAGGAACTCTGACAATACCTTATTTTAGGTATAACGGCTTATCAACTAAATCAAGTATTGGCACTTCATCAGCTTGTGCTATACCAATATCAATTCTTGGTGTAATAACAACTATAGTTATAAATAGTTATTTAAATTCAAATAATGTTTATATAGAAAATTTTATACATTTTGATAGTTTTATAATTGTAGCTTTTTCAAGTATTTTATTTTCTTATTTTGGAGCAACTCTTACTCATTTAGTTAACACTAAATTTCTAAAATCATCGCTTAGTATTGTTATGTTGATAGTAAGTTTTAGTATAATTACTGCCTAAATTAGCTTCTAAAATATTTATACCTGTTGCTTCTCGAATTGTATGAGATTTTATAATTTTACTATTATTGAAGATTTTAAAAGATAATTTTTTTATTATTTTAGGAAAGACATTTGTTGAATAGAAACTTTTAAGGATATTGATTGTTTGATTAAATTTGAAACTACTAATATGTCCATTTTTTGAATAGAAACGTATTATATCATTTATATCCTTTAAATTTTCAATGGCATATTCTAAAAAAAACAAATCTTGTATACCTATATTCATACCAAGTCCAGCCATAGGATGTAATACATGTGCAGCATCACCAAGCAACATTATTTTATTTTGTGCGTATTTATTGATGACAATATTTTTTAGTGGGAATGATATAGGATCTGAAATAGATTTTATTTCTCCAATTAGCGGGAAAAGACTATCTGAGATATGATCTTTTAATAACAAATCATCTAATTTTTTGATTTTTGTAAAATTATTATTTGACATAGACCAAATTAAATTAAAATTATTTTTATTAACTGGTAAAAGACCATATATCTCATCTCTATCAAATCTTTGGAAAGCTATATTATAAAAATCTTTTAATACCTCAATATTGAAACAATATGCTGTTTGATTGTAATCTTGTATTTTTCTGATAAATAATTTATCAGAATATATACAATCTAAATTTTTACTGGTGTTAATTAAGAGATCAAATGTTAATTTTTTGTCTTCATTTATTTGTGCATTTTTATTATTCGAACTAATAGTATGAATTTTATATTTTTTCAATATATTTATAGAGGTATTTTTTTTGATTTGATCATTTAATTGACTCACTAAATTTGATTCATCTATTATGTGGCCAAGTCTATCGTGTGATATATCAGTTGAATTAAAATCTATAGTACTCGAACTATATGTATCAAAAACTGCAATTCTATCAAATGGATTAATCAAAGACTGATCTAAATTCATCCAAATTTTATGCTTTTGAAACATATATTCAGATAAAAGATTTACTGCAAAAACTCTTCTTTTTTTTCTCTTAATTGCAGAATTATCTTGATCTTCAAATAAAAAAACCTCTTTACAATAACGAGATAATACATGCGCAGTCATCATACCTAAGATGCCTGATCCAACAATAGCTATTTTATTAAAATTCATTTTTGAGAGTTAAATATTTAATATCATTCAATCCTAATATTTTACTTAAGAAAGATTTTTGGACGTTTGTAGATGATTTTAAAATTTGCATAAATACTGATGTTGTGAATTTAGAAAGAATTCTATCGCTGCAAATAATTTTGGTTGAAAAATCTATATAATCAAAAGTATTTTGTCTATCGATATTAAGAGTATTCGCTATGTCATCAAATATGTTTTTCAAAAGAATATTTTTATCGTTATGTTGAGATGATAATTTATCAATAAGAGTTTCAATATTTCTTAATGCTAGATTAAAACCTTGCGCTCCAACAGGATGAAGTAATTGTGAAGAATTTCCTAAGAGAAGGACATTTTTATAAAATATTTCATTCGACCTTATAGTTTTCATTTCATAGTTAATAATTAATTTTGATAATGAAATATTTGCTAGATAGGGTTTGAAAAGTTTATGTATCAGATCTTTATTCAGTTCATCATTACTAATAAAATATTTGTATTTTTTATCATTATTTATAGTTAAAATAAGATTCGTTTCATTATCAGTAAAAGGTATGTGTGCAAAAGAACCATCTTCATTGATAATCTGTACAGCAGAATTATTTTTAAAATCAGCTTGGCAATTAAATATATATGAAGTTTGATTATAATCTATATGTGTAGTCTCAAAACCCATGCGATTAGCAATAAATGATGGATGTCCATCAGAAGCTATAATAAAAGGTGATGAAATTTTCTTTATAACTTCTTTATACTTCAAATCAATATTAAATATATTTTGAGAGTTAGATGTAATATCTTCTATTGTGCTTGAATCATAACATGTAATTTTTTTTGATTGTTTGCATTTATTTTGGATAAAATAAGTAAAACAATCTCTATCAATAACATATCCTAATGTAGACAAATTTAAAGATCTAGAAGACAAGGATAATTTATTTAAATTGTTATGACATTTTAAAATTAAATTATCAATATTATTGGAAATCATTTTTTCAGAATTCCACAACTTATATTTTTTTAGTATTAAGATAGATCTGTAATTTAGTGATATAGGGTTAAATGTAGATTTATTTTTACTATTATTATCAAATCCTTTTTTTTCAATCAGACAACATTTATAATTTTTTTCGGATAACGTAAGAGCTGCAATCGATCCAACTAGACCTCCTCCGACAATAATAAAATCATAATTTTCTATATTATTAATCATTTTTCATAATTTTTTCAATATCAGTAATTTCTTTAGGGAGTTCAGAAGTCAAGATTTTTGGTCCTGTTCTAGTAATTAAAATATCATCTTCAATTCTAATTCCAATACCATGAAATTTTGATGATATACCCTTCAACTTTCTTACATATATACCTGGCTCTACAGTAAAAATCATTCCTTCTTTTAATTTTATGAATTTTCCATTTTCTTTGTATTCACATGGGTCATGTACATCTAATCCAAGCCAATGACCTGTATTATGCATATAAAATTTTTTGTATTCTTGTTCTTGTATTGCTTTCGGAAGTCTATTTTTAATAAATCCTATTTCTATCAATCCTTTTGTTATAGTCTTAATAGCTTCAGTATGAACATCATATAAAGAGTTTCCAATCAAACATTTTTTAATTGCATTTTTTTGTGCTTTTAATACTATTTCATAAATAATTTTTTGATGTTTTGTAAATTTGCCATTAATAGGTATAGTTCTGGTTATATCTGATGCATAATTCTCATACTCAGCTGCAGCATCCACAAGTAATAGGTCACCATTTCTTAAAATTGATTGATTGTCAGTATAATGTAATATACAAGCATTCTTGCCTCCTGCCACAATGGAAGGGTATGCCTCATTAGATTTAGATTTAATAAATTCATGAAGTAGTTCAGCGTGTATCTCATACTCATACATCATTGGTCTGCATTTTTTCATCAGCCTTTTATGAGCATTAACAGATATTTTACAAGCATTTTTAATTGCTGAGATTTCTTGTTTAGATTTTATAATACGCATAGAATGCAATATCTTTTTCAAAGAAATAAAATTAGTTGGACAGTTAATTCCTTTCCTATATTTTTTCTCTATATCTGAAACATTTTTCTCTATAATTTTTTTAATATCAGAATCATCTGAATAAGAATAGTAAATATTTTGAGAATTTTCGAGAAATGAAGAAATGTCTTTATCAAATTTATCTAAATATTGGCATTTGTCTACTAGTAATTGTTTTTTAAGTTTATTGGCACTATCAACAGTACCTGTCCATAGTGTTGCCAGTTTATTTGGTTTTCTTGAATAAAAATAACTTATTATTTTACCGCGTGATTTTTTTAGTAGCAATATTGTTGACGGTTCATTATAGCCAGTTAAGTAAAAGAAATTGCTACACTGACGATAAGCATAGTTTACATCATTATTACGAATTTTCTCTTTTTGAGATTGCATAATAACAATTGAGTTATCCTGAATTGACTTACACAGTAAATCTCTTCTTTTTTTGTAAATTTGCCCATTCATATTTTATATATAACTTTATTAGTTTAATAAATAAAAGCTTAAAATACATTATATATATTGACCAAAGATCAGATGGATTTTATATTAATAAGATGTCAAAAATAATAGAACAGCTAGAAAACTTAAAAATGACCCTTGAGAATGCAAAGAAATCAATGGACAAAATAAAATTAGAAAATTCTTTATTAAAAAATCAACAACAGGCTTTGGTTTCTGAGAAATCAGAATTAATAAAGAAAAATGAAATGGCTAAAGAACAGATAATTTCTATACTAGATAGAATAAAAAATTTAGAGACTTAATCAATGGTAAAAGAAGAATTACAAATATCTGTTCTAGATCAAGAATATAAAATTAAATGCAATAAAGATGAAATTGATATTTTAAAGGATTCTATTAAATATCTAAATGATGAGATAGAAAATACAAAATCAACTAACACCAGTTTTACAACTGACAAGATTCTAGTTCTAACATCATTAAAAATAGTTAGTCAATTTTTAAAACAAAAAACCGAAATAAAGGATCTTGAAATAGTATCCGATGAAATCTCAAAACTACAAGATTACATAGATACGACAGGGGATGAAAGTTGAATTATTGGTTGATGAAAAATGAACCAGATGATTACAGTATAGATGATCTTAAAAAAGATAAAATTTGTGATTGGTATGGAATCAGGAACTATCAAGTCCGTAATATGATAAGAGATGAAATGAAAAAGAATGATTTAGCATTCTTTTATCATTCTAATTGTGAAGATCCAGGTATATACGGATTAATGAAAATATATAAAGAGTCTTATCCAGATCATACTGCTTATGATAAAAAAGCAAAATATTATGATCCTAAAAGTAATAAAGAAAATCCCAGATGGTTTATGGTTGATGTTAAGTATATAAGACATTTAAAAAGACCA
Source organism: uncultured Ectothiorhodospiraceae bacterium (assembly GCA_964342835.1). Classification (GTDB taxonomy): domain Bacteria; phylum Pseudomonadota; class Gammaproteobacteria. The sequence continues at coordinate 3,677 of CAYFGJ010000009.1, read as the reverse complement.
ATAACATTAACAGAACTAAAATCACATAAAAAATTAGATACTATGAAGGTAGTACAACGTGGAAATAGATTATCTATAACTAAAATAAGCAAAATTGAATGGAATTTTATTTTAAAAATAGAATAAAAAAACTTTTTTAAACAATTTTTTGCAATATTTTTATTTAAAATGAATTATTTTTAAATAATTATAAAATTTATATAAAAAAACTTAAAAAATAACTTGTTTTTTATAATTTAACTCAATAAACTCAAATTAACCACCAATAACTGCGGAGGACAACAGTATGGTAGCGAAGAAAAGAAGAAAGGTTGCTAAAAAGAAAACTAAAGTAACTAAGCGTAAAGCTACGAGAAGAAAAGCTTCTAAAAAGAAAGCGACTCGTAAAAAAGCTAGACGTAAAGTAGCTAGAAAAAAAGTAACCACTACTCGTAAAAAAGCTAGACGTAAAGCTAAGAAAAAAGCGACTCGTAAAAAAGCTAGAAGAAAAACTTCTAAGAAAAAAGCGACTCGTAAAAAAACTAGACGTAAAGCTAAGAAAAAAGTAGCTAAAAAAACTACAAGACGTAGAAAAACAAGAAGAAAAGCATCAAGAAGAAAGTAATTAGTTACTTTTTTTAAAATGTAATACTTCTGTTGTTCAAATGGACACATAAAGGCCCTGAAAAGGGCCTTTTTTTTAACTTAAAAACAATTTATAAGCATTGTTCATTGTTTCTTCAGAAAATTCGTAATTTAGACTATTAAGGTGCCTGAGAAGGAAAGATTTATCTTTGTTATCAATTTGTAATCCTACAAGTACTCTCCCAAAATCAGCACCATGATTCCTATAATGAAACAAACTAATATTCCATCGACTACCAAGGGCATTCAGAAATGATAATAATTCTCCTGGCTTCTCTGGAAAAATAAATCTAAAGATTTTCTCATTATTTATGGATTTACATACGCCACCAACCATATAACGAATATGTAATTTAGCCATTTCATTATCAGTAAAATCTATAACTTTATATTTATTTTTTTTGAGTATATTTAAAACAGAGTCCTTTTCTTCTTTTCCTTTAGATAATTTAATGCCCGCAAAAACTTGAGCATCTTTCTGATGAGAATATCTGTAATTGAACTCTGTAATAGAGCGTTTTCCAATTAAGGAACAGAACTTTTTAAAACTACCTGGTGTTTCTGGTATTGTTACACCAACCAACATTTCATTTAATTCACCTGTTTCTGCGCGTTCAGATACATGTCTCAAACGATCAAAATTCATATTTGCGCCACAAAAAATTGATATGAAAGTTTTTCCTTTTGATTTATTGGTTTTAATAAATTTCTTTATACCAGCAATGGACAATGCGCCTGCTGGTTCAGCAATAGTTCTGGTTTCTTCATATAAATCTTTTATGCCAGCACAAATTTCATCAGTGGTTACTAATATACATTGATCAACTAGATTCCTAGATAGTTTAAATGTTTGAGACCCAATTTGTTTGACAGCAACACCATCAGTAAAAATACCTACTGTTTTTAATTTTACTCTTTTTTTAGCTTTATAGGCTTTATAAAAACAATCTGAATCATATGGTTCAACAGATACTATTTTAGTCTTAGGGCTAACTTTTTTAGTATAAACTGAAATACCAGCAAGAAGTCCTCCGCCACCAACAGGCACAAATATATAATCAGGTTTTTTATTAATTTGTTCAAAAATTTCCTTAGCTATAGTTCCTTGCCCAGCAATTACATCTATATCATCGTAAGGATGTATAAACTGATAGTCTTTCTTCTTTGAAATCTTTTGTGCATATGTATATGCGTCATCATAAGTATCGCCATGTAATATTACTTCAGCATTAAGAGCACTTACGGCATTAATTTTGATTTGTGGTGTTGTTTTTGGCATTACAATACAAACAGGAATAGACAGTTTCTTGCCAGATAATGCTACTCCTTGAGCATGATTACCCGCAGATGCTGCAATTAATTTTTTAATGGATTTTTTTGATTTTAAGCTACGTATTTTATTATAGGCACCCCTAAGTTTGAAAGAAAATACTGGCTGTAAATCCTCACGCTTAAGATATATATCATTTCTTAATTTTTTTGAGATATTTCTTGCATAATCTAGTGGAGACTTAATCGCTATATCATATAAGTCAGCATCAAGAATCTTCTTAAAACAACGATTTATAGGGCTATCTTTCATAAATTTTCTTCTCATTATGTATAATAACAGCATATAATAATATAAAACGATATTAATTTCTCCATTACATGAACCAAGATGAAAAAAAACGTAAAGTAGCAGAAGCTGCTCTAGATTATATTGAATCTGGGCAAGTTGTTGGTATAGGAACAGGAAGTACTGTTAATGAGTTGATAAAATTATTAGATAAGGTTAAAAATAAGATTGATGGTGTTGTATCAAGTTCAAATGAAAGCACTCAATTATTATTAGAAAAAAAATTTAAAATATTAGAATTAAAGGATGTTGGTAAACTCCCAATTTATATTGATGGTGCTGATGAATCTAATAAATATGGTCAACTAATAAAAGGTGGTGGTGGTGCACTTACGAAAGAAAAAATTCTAGCAGCAGCATCAGAAAAATTTATATGTATAATTGATGAATCCAAACTAGTAAAAAAATTAGGTACATTCCCACTTCCAATCGAAACTATTAAAATTGCTCAAAGTTATGTATCACTACAACTAGTAAAAATTGGTGGTAGACCAGTATACAGAACCAATTTTCTAACAGATAATAAAAATCCAATAATAGATGTTTATAACCTTGATATTAATGAACCTATAAAATTAGAAAATTTGATAAATAATATTGCTGGTGTTGTTACTAACGGTGTATTTGCATTAAGGCCTGCTGATAAAGTTCTTATCAGTACTGATAATGATATAGATATTATTGATGTTAACGTTTAGAAAACTGAGTAGCTTTTCTTGCTTTTCTTAAACCAACTTTTTTACGTTCAACTTTTCTATCATCACGAGTAACATAGCCTTCTCTACGAAGAATAGGTAATAAATCATTTTGATATTTTATAAGCGCACGTGTTAATCCGTGTATTATTGCACCAACCTGTCCACCAGGCCCTCCACCATTAACATTAATTACTAGGTCTACTTTTTTTTCCATTTTTGTAATAATTAATGGAGCTAATATGTTAGATCTTAGTGTTTCAGATTTTACAAAATCATTTAATAATTTAGAATTAATTTTTATTTCACCAGTACCATTATTCAGATAAACTCTTGCGCTTGATGTCTTTCTTCTTCCTGTTCCGTATGATTTATACATTATATATTTAAATTCTTGGGCTTTTGAGCAGCATGTGAATGCTGACTATCATTATATATTTTTAATTTCTTTAACATATTTCTACCTAATGAATTTTTAGGTAACATTCCTTTAACAGCATTCATTATAACGAATGATGGGTTTTTTTTAAGCATATAATTCAAACTTGATGATTTCATATTACCTATATAACCCGTATGTTTATGATAAACCTTGTTATCCAATTTATTTCCTGTCACTTGAACCTTCTCTGCATTTATGACAATTATGTAGTCTCCATTATCAACATAAGGCAAATATGTTGGTTTATGTTTACCTTTTAATATATGTGCTACTTTAGAAGCTAACCTTCCAAGTATTG
>CAYFGJ010000008.1:0-19373 GCA_964342835.1 uncultured Ectothiorhodospiraceae bacterium | reverse complement strand
AACTGCTGCAATTGAAGATGCTTTTTGTCCTATGGCAACATATATACATTTTATGCCAGTATCTTTTTGATTTATGATTGCATCAATAGCCACAGCAGTTTTGCCTGTTTGTCTATCTCCAATAATTAACTCTCTTTGCCCTCTACCTATTGGAACCATTGAATCAATTGACTTTAATCCGGTTTGTACAGGTTGATCAACAGATTTTCTTTCTATAACACCGGGTGCTATTTTTTCTATAGGAGAGGATTTTGTTGTTTTAATATCTCCATTATTATCAATGGGTTCCCCCAATGAATTTACAACTCTGCCTAACAACTCATCTCCAACAGGAACTTCCAAAATTCTTCCTGTACATTTAACAGTATCACCCTCAGATATATGCTTGTAGTCCCCTAAAATTACAGCACCAACAGAATCTCTTTCAAGATTCAATGCCATCCCATAAGTTTTATTAGGGAATTCTAACATTTCTCCCTGCAAAGCCTCGGTAATACCATATATTCTTGCTATACCATCTGTTAATGTGATAACAGTTCCTTCGTTATGTATATCGGAACTGATATCAAACTTCTTTATTTTTTCTTTTATTAAATCGCTTATCTCTGTAGGATTTATAGTCATCTTAATTTCCTGTTTATTTTATTAATTCTTGTTTCATTTGTTCTAGTTTATTTTTTATACTAAAATCAATAACCTCATCATCAATTTTTATTTTTACACCACCTAGCAAATTTTTATTAATTAATTCTTGTACAATTATCTTGTTTTGAAACTTTTTATTTAAAAAATTCTTAATAGAATCTTTCTGTTTGGGTGTCAACTCATATGAAGTTTCTATCTCAGCAACCGATATATTTTTCGAGGCAGATGATATTTTGTCATATAGTTCATATATTTCTTTTAGGTAAAATATTCTTTTGTTAGCAAAAAGGTTATTTAAAAAATTAATCATTTTTGAATTTTTTTTATCTTTTAAAAAGCTCATAAGAAATTCAATTGATTTAGATTGGCTTACTTTTGGATTAGATAATAAAGCTTTAATATCTTGTCTATCAGTGACATATGAAAGTGTTTCCAAATCATTTTTCCAATCTGCAACAGTCTTGTCTGCATCAGCAGTTTTAAATGCTGCTTCTGCATAGGGTCTTGCATATGTATAATTATCTGTCATTATAAACTCTTCAGTGCCTTTTCTATAATTTCATTATGCTTATTCTTATCAATTTCCTTATCTATAATTTTTTCTGCACATTCTAAAGAAATAGTAGATAATTCTCTTCGCAAACTTTCTTTAGCAATGTTTGTTTCTTGATCTATTTGCTGTTTTGCAGATTCTAGTATTTTATTAGCCTCTAGTTTAGCTTTGCTTCTAGCTTCATCAATAATTGTGCTTGATTGTTGTTGAGCCTGGTTTAAAACATCGGATGCTTTATCCTTAGCTTCTTTTAATGTTTTCTCATATTCTGTAGCTGCTTCAGCCATTTTTTTCTTACCAAGCTCTGCCGACGCCAGGCCATCTGCAATCTTTTTAGATCTCTCTTCCATGGCAGTGGTAAGTGGCTCCCACAAAAAAGCCTTAATAAACCAAACAAAGATGACAAATGTAATCATCTGACCAAATAATGTTGCAGTTACATTCATATCTTGTGTACTCCTTTTCTAGGCGCCAATAGCTGCTTTAGCAGCTCCAATAAATGGATTGGCAAAAACAAAAAACATCGCAAAAGCCAACACAATAAAAGGAAATGATTCCATTAATCCAGCTGTAATAAACATTTGAATTCTCAGAGCTGGAAGCATTTCTGGTTGCCTAGCAATACCTTCTATATATTTCATACATATAAGTCCCCAGCCAATAGCAGAACCAAATCCCGCTGCAGCGAGCATTATTGATACTCCTAAGCTAGTAGATGAATAAATTTGCGTTATCATCTCAGGTGTAAGTGTGTTTTCCATAATAACCTCTTTAAAAAATTAATGTGATTCCTCTGATGCTAAACTAATATACATTATAGTTAACACCATAAATATAAAAGCCTGTAATGTAATTACAAGAATATGAAATATTGCCCACAATGTCCCCGGAATAGGAATAAAATACCAAGGTAAAAGCGCAATAAGTAAAAAAACAAGTTCCCCCGTAAACATATTACCAAACAATCTCAGTGCCAGACTAAGTGGTTTCGCCAATTCTTCTACTAGTGTCAATATAAAGTTTATTGGCGCAAGATATATTCCAAAAGGATGCACTAAGAAGGATTTAAAATAACCAACAGATCCTTTGATTTTTATATTGTAATATATACATAAAACAAAAACAGTCAAAGAAAGTGCAAACGTTGTATGTGGATCTGCGGTTGGCACAACCTTCAAATAATGTATGCCCATAATACTGGCTATTTTCGGAAGTAAATCCACAGGAATCAAATCCATTGCATTCATTAGAAACACCCATAAAAAAATAGTCAATCCAAGTGGCCCAACAATTTTATTTGGTTTTGGAAATGCCTCTTTTACCAAATTGTTTACAAACTCAATTAGAGTTTCTAAAACATTTTGTAATCCCTTTGGTTCTGATGCTGTAATATTTCTACCTACTTTATAACTTAAAAACATTACAAATACAGCAATCAGCATACTAAAAAACATTGTATCGATATGAAATGTCCAGAAACCACTTCCAGTTGATAGAGGCTGTAAATGATGAGAAATATATCCTACCGGGTTATCTGTTGCTGGTCCTGTATCCATATTTTACTTCTCTCGTAATTAATATATGTACTTGGTTTTGAAGAAGACATAACCTATTTGAGCTAATGCAAAAGCTACTAATATTTCAATAGGTTCAAATTTAAGATTAACTATTCCTATGTAAAAACCAATTAATATTAAAGCCATTCTTAAGAACAAACTTTTAAATAGTAGCCAGGCGCTTCTTCCTTTTTGTTGCTCTTTAGCAGCTTCAGCTGCATTGTCAACGCCTCTAGCTAGAAGTAATGTATTTAGCACAGATATTAGACCACCATACAACGATGGCCAGATATTTGCTGAACCTAAGTTCATAAAAACAAGCGCTACACCAAATGATATTAACGCTTGATACTGTATTACTCTTAACACGTTTAGACGTTCACCACGAGCAAAAAACCTTAGCCTTAAAGGCTCATGTAAGTATAAAAGACAATTGAAATGGATTCAATTTATATGTTTCTGTTTATTAATAATTAATATTACTATTTTTTGATCTTTTTTATGATGCCTTGTAACTCATCAATACTAGTAAACCTTATATTGATAGTACCTTTGCCTTTAGCTGATGCAGTAATTTTGGTCTTCGCTCCCAGTATATCTGTTAGCTCCCTCTCTAGAAATGCTGTATCAGGATTTTTGGTTTTTTTCACAATATTATGGACATGATCAAATTGTTTGCTTTGAGCTATTTTCTCAATTTGCCTGACTGACATTTTTTTTGCTATGGCAGATCTTATTAGCTGCTCTTGCTCTTTATGTGATAATGTTAAAACAGATCGTGCATGACCCATTTCTATTAATCCTTGCATTAATTTAGATTTAACGAATTCAGACAACGAATTCAGTCTCATAATATTTGTAATATGAGATCTTGACTTACCAACAAATTTTGCAATATCGTCATGATTCATTCCATATTCTGAGTACAACTTGTTTAATGCTTCACATTCTTCTATAGCATTTAATTGTTCACGTTGAACGTTCTCAACTATGGCTTTGATTGCTGATTGTTTTTGGTCTGATTCAATTACTACAGCTTGTATCATCTCCGAACGAATAGTCTGCATTGCTCTCCATCGTCTTTCTCCTGCAATTAATTCATAACCATCTTTGGTTTTTTTAACAATTATAGGTTGAAGCTGGCCTACTAATTTTATTGTCTCTCCCATAGCTGACAATGCTTCTTCTGAAAAATTTTTACGGGGCTGTGATGGATTTCTAGAAATTTTATCGATCGGTATATTTATTATGCCATTGATTTGCTGGCCAGACTTTGAAGATGGTTGATCTTGTACAGATTCTGAAGTTGTACTTAGTAGAGCTTCTAATCCAGACCCTAAGGCCTTTCTTTTTCTCATACTAATAATATAACTCTTCAGATCAATTATGTATAGTCAACTATTTTCAAGTTTAATGATTTCACCTGCTAGTGAAAGATATGAAAATGCCCCTTTTGAGGTAGAATCATAGTTCAATATTGGCATCCCATGACTAGGTGCTTCCGCTAACCTGATATTTCTAGGGATTATCGTTTTGAAAACCTTATCCTTGAAGAATTTAATTAATTGTCTGCTTACATCGTCTGCCAGATTATTTCTCGAATCAAACATAGTTCTTAAGATACCTTTGATCTCAATGGATGAATTTGCTGATTTCTTGATTTGTTCAATGGTTTTGTTGAGTTCGCTTAATCCCTGTAGAGCGTAGAATTCACACTGAACAGGAATCAAAACACTAGTTGATGCTACTAAAGCGTTTACGGTAAGAATATTTAAAGATGGCGGACAATCTATCAATACATAATCAAATTTTTGTGATGGTTGTTTCAAAATATTAGATAATACAAACTCTTTATCATCTGCAGCGAGCAATTCCACTTCAGACTGTGTCAACATTGGATTCGCGGGCAGCAATGAATATTTATAATCTTTTATGTCAATAATGCAATCATCAATATCCAAATTATTTAATAAAACATCATTAATTGTCTCATTTAGTTCTTGTGGATTTATACCCGAACCTTTGGTTGCATTAGATTGTGGATCAATATCTAGTAATAAAACATTTCTGTCGGTTTTCCCTAAACAAGAAGCAAGGTTAACGCATGTTGTTGTTTTGCCAACTCCGCCCTTTTGATTAACCACCGCAAGAATCTCTGTCATGAAATATGCTCCACTAAATACCTATTAGTTTTAAAAAATGGGGTATCTATCTTTATTATATTAACATTATTTCTATACTCGTTTTTAATTAAAGGATTATCCAATAATTGTAATGAATTAGAGCCTGTAATCATAAAAAAAGGTATATTCTTACCAATATTTTTAGAGATAGTTTCTTTGATTAATATAAATTTTTCAGCATACTTAAGATTTGAAATCTGCTTGTTGCTAAAATTTTTCAGTATAATAGCATCAACTTTTTCTTCTGGCTTATAATCAAAAAAATCACAATTAATTAAATTCACGTTATTTAGGTCCAATCTAATTTTTATTTGTTCCAAAAAATTAAGATAATTCCTGCTTCTCTCTAATAAAATATACTTGTTGTTTCTATTTGAAATCGCAAAGATAATTCCTGGTATACCTCCGCCGGTTCCGACGTCTAGTATTGTTCCATTTGGCATTAAATTTCTAATAACCAAACAATCTTGTATTTCTCTTTTAATAAAATACTCTTTATTTTTAGTTCCAATAATATTGTTAGTTTTTTGCCAAGAAAAAAGTGCATCCACATATAATGTATAATTATCTAGATGAAGAGGGTCCATATAATTTATATGCTTTGCTAACAATTCATTGGTAGACTGGCTAAGATCAATCATAAATTCTTCATACAATAAGACTTTCTGTTAATAATTTTTTATAGCAATTTTTAATAGCGTTATAGCGGCTGGAGTTATTCCTGGTATTCTGCTAGCTTGTCCTAGATCGTTTGGCGATATTTCTTTTAATTTTTCGAGTGCTTCTATTGTTAATCCTTTAACTTTTTCATAATCAAAATCTGATGGTATTTTTTGGGTTTGAGCATTGTTAAAAAAATCAGCCTCATCATCCTGTCTCTTTAGATAGCCTTCATATCGAATGTTGTTTGCTACAACGTTTCCTATATCTGAATTTGCTGTAATGCCAAAACATTGCAACTTAGATATATCTTCGTATGTAATGGTGGACATTTTTAATAGATTTTTCATATTTGATTTTTTATTTAATTTTAGTCCAAAATTTTTTTCCAGATGCTTAGATGTTTTGCTGTGTTTGTCTATGTTGATGGCCTCCAATCTTTTTGTTTCAGATTCAATTCTATCCATCTTATCTAAAAATAGTTCATATCTTTTTTTTGATACTACGCCATGTCTATAACCAATCTCAGTTAATCTAATATCTGCATTATCTTCTCTTAACCTTAGTCGATGTTCTGCTCTGCTCGTAAACATTCTATATGGCTCTATAACGCCTTGTGTACAGAGATCATCAACAAGCACACCCATATAAGATTCTTTTCTTGTAGGAATCCAAGCTTCTTGTTCTTTTGATTTTAATGCAGCATTTATACCTGACAACACTCCTTGTGCTGCTGCTTCTTCATATCCAGTTGTTCCATTAATTTGTCCTGCAAAAAAAAGATTTTCCAATTTTTTTGTTTCAAGCGTAGGACGAAGTTCACGTGGATCAAAATAGCTATATTCTATCGCATAACCAGGTTGTGTAATAATTGCAGATTCCAATCCTTTTATGGTTTGCAAAAATTTTAGCTGATTTTTTTCTGATAAGCTTGTAGAAATACCATTAGGATATGTTTCGTAATTATTTATTGTTTCTGGCTCTAAAAAAATTTGATGTTGGTTCTTATCAGCAAATCTATGTACTTTATCTTCAATTGACGGACAGTATCTTGGTCCTTTAGAAATAATTTCTCCATTGTATAACGGTGATTCATTTTTCTTTTCTTTAATCAAATCATGTGTTTTTTCATTTGTGTATGTTATATGACATGCTACTTTTTTTATTTCATCGCAGCTGACTCCATAATGATCATATAAATAAGATAACTTTGGCATATGATAATCACTATCTTGTTTTTCAAGTTTATTGAAGTTTATAGATGATGTTTTTATTCTCGGCGGTGTACCTGTTTTTAATCTTCCAATTTTAAATGAATAATTTTTAAAAAAATTTTCGAGCTCTATAGAAGCTTTGTCTCCAACTCTTCCAGCAGAAAAAGAATTTGAACCTATATGTATCCTTCCTCCTAGAAAAGTACCTACTGTTAAGACCACAGATTTTGCAGATATTTTTTCTCCAGCGTCTGTAACAACCCCTGATGCTTTATTATTAGCAGTCATGATTTTTGATATAGTCGCCTGACAAATATCTAGTTCGTCTATTGATTGCAAAGTTTTTTGCATATTTAGTCTATAATGATCTCTGCAGGTTTGTATCCTTGTTGCTCGAACAGCTTGTCCTTTGCTTGAATTTAACACTCTTCTTTGCAATGAAGATTGGTCTGCTGTAATAGCTATTAATCCATCTAATGCATCAACTTCTCTAGCTAAGTGTGATTTTCCTATGCCTCCAACAGCTGGGTTGCAGCTAAGCTGACCGATAGAGTCAGTTTTCATTGTGATTAATGCTGTTTTACACCCCATTCTTGCAGCTGCTGCTGCAGCTTCACAACCAGCATGTCCTCCACCAATTACAATAACATCATATTTTTTCATACATTATTTTCCTATACAAAAATCAGAAAAAATTTTTTCGAGCGTTTTTTCTGTTATCGTATCATCTCCAGTGACTGAAGACACATATTTGTGAACAATTCTGATTTCTTCTGCTAAAAATTCCAAATGATAATTTTGTAGATGTTTCTTAGCTGTTGCTATGTGCTCTAAGCTTTTTTCTATACATTCTATATGTCTTTTTCTTGCCAACATCACATTTTCACTCAAACTAGTGTTTTTGTAATGGTTTAAAATGGTTTTTTTAAGACCAGACAGTCCTGATCTCTTAATTGCAGATAAATATATTTCATAATGATTATTAGTTTTTTTTCTATGCGCTTTTATGCTGACCAAGTCAATTTTGTTATAAATTATGTCATAGTTTTTTATATTATACTTCTGTATTAAATTTTTATCAGATTTTGTAAATCCTTTTTTTGCGTCCACAATATATAATATTCTATTTGCTGCAGACAAAGCTTTTTTAGTTCTTTCAATTCCTTTTTTTTCTATCACATTACCTGTTAGTCTCAACCCCGCTGTATCAGTAATAGAGATGATAAAGTTATCTATCTTTACTTCATAATCAATTGAATCTCGTGTAGTTCCAGGTATCGAAGATACTATTGAAGATTCTGTATTCAATATACAATTGATTAGCGATGATTTACCAGCGTTTGGCTTTCCTGCTATCACATATCTAATTTTTTGATTTAATATGGAACCTGAAGTAGCAACATCCAAAATACATTTTAAGTTTTTCTCTAATTTCAAAATATAATTAACGAATATTTTTTTATCATAATTTGGTATTTCATCTTCGGGGAAATCTATCGAAGATTCTATTTTAGAACGAAATTCTAATATTATATCTTGTAAAAAATGGATCTGTTTAGAGAATTCTCCTTGAAGAGAGTTTGCAGCTGATTTAGCTGCTTCTATGTTTGAGGAAGAAATTAAATCAGAAACTGCTTCGGCCTGTATTAAATCAATCTTATCATTCAAAAAAGATCGTTCTGTAAATTCTCCAGGTTTGGCTTGTCTTGCATATTTTGGAGTTATTATGTCTAATATTGTTTCTAATATAACAGGGTTGCCATGTGAATGTATTTCGCACATGTCTTCTCCGGTATATGAATTTGGTTTTTTAAAATATATTACTATTACTTCATCAAGTATTTTTTTTTGATGATAAATTTTTTTAACATGGGCATATCTAGGTTTTAATGTTTCTTTAAAAAACTCCTTAATTAGTTTCTTTACATTCTCTCCAGAAATACGTATCACTCCAATACCAGAGAATCCATATGCAGTTGATATTGCGGCTATGGTGTTGTTAGATTTCATGAGAGCTATGAGTTAACTATTTTTTTGTTTATTACATACTGTTGAACAATTGAAAGTATGTTGTTGGTTAACCAATATAGGACTAGTCCAGATGGGAATGTTGCAAACAAAAAAGTAAATAAAAAAGGCAATACCATAAATATCTTTTGTTGCATCGCGTCCGTAGGCGCTGGGTTTAGTTTTTGTTGTATGTACATGCTTATCCCCATGGCAACGGGCAATATAAAAAGAGGGTCTGCGCTAGACAAGTCTTTAATCCAAGCTATAAATGGGGCCTGTCTCATTTCTACGCTTTCTATTAAAACCCAATACAAAGCGATAAATACAGGTATTTGTATCAATATTGGCAAACAACCACCTAAAGGATTTACTTTTTCATCTTTGTACATTTGCATTAATGCTTCACTGAATTTTTTTCTATCATCTGCATATCTTTCTTTAAGTATTTGCATTCTTGGGTTTAACTTTTTCATTTTTGCCATAGATTTATAGCTTGTCTCCGAAAGTTTGTAGAATAATAGTTTGATGATAAATGTAAGAGCAATAATTGCCCAACCCCAATTACCAAATATGTAATATAACAACTCTAAAATCCAAAAAAGTGGTGCTGCCAAGAATGTTAATGAGCCATAGTCGACAGTTAATTCTAGGCCTGTTGCAATTTCTGATATCTCTGCCTGGTTCTTAGGGCCAACAAACAAATTTGTTTCGAAGGTGTGGCTTTTCTTTGGTTTTAACTCAAAATAATCACCAACGCTTCCTATAATATAAGTGTCTTCATTATCAACTCTAGATTTTCTTGTATATGTCGTTTGTTCTTCGCTGTTGTTGTTTGCTGGTATCCATGCCGAAAAGAAGTAGTGTTGTATCATACTTATCCAGCCATTATTTGTTCGCTTCAGAAAGTCTTCTTCGTCTATGGAATCAAATTCAATTTTATTAAACTTGTCCTCGTCATCATAGTAAGCTGCACCCGTATATGTATAAAGCATTATGTTCTCGCTTTCTGCTCTTTTTCTTTCAAGCGTATTATATTGTCTTAATAATAAAGGTTTATTAGTGTTGTTTTGTATTGTTTGTCTGATTTTTATTAAGTGAGAATTTTTAGAAAATAAATAGTTTTTGACAAATGTAATATCATCATTATTTCTTGTTATTATCTCTACATTTAGGTTTTCATCTTGACCAAGATCATAATTTGGTTTTTGTGATATAAAATTGGTTGGCATTTTTATTTTTTTGCCTTGGACGCCAGACTTCGCGACATAGTAGTCATCAAAAACATCAAATATCTTTATGTTTTTTGTTTTGTCTCCAAGGTTAACAGGATATTTTAGCAATTCAGAGTAAACAACAGATCCGTCTTCGGTGTTAATTTTAACTTTTAATGTATTTGTAGTAACGGTTAATAAATTTTTTGCAAGTATAGTTTGTTCTTTGCTGGGGACTTCTGCAGTGGCTTTGTTTTTTTGTTTTGTTTCAGGTATATCTGTATTCTTAGATTCTGTTTGATATGATTCTGGTTCTGAGTAATCTTGGTCCCAAGCATCAACTAGAAGTATAAATACAAAAATTAAAGCACTATATAAAAACAATCTATTGTTCATGATTTCTTTTTTCTTCCTCAGGTATTGGGTCATATCCAGATGTACCTAATGGCTGGCATCTTAGCAGCCTACATATTGATAGCCAGAGTCCTTTAATTGGACCGTATTTTTTTAGTGATAATTTTGCATATTCTGAGCATGTAGGCATGTGTCTACAAGTTGCAGGCATGTAGGGTGATATGCATTTATTATAGACTGTTATGAGGCCTATAATTATTTCAACAATAATTTTTTTAGTTTTAACCATTCTTGCATAAGAATATCACTTATCGAAATATTTTCAGCATCCAATTTCTTAATAGTAGATACCAAAATATCAAATTTTTTGAATTTTTCCTTTGTGATATTAAAATCTTGTCTGATTTTGCGTCTGATTTTATTTCTATTTACAGCTAAAGCTATATTCTTCTTGGACAAGTGTATTGCTAACCTAGGATAACTCAATAAGTTTCTCTTATAGTTTATTCTCAAAAACTTTCCTTTGCTTTGATTTAGATTTTTAAACTCTAAAATCACGTCTTTAGAAATTTTAAATGCAGTTTTTTGTTTTTTTGGGGAAGAATTTACGGACAAAGTGTTGCGCGGCCTTTCGCTCTTCGAGAATTTAACACAGCTCTGCCAGACGCTGTCTTCATTCTAGCGCGAAAGCCATGCTTTCTCTTTCTTTTTAAGTTACTTGGTTGAAAAGTTCTTTTCATAATTCTCTCTAAGGTTTGTATACTGCAAATTATATATTTCTTTGTCAATATATAATTTTGTTTTTTTTTATGAGATATTAGAGCTCAGCCGGAAAATTAACATGACTAAAGAACAAACACTGTGGGACAAGTGCGTAGTCTCTATGACTAACGTGCTGTCAGAAAAACAAATGAAAACATGGATACTGCCACTTAAAGCAACGATTCAAGATCGTGTCCTAAATGTAATTGCACCAAATAAGTTTATAAAAGAGTCTGTTGAGACAAATTTTATGTCTCTTATAAAGAAAACCGTTGATTCAGAAAGCTCTAGTCAAGTAAGTAGCGTTCTCTTGAGTTTGATGTCAACAAAACCAGCTCAAAAAGAAGAGGTTGAAGGGGTTCCCGCATATTCATCACAACAATTTGGGTCAAGCTTGAATGGCGACCTGGTGTTTGAAAGTTTTGTTGAAGGAAAATCTAATCAACTGGCAAAAGCCGCGTGTCTTTCTGTGGTTTCAAATCTTGGGCAATACAATCCGTTGTATATATATGGCGGTGTTGGGTTAGGAAAAACGCATCTTCTCCATTCTATTGGAAATGAAATATTAAAAAACGATCAAAGCAAAAAAGTTATATATCTTCATTCTGAAAAATTTGTACAAAACATGGTAACTGCTTTAAGGCACAACCAAATAGAAGAGTTTAAAAAAATTTATCGTTCTGCTGATGCGCTGCTGCTTGATGATATACAGTTTTTTGCAGGTAAAGAAAGATCACAAGAAGAGTTTTTCCATACTTTCAACTCTTTGTTTGAATACAAAAAACAAGTTGTTCTAACCTGTGATAAATATCCTAAAGAAATTGATGGTTTGGAGGATCGGCTTAAATCACGGTTGGTTTGGGGCATGAATGTTTCAATAGATCCGCCTGATTTAGAAACTAGGGTTGCTATTATTCATAGCAAAGCAGAACAATCAGAACAAAAGGTTCCTGAGGATGTTGCGTTCTTTTTAGCAAAAAATGTACACTCTAATGTTCGTGAGCTAGAAGGAAGTTTGCGTCGTGTTTTTGCAACAGCTCATTTTAAGAGGGAAGAAATAACTCTAAATTTTGTAAAAGATGCGTTAAAAGATCTGCTTGCGCTCCAAGAAAGAATTATAACCATTGAGCATATACAAAAAGTGGTGGCTCAGTATTATAAAATTAGAGTAAGTGACATATTATCAACAAAAAGAGATCGCAAAATTACATTGCCGCGCCATATGGCCATGTATTTGTCTAAAGAAATGACACGCCATAGTCTCCCTACCATTGGCGATAGCTTTGGTGGCCGTGACCACACAACCGTTATCCATGCTTGTAAAAAAATAGAACAAGCGAAAACAACCATGTCAACGTTTGACCAAGATTATAAAAATATACTTCATATCCTTAATAACTAGTTAGCCAAGTCTTGATAACATGTGAATGTATCATAGCAATGTTTTTATCCACATTATTTCAACTACAAACATCGCATAGAGCAACTATAAAAACACAACAAACCAACAAGCAAAGACAATCAATTAAAAGAAAATCACGGCTTTAATATAAATCTAATAAAAATAATATATAATTTATATATATGATTATTATTATCAATAAGCCAGAGGAGCTTGTCCGTGTATTAAAAAATGTAGTAGGTGTATCTGAAGTTAATCAGACGATGCCTGTGCTTTCTAATGTCTTGATTGAAGCTGATATTAATGGTTTGCATTTCACTGGAACTGACCTGGAAGTTCAAATTAAAAATACTTACCCGTTGGCAAGAACAGAAGATGGGGTGAAAACAACGCTGCCTGCAAAAAAACTTCTGGATATAGTTCAAGCCCTATCTAACCACAAAGAAATTACATTTGATATAGAAGATCAGAAAACAACTATTTCCGCAGGAAAGAGCGAACTTGTCCTACCTTCTTTGCCGGCTAATGATTTCCCTGTGATGCAGACACAAACAACAGAAGACAAAGCGATCAGTAAAATAAAAGCAGGCGAACTACTAACCAGTTTGTCTGAAACAAGTTTTTGCATGGCATACCAAGACGCTAGGCATTTTTTAAATGGGCTGTTTTTTGAAAAGAAAAACAACGAAACCGTATTTGTGTCAACAGATGGACACAGGCTGGCATTGAGCAAATGCCCCGGAGAACACGCAGAAGCAAACCCTAACAATTGTATAATACCAAGAAAGTGTGTTATGGAACTTAAACGTATTTTAGCAACATTTAAGGACATTTCACAGAAATTAATCGAATTTAGCTATGATAATAAGCAGATACACTTTAATGTTGAAGGACATGATATTACGAGCAAACTCATTGAAGGCTCTTTCCCAGATTACAATAAAGTCTTTCCGGAAGAATTACCAAACAAGCTGCTTGTTGAAAAAAATGAATTTAAACAACATTTAAGCGTAATGTCACAAGTAGCAAATGAGAAATATAAAGGAGTAAAACTAACAATCACCGCTAACGAGCTTTTATTAACTTCAACGAAAAATATAGAACAGAACCAAGGAAAAGGAAAAACCTCAATTGCATGTGAATACACAGGAGAAAACCTTGAAATTGGATTTAACTTATCATATTTGCTTGAGACAATAGATGTAATTTCAACTGACAATGTGCTTATACAAATTAAGAATTCTGAAGGCGGCTGCCTAATATCATCAACAGACGAAACCCCAAAAAACAAATATGTAATCATGCCAATGAGAGTGTGAAGTGATCATCAAATCTCTTGCAGTCGCAAATTTGCGGTCTTTCAGCTATGCCGCACTAACACCAGAAAAAAAAGTAAACATAATTGTTGGAAACAATAATGCTGGTAAAACAACTTTGTTAGAAGCCCTGTCAATTGCTTCCACACTTAAGAGCTTTAAAAAGAGTGTAAGTGAAGATTACATAAAATATGGACAAAAAGGGGTAAAAATCTCTATAAATGCTATTAAATGTACCGAAAATCTACAAATAGTCATTGAAAAGTCGTTAAATTCGTCTAATATCGCAAGAATAAATGGAAAACTCATTGGAGCTAAAAAAATATCCACATTGTTTCCCACTATCTCATTAAGTTTTGGAACAGAAAATATTGTAAATCAGCCTGCTGAGCTACGTAGAAATCTTATTGACTGGGGCGTGTTTCACGTGAAACCAGAATCACTTAATACCTACCAAAATTACACAAAATGCTTAAAACAAAGAAACTTTCTTTTAAAGTCAAAAAAATTTGCCGAAATTGATTATTGGACTGAACAGCTTATAAGTCATGGTGTTTTAATCACAGACCTCAGAAAAAACTATTGTTCAACATTGGTAGAAACATATGCGTGCCACATAGAAAAACTTAAAACTCTTGGCTTTGATATACATCAAGATTTAACACACATTTGTATTGGTTTTTACCAGGGGTGGGAATCTAACATTGCATTAGCTGAGGCCCTTGATAAAAACCTTGTCCAAGATAAAGCTCTTGGTTATACAAGGTATGGACCACATAAAGCTGACCTATCATTTCTCTCTAATAACGGCGAACTGAAAAAACACGCATCCATGTCAACGCTTGTTATTTCTAGCCTAATATTAATGCTTTCACAGTGCGAGGTATTTCACGTGAAACATAACTACAAACCCATACTCTTAATTGATGATTTATTTTTTGGAATTGATGATTTGAACCTTAAGCTTGTGATAAAATTACTTATTCAGGCTAAAGCAACATGTTTTTTAACTGCCCCAGATCTATACAGGGATAAGTTAAAGCTTATCTGTTCGAAATTTCCTGAGGTGGACATATTTACTATAAAGGACCAGAAAATAAGCAAAACAACAGAGGATTAGACAATTGGCTAAAAAAAACTACGACTCAACAAGCATAAAGGTTTTAAAGGGATTAGAGGCTGTACAAAAGCGTCCTGGAATGTACATTGGAGATACAGATGATGGTAGCGGCCTTCATCAAATGATATTTGAGGTTGTTGATAATTCAATTGATGAAGCTTTGGCAGGACATTGTGATGAAATAACCGTAACTGTTCATGAGGATCAGTCTGTTAGCGTAGAAGACAATGGAAGAGGAATTCCGGTAGATACCCATGAGGATGAAAAAAAATCTGCTGCAGAAGTAATACTTACAACATTACACGCAGGTGGAAAATTTGACGATAATTCATATAAAGTATCAGGCGGATTACACGGTGTTGGAGTGTCGGTCGTGAACGCGCTGTCAGAAAAATTAATTCTTAATATATACAAGAACAACAAAACTTATCATCAAGAATATCTTGACAGCAAGCCAACAGGGCCGTTAAAAAGCAATGGAAAATGTGAGAAAACTGGGACTAAAGTTACATTCAAACCAAGTAAAAAATTTTTTACAATGACAGATTTTAATTCGGAAATTTTAAAGAAACGTTTCCAAGAATTAGCATATCTAAACAGTGGAATAAAAATTAACTACATTGATGAAATTAGAGGCGTTGAACAATCGTATAAGTATGAGGGAGGAATTAAAGAATATTTAAAAGAATTAATTAAAAAGAAAACACCTATTCATGAACTCCCAATATATTTTAAAACAGAAACAAAAAACGTTCTTGTCGAAATTGCTATGATTTGGACATCATCTTATCAAGAAGATATAGTCGCTTTTACCAACAATATATATCAAAAAGACGGCGGGACACATTTAGCCGGTTTTCGTACTTCACTAACAAGAACGATTAGTAATTACATAAGTAAAAAAATCCAAAATAATAAGGATAAATTAGATATAACCGGAGAAGACTGCAGAGAAGGACTTACATCTATCATTTCTGTTAAAATGTCTGACCCTAAGTTTTCGTCACAAACAAAGGACAAACTTGTTTCCTCGGAAGTTAAGGGCATTGTAGAAACTTCACTGAATAAAAAACTATTTGAGTTTCTAGAAGAAAACCCAAAAGAAACAAAAGCGTTAATTGCAAAAATCTATCAAGCTGCAACAGCCAGAATTGAAGCACGCAAGGCACGTGAATTAATAAGAAAGAAAGACCCTCTTGGTATTGGTAGCCTGCCTGGCAAATTAGCTGATTGTCAATCAAAAGACCTTACAATTAATGAGCTTTTTATAGTCGAAGGTGATTCTGCTGGAGGCTCTGCTAAGCAAGCGCGTGATCGTAAAACACAAGCAATATTACCGTTAAAAGGTAAAATTCTTAATGCGCAAAGAGCACAACAACATAAGCTTATTTCGTCTTCAGAAATTGCATCACTTATATCAGCAATTGGTATCGGAACAGAAACATATGATCCGGAAAAACTAAACTATGGAAAAGTTATTATTATGACAGACGCAGATGTTGATGGAGCTCATATAAGAACACTTCTGTTAACCCTGTTTGGCACTGTAATGTTGGAACTTGTAAAAGATGGAAAAATTTATATTGCACAACCGCCGCTCTATAAAGTTAAAAAAGGCAAGTCAGAAAAATACTTATTAAATGAATCTGAGTTTGCAGAATATATAAATAAAATATCTACTAAAGTTTGCAAACTGGAAGTTGATAAAAAAGAGCTAACAGATCAGAAGTTTTATGATTTATTAAAATCTTACTCTGAAATGGAACTGTCACTTAAAGCTTTCCCCAAAAAACGCGACAGAGAAATTATTAAGCACCTTGCACTTTACAAGCCTGTTGATATTAAAATCTTACAAGATAAAAAGAAAACGCAAGATTGGGTAGATGGTTTTCAAAAATTTATCAATGAACGAATTCCAGTTAATATGTCTTATTCTTTAGCTGTTTCTGACGAACAAGATGATGATAAAGCCTTTTCTGTGATTTGTATAAAAACACATAATGGGGTAAAAAACACTAATAATGCAGAAGAGCTACACAATAAGTTTTTCTGTTCGGATGCTTATAAGTCTATTGCGGCTCTTGGCTTACACAAATACGTCGACTCAATTTATACTCTTATAGATGAATCTAAAAATAACTTTAGTTTTACTTCATTAGCAGAAATGCATAGCCACTTGATGGGTATGGCAAAATCTAGTTTTACCTTACAACGCTATAAAGGGTTAGGAGAAATGAACCCTAATCAGCTTGAAGAAACAACAATGAACCCACAAACAAGATCCCTTCTGAAATTAAGCCTTGGCCCAGGAGACGAAGAAGTATACGAAAGATTAATGGGACCAGACCCTGAAACTAGAAAAAACTTTGTTGTTGAAAATTTCTATAAAGCAAGAGTCGATGTTTAAGAATGTTAATTGCTACATGGAATATTAATTCTATCAAGGTCAGACAATTTGCAGTAGAACAATATCTGATTGAGTCAAGCCCAGATGTTCTTGTTCTACAAGAAACTAAAAGCCAGGATGAATCATTCCCAGAAAAAATATTTTCAAATTTAGGCTATAGTTGCATATTTTGTGGACAGAAAACATATAATGGTGTTGCCATTCTATCAAAGACAGAACCTAAAGATATTGAATTAAACCCTGTAACCACAAAAGAAAATGAAAAAAGATCTATTGCTGCAACATATAACGACATCAGAATCATTAATCTATATGTCGTAAATGGACAGGATGTTGGAACCCCTAAATTTGATTATAAAATGCGGTGGTTAAATGCTTTGCATGATTATATTAAAAAAATAAAATCTAATTATTCAAAGATTATTATCTTGGGTGATTTCAATATTGCACCAAGAAACGAAGATACGTTTGATCATGTTGCCACTGATGGACAAATTTTATGTTCTCCCAAAGAACGACAAAAATACCAATCATTATTAGATTTGGGGTTTTACGACCTCTTTTTAAGCGATAAAATCCAACAACACCCCCCAAAAACTTTTAGTTGGTGGGATTATCGAAGCGCAGCTTTTCATAATAATATAGGTTATAGAATAGATCTAATTTTAGGAAACGAAGCTATACAAAATGCCTGCACAAGAATAAGCATTGATAGGCATACTCGTTATAAAACTTGGTGTAAAAAAGAACCAAGAACCTCTGACCATGCGCCAGTACTTGCAGAGCTTGAGTTATAATGAACTAGACTAATTTAGTTACTTTGTTATGATGAATAAAAAGGGTGTTCAGAATGAAATCTGTAATGGTAATTAATTCTAAGGGCGGTTCTGGGAAGACAACGATAGCTATAAATATAGCTGCGTATTATGCGAATAAAGGTTTTGATACAACTCTTGTTGACCTTGATCCACAGAAATCTAGTCTTACATGGCTGTCTAAGAGGCCAATATCCAAAGCAAAAATCAAGGGTGTCACATCTTACCAGAAACCTGTTAAAAGACATAAAAAAGAAAACGTCATAGTTGTTTTTGATGTACCAGCCGCAGTTCATGGAACGAGACTTGAAACTTATATAAAAAAAGCACAGAAAATTGTTGTGCCCGTATTACCGTCGCCAATAGATATGGAGGCTGCTAGAGAATTTATACGTAACTTAAAATCAATGGGACCAGTGATACGTAAACAAATTAGAATTGGATTAGTTGCAAACCGTTGTCGAGCAAACACAAATATTTTTCTTGAATTAGATAACTATTTGATTAGAGAAAAAGGAGTTCCATATATAACAGCTTTCAGAGATAATACAAATTATATAAGTTGCGCGAGAAGAGGTCTTGGAGTTTTTGAAATGGGCGAAGCTGCTACTGCACAAGATAGAGAAGAATGGAAAAGTTTAATATCCTGGATAAATTCTGAAAAAAGATAATTCTCTATTTCAAAGAATCTTTAATTCCTGTTTCTAGATTTTCAAATTTAATACAACCCGGCAATAATTTTTTCATCTTAGTAACGTCTAGAGATCTTGATTCAAGCAAAAAAGAGAGCCTTTTTTCATCGAAGATCTTTTTTGCTTCATTTATTGAAATAAAATTTGGTATAGCAAAATTCATTACATTACATATTTTTAAATAATAATTAGTTACTTTTATAGGCTTCCCGTCACTAACATTAATAATTTCATTTTCTAAATTATTTGTTTGTGTTGCTATTACTAATCTTGCCAAGTCTTTAACATTAATTAAATTAGTTAAAGGGCTTTCATCTATTTTAATAAGCGGTATGTTTTTTTTAATTTTGTCTATTGGCAATCTATCTGGGCCATATATACCAGGCACGCGCAAGATTACATATGATATATTTTTTTCTTCAGCAAAAACTTTTATTTTTTCTTCAGCATCTAACCTTCTTTTAGCTCTATTG
>CAYFGJ010000007.1:0-19618 GCA_964342835.1 uncultured Ectothiorhodospiraceae bacterium | reverse complement strand
TATAATACAGAAATTCTATCAAATAGTGATAATAATTCGTCAGTCGAAGGTTTAATGGCGATTGGAGAGTGTGCATGTGTATCAGTTCATGGAGCTAATAGACTAGGCTCAAACTCTTTATTAGATTTAATTGTATTTGGAAGATCTGCAGCTGATAGAGCATCTGAGATATTAAAAAGTAAAAAATATATCCACCCATCTATACAGAACAATTCTTTAGATGATTTGATTCAAAAATTTGATGATATTAGATATTTTTCTGGTGATTTATCTACTGCAGAATTAAGAGATAAAATGCAAAGAACAATGCAGAGATATGCACCTGTATATAGAGATGAAAGTACATTGCAGACAGGAATATCTATAATGACTGATGTATTCAAATCATTTAAAAATATTTCAATTTCTGACAAATCATTAATATGGAATACAGATTTGGTTGAATCATTAGAATTAAACAATTTGATTTATCAATCGTTAGCCACTCTTCATTCAGCTTACAACAGAAAAGAAAGCCGTGGTAGTCATGCAAGAGATGATTATCCTAATAGAGATGATGAAAACTGGTTAAAGCATACACTTGTTTGGATTGATGAAAATGGGGATAAAAAATTTAATTATAAACCTGTAAAACTTGATACACTAACTTCTGATGTTGATAGCATACCTTTGAAAGCGAGGACGTATTAAATAATGGCGCAATTTACACTACCTAAAAATTCAGTTGTAATACAAGGAAAGACATTTTCAGATTGTAGTCTAGGTGACAATAAATTACGCGTTGATGTGTATAGATACAATCCAGATAAAAAAACAAATCCTTCCATCGATACTTACATTTTAAATAAAGATAATTTTGGTCCGATGGCACTGGATGTCCTTATTTATATAAAAAACAAAGTAGATCCTACACTAACATTTAGACGATCTTGTAGAGAAGGTATATGTGGCTCTTGTTCAATGAATATAAATGGCACAAATACTTTAGCTTGTATTACTAATATCAGTGATGAAAATAGATTAAAGATCTATCCGTTACCTCATTTGCCAGTTATAAAAGACTTAGTGCCTGATATGAAAAATTTCTATAAACAATACGAATCAATTAAACCTTGGTTAAAAAATGATGAAAAACCAAAAAGAGAATATAAACAAACACAAAAAGATAGAAGTAAATTAGATGGCTTAATTGAATGTGTTTTATGCGCATGCTGTTCTACTAGTTGTCCTAGCTATTGGTGGAATTCTGATAAATATTTAGGTCCAGCTTCACTTTTACATGCATATAGATGGATAATTGACACTAGAGATAAGGCAAAAAAAGAGAGATTGTCAGAATTGGCAGATAAATTTAAACTATTTAGATGTCATACAATTATGAATTGTACAAAAACATGTCCTAAATCACTTAATCCTGCTAAAGCTATAGCTGAAATCAAAAAAATGCTATAGATCAAACCTATAATGCAAATTTCAAAACTAAAATGGAGATGCAGGAAGGGGTTGCGTGAATTAGATATTCTATTAACTTATTTTGTTGAAAAACATTATAATAATCTGACTAACAATGAAAAAGAATTATTTTTAGAACTACTTGATCTTGAGAGTCAAGAATTATTAAATATAGTGCTTGGCAGACAATCATATGATGTAAAATTTCAAAATTTAATTCAGGTTATTACTAAAAAAAATAAAACCAATGAATAGAAAACATATCAAATTAGGTGTCAACATAGATCATATAGCCTTTATTAAAAAGTCACGTAACACTGACTACCCAGATTTATTGAAAGCTGTTGATATAGCTCAAGAAGCAGGGGCTGATCAAATTACTATTCATTTAAGAGAAGATAGAAGACATATACAAGATATAGATGTTAAAAATATTAGATCAAAAGCACAGATTTTAAATTTAGAGATGGCTTTAACCGAAGAAATGGTTGCAGTTGCAATGCAAAATAAACCAAATTTTTGTTGTCTAGTCCCAGAAAAAAGAGAGGAAATTACTACTGAAGGTGGTTTAGATTTGATAAAAATGAATAAATCAAAATTAAATTATTTGAAAGAAACAATTATTATTCTTAATAAAAATAATATTCAAACATCAATATTTATTGATCCTGATATCGAACAAATTGAAAAAGCCATTAATTGTGAGGCTAAAATTATTGAACTCCATACAGGAGCCTATGCAAATTCTAATAATAAAACATATGAATTAGAAAAACTTAAAAATGCAGCACACTTTGCTTCACAAAATAATATATCTGTAAATGCAGGGCATGGTCTAAATATTGAAAATGTAGGATTAATTTGCGATTTACCTCATATTAAAGAATTAAATATTGGACATTCAATTATAGCTAGATCTGTATACATTGGTTTAAAGGATGCAATCAAAGAAATGATAAGTATAATAAGAGGATAATGATAAAAGGAATTGGTATAGATTTAGTTAATAACGATAGAATACGTAAGATTCATAAAAAGTATTCAGATATCTTTGCTAAAAAGATCTTATCTAAAGAAGAGTATCATGAATATTTGACTACAAAATTCAAAGTTAGTTATTTAGCAAAACATTTTGCTACAAAAGAAGCGTTTTCAAAAGCAGCAGGTACTGGATTATTTAGAAAAGGGTTATCACCTTTGATTTTAAGTATTAGTCATGATGCTCTGGGAAAACCTATTTTTAAACCAAATAGAAAATATCTTCAATTTTTGAATAGTTTGAATATAAAAACTGCTCACGTTTCAATTACAGATACTAATGAAACAAGTGCTGCAGTTGTAATTTTAGAATAAAATGAAATATTTTACTTTAGAACAATTAATTGGCAATACGCCATTATTAAAAATTTCAACAGAAAATAAAAATAATATCTTTGCGAAATTAGAAGGTAATAATCCAGGTGGATCTGTAAAAGATAGACCAGCATTAAGAATGATTAATGATGCAGAAAAAAATAGATTAATTAAAAAAGGCGATGTATTGATAGAAGCTACAAGTGGTAATACAGGAATAGCATTATCAATGGCTGCTACGATTAAAGGTTATAAAATAATTATAATAATGCCTGAAACTGCTTCAGTAGAACGTATTAAAACTATGAAAGCATATGGTGCTGAAGTTATCCTAGTTGATAAAGAGAAAGACATGGAAGGAGCACGTGATTTAGCTAAACAAATGGAAAAAGAGAAAAAAGGTTTTGTCCTAGATCAATTTTCCAATTCATCTAATTATTTAGCTCATTATGATAATACAGGCCCAGAAATATGGGAACAGACAAAGGGTTCTATTACACATTTTGTTTCTGCAATGGGCACAACTGGAACAATAACAGGTGTATCAAGATTTTTAAAAGAAAAGAATGATGCAATAAAAATAATAGGCGTTCAACCAACCGATGGCTCAAGAATACCCGGGATACGTAGATGGAAAGACGGATATCAGCCAAAAATTTTTGAAAATGCAATTGTTGATGAGATTATTGATATAGATCAAATTGATGCTGAAAATATGGCCAAATATATGTCGGCTAGAGAAGGATTATTTTGTGGCCCATCTGCAGGTGCTAATATTTTTATAGCAAAACAAATTTCAGAACAAGTTAATAATGCAACAATAGTTACTATAATTTGTGATAGAGGAGATAGATATATTTCTAAACTATAAGAAGAAAACTAGTTTTTTATATATATTTTTAAGTTTTTACCTGCTGTAAGATATTTTGAGTTTTTAATAGAATTTAATTTTAATAATTTATTTCTACTAATACCAAATCCTGATGAGACCATAGCAGTAGTGTCGCCAGTTCCTACTACATATCTTAATTTATAATCTTTAGTTTCAGATAAAATAGGAGTTTTCATTTTTATAATTATTTTTTGACCTACTTTAAGTTTCGTAGATTTTTTTGCTTTATTCCATTTAAGAAGCCTATCTAATCTAACATTATATGTTTTTGCAATACGATACCAATTATCATATCTTTTTACAGTATGTTTATATTCAAAATTCTTATTTAGAAGTAAATATTTCTTATTATTGACAGTAATATGGCTTTTATTTGTTACTGCAACATCAATTGGTATTTTTAGTTTTTTTCCTGCTATTATAACTGTTGATTTTAGATTGTTATATTTTTGCAAAGATTTAATCGATACGTTATACATTCTAGAAATTTTTGATAAAGTATCTCCTTTTTCAATTAAATGAACTTTTTGATCATATAAAAATTTAGCTATTTTTTTATATCTTTTTTTGAATTGGCTAACTTTATTTATTGGTAAAAGTATTTTATTTTGTATACTTGGCAATACAAACCAAGTACTGAACCCAGGGTTTAAAGTATATAAAGTTTTTTCATCAAGACCGCTTATTATAGATAATGTATAAAAATCAATTGGATGATTTATTTTAACGATTGCGGTAGTAGGTTTGTCAGGAATAACTGGAAGAGTAAAACCATAAGCACTAGGATTATAAATAATTTCTCTTAATGCCAATAATTTAGGAACATACAATTCTGTTTCTCTTGGTAAATTTAAATCCCAAAAACTTGGTGCACCAAAAGTTTGATTAGCTTTTCGCATAGATCTTCTAACTTTTCCCGCTCCAGTATTATAAGATGCAACTGCAAGGAGCCAATCCTTATCAAAATGTCTATGCATATCAGTTAAAAAATGTGTTGCTGCTTTTGTTGACTCAAGGATGTCTCTTCTGCCATCGTACCACCAATTTTTTTTCAAACCATATTCTTTTGCTGTTGCAGGAATAAATTGCCATATACCAGCAGCCCTGGATGGAGAATAAGCATAAGGTTGATATCCACTTTCTACTATAGGTAGTAATGCTAACTCCAAAGGCATGTTTCTTTTTTGTAGCGATTTGACTACATGATATAAATATGGTTCCGAGCGTGAGATAGATCTATAAACAAAATTTTTATTTTTAGTAAACCAACGAATTTCTCTTTCAATTCTACTGGAGTATGTAGTTTCTAAGCAAAAACCATCTTTTAGTTTATTCCATATATTTGAATATGAATTTTTAGAAAGCTTTGATGTATTACAAGAATATGTTGAATAATTATTAAAAATTTGATGTTTATTATAGCTTATAGGCTGTGAACAGCTTGTAATAATAAAGGTAAATAATATAATTAAGGTATATCTCATGATAAACGAACAATTTTATTCTAACAAACAAAGCTCTCGTTTTCTAATGATAAAATTGTTTAATTAATATTGATATTAGAATGAAAAGAGAAATTTCGTATTTTACAGAATTAGAAAAATGGTATAAAAAAACCCCTGGATCTGGTTTTAAAAAATATATATTAGAAGAAATACATAATTTAAGAGATTATTCTCAAGGTAATAATGTTTTATATTTAGGGCCATCTGAATTCAGTAAAAAGTTTCAATTCAAAAGTCATTTAAGTTTTATATTTTTTGATGATTTTAATCTGTCAAATCATATTAAAAATCAACAAAAAATGCCTTTTGGTGACAATTCACATGATTTAATAATAATTGTCCATACTTTAGATTATGTTCAAAATCCATATGAGTTAGTTAGAGAAATAGATCGTATTGCAACAGACGGAGCTAAAATTATATTGATAGGTTTTAATAAATCGAGTATTTGGGGACTTATAAAACCATTTATGAAAAAGCAGATACCATGGAATTTGAATTATCATTCAATATATGCAATTAACGAGTGGTTTAAACTTTTAGGGTATGAACGTAAATACCATGATACAACAAACTTGATTCCATATTTTAATAAAAATACAGAAAAATTCTTTGACTTTTTTAAGTTTTTTCAAAAATTATTTTTACGAAACTTTGGTGGAACTTATTTTTTGGTTTTTCATAAAAAATCTATACCTTATACAACTCAAAAGATAAAATTTAATCAAAAATATATTGTATCTCCGTTTGCAAAAAAAGGATTAAATAGAGTTAAATGAAAATAATTAAAATTTTTACCGATGGTGCTTGTAGTGGTAATCCAGGCATAGGTGGATGGGGAGTTGTTATGCTTGAAAATGATTCTATTAAAACAATTAATGGATATGAAGATGAAACTACTAATAATAGAATGGAATTAAAAGCTGCTATTGAAGGTATAAAAAATTCTTTAAAGGATACTGAAATAATTTTATTTACAGATTCTAAATATGTAAAGAATGGTATCACTGAATGGATACATAATTGGAAAAAGTCTAATTGGACAACATCTAAGAAAGAACCAGTTAAAAATAGAGATTTATGGGAAGAACTAGATAAACTTAATAATAATTATAAAATTAATTGGAAATGGGTACAATCACATCAAGTTATTACGAATGAAGAATCTAAATATAACAATATGGCTGATATGTTAGCCAAAAAAGCTATAAAAAAATTATGAGACAAATTGTATTAGATACTGAAACTACAGGATTAAATCCTGAAGAAGGACATAAAATTATAGAAATAGGTTGTGTTGAAATTATTGATAGAAAAATTACTGAAAATATTTTTCATTCATATATTAAACCAAATAGAGTTATAGGCGATGATGCGATTAAGATTCATGGTATTACAAATGAATTTTTAAAAGATAAACCCATCTTCGGTAATATTGTTGATGATTTTTTATTTTATTTATCAGATTCTCCGCTTATAATCCATAATGCTCCATTCGACATAGCTTTTTTGAAAAGCGAATTATTTAATTTGCAAAAAGATAAAAGTTTGATTGATGCTGAAAATAGAAAAATATACGACACTCTAAAAATGTCACGTGAAATGTCACCTGGAAAAAGAAATACTTTAGATGCTTTATGTGAAAGATATAATGTTGATAATTCAAATAGAGACCTACATGGAGCCTTGCTTGATGCAAGATTGCTTGCTGAAGTATATTTAAAAATGACTATGGGCCAAACAGATATATCAGGTTTAGTTTCTAATCAAAAAATAAATCAAGATAGTATTGATGTTAATTCATCTAGAAATATAAAAATTGTTAAGTCATCGGAAGAAGAAAATAATGAACATGAGGATTATTTTAAAAAAATAAATTAATATTTTTTCTTCAATATTCTTTCTTTTTGACGATTCCATTCTTTTTTCTTAATATCCGCACGCTTATCATGTGTCTTTTTACCTTTAACAATTGCAATTTCAATTTTGATTAATGCTTTTTTAGTATATATTTTAATAGGAATCAATGTATACCCATTCAATCTTATTTCTCCTATTATTGAATTTAATTCTTTCTTATTTAAAAGTAATTTTCTTGATCTTTTAGAATTTACTGAATTGTTATCATTAGTAGTTTTTAGAATTTTGATATGCGAATTAATGAGATACGCTTCATTATCTTTAATTGAGACGTAACTCTCTGATATTTGGCCATGACCAGCTTTCAAACTTTTCACTTCCCAGCCATCTAGCACTAAACCTGCTTCCATTTTTTTTAAAATAGTGTATTTATATGATGATTTTTTATTAGTGCATAGTATATTCATTGAATCTAAAATATGTATAATAATCAATAGTAACATTTATATAGAAGAAAGAGGAGAATCCTCATAGCAACAAGAGAAAGACAATCTATTCATGGTCAATGGTCATCCAAGATCATGTTTATCTTCGCAGCTACTGGATCAGCAGTAGGACTTGGCAATATTTGGAAATTTCCATGGATGGCGAGTGAGAACGGAGGAGGAGCTTTTGTTTTAATTTATATCCTAAGTGTTTTGTTAATAGCACTTCCTATAATGATTGCTGAAGTTATGATAGGCAGAAGAGGAAAACAAAATCCAGTTAGCAGTCTCAGATATTTATCAAAAGAATCAAGTGGATTTGAATTTATTGAGATTGATCATGAACTCCAGAGAGTTAAAAAGAAAAAATATCATCACTCTAATTCAGATGATTATACTAACTGGGAGATTATAGGATGGATGGGTGTAATATCAGGTATATTAATCCTTTCTTTCTATAGTGTCATAGCTGGATGGACAATATCATATATTTTTCAAGCCTTATCAGGTTCTTTTACTGATATAACACTCGATGGATCTAAAAGTCTTTTTAATAATTTTGTTAGTGATGCGGAAAGATTATTAGCCTGGCATACAATTTTTATGTTTTTAACTGGATATATTGTTGCACAAGGAGTGAAAGGAGGACTTGAAAAAGCAGTAAAATTTTTGATCCCTGGGTTATTTTTCATATTAATTATTTTAGTCATTTATTCTATGCAGTTAAGCGGTTTTAGTGAAGGGATGAAATATCTTTTTGTGCCAGATCTTACAAAAATTAACGCAAACATAGTGCTAAGTGCTATGGGTATGGCTTTTTTCTCATTAAGCATAGGTATGGGAGCTGTTATGATTTATGGTTCTTATCTTTCAAATGAATCTTCAATAACTGAAGTAACTACTATTGTTGCTGTTGCTGATACACTAGTTGCCATACTTGCAGGAATAATAATTTTTCCTATCGTTTTTACGTATCATTTAGACCCATCTACAGCAGGCCCAGGTTTAATATTTCAAACTTTACCTATTGCGTTTGGATCAATGCCAGGTGGAACTATCATAGGTACATTATTTTTTATTTTATTATTTTTTGCAGCCATAACATCATCTATTTCATTAATAGAACCTGCTGTAACACTAGTTATTGAAAATTTTTCATACACACGATCAGAAGCTGCAACCAAAATTGGCTTTGTTACTTGGCTTATAGGAATTGGGACAATTTGGTCTTTTAATTATATGTCAGATATCAAAATGTTTGATATGACTTTCTTTGATTTAATAGATTATTTGACATCTAAAGTTTTATTACCTTTGGGTGGATTTTTAATGGCAGTCTTTATTGGATTTATAGTTAAAAAGAATGTTTCTATAAAAGAATTAAATATTTCCGATAATTTATATAATTTATGGTATTTGTTAATTAGATATATTGCACCAATTTCAGTTATGATTATTTTTGCAAATGGTTTTATGTAGATTTATGAATTATATAAAAAAAAAAGAAGAGATAAATATAGAGCTACCAATAATATTTAATTTAATAAATGATATTAATAATTATAAGAATTTTTTACCATGGTGTAAGAATTCTAAAATTATCTCTGAATCAGACAATCATATAATTGCCGAAATAGAAGTAAAAAAAAATTTAGTTAATTGGAAATTTTCTACTGAAAATACAATTATTAAAAATAAAAAAATAACAATGGAACTGAAAGACGGTCCGTTCAGTCATTTACAAGGTTTTTGGAATTTTAAAAAAATTGACAAATACAATACTTTTATTGAGTTTTATTTAGAGTATGAATTTAATAACAAACCCATTGAGTTTACAATACAGCCAGTTTTTTCATTAATAATGTCATCTATACTCAAGTCATTTATTAAAGAAGCTTTTAGATATAAATATGAATAATAAAAAAATTTTGATAGATTTATTATATTTTCATAAAAATTCTAAACTCAATATAAATACTTCATTTTATAAAAAACCCGGTATTACTATTAAAGATTTTTTTAAACATAAGGATGTGGCAGATACTATAAAAAATATACCAATTTCAGATTATAAATTTGGAATATTTGGAGATATAGTAGATGATAGCTATGTATTACAAGATAATGATAGATTAGAAATCTATAATCCAATTACTATAACTTCAAAAGAACGTAGAAAACTTATTTCAAAAATTAAAAGAAAATAATCTTGAAATAAGTTAATAATTAGGTTATTTAATAATATTGTGACTATTAGCAAAAAGAAAAATGTCGATCAAGGTTTATCACTGAAAGATGCAGGACTTAAAGTAACTCATCAGAGAAAAACTATATTGGAATTGTTTTATACAGAACCGCATAAACATTACAGTGCCCATGATGTATATGACAAATTAATGTCTAATAAAAAAAATATTAGTTTAGCTACGATATATAGGGTATTAACTCAACTAGAAGTTGCGGGATTAATACAAAAAAATCAATTTAATAGTAGCGAATCTAGTTATGAATTGAAAAAATCACATCATGATCATTTGGTATGTACACAATGTGGGAAAATTATTGAGTTTATGAATGATGATCTAGAAGATCTACAAGAAAAAGTTTCATCATCGTATAAATTTAAATTGACTAGCCATGTAATGACATTATTTGGTATTTGTAGTAGTTGTAAAAAGTAACTAATTTTTTAAGAGCGGTTGCCCCATTTTAATTTTTTACTCAAAATCTTAAAATAATTATAGTTCTCTGGATGTAATATTTTTATATATTTATTACTTTTGCTAATCTCAATATATTTAGGATTCGGTATTGTTAAATTATTATGCCCATCAAAAGTTACTAGTGTATTTGGAATAGATTTATTTTCTATTACTATACGTATTTTATCACTAGAGTTTACAATTATAGGTCTGTCGCTATATGTATGAGGAGATACTGGTACAATAGACATAACATTTGAGTTAGGACTCACAATTGGGCAACCATTTGACATTGAATATGCAGTTGAACCAGTTGGTGTTGATATTATTAAACCATCTGAACGAATAGAATTGATTAAAAAGTCATTTATAAAGATTTTAACTGCTATCATTTTTAATAAACCATAGTTATGAATAACTATATCATTCAATGAAATAGATGAAATTATTTGAGATGATTTATCTTCAACAGTACCTTTTATTAACATTCTTTTATCAACAATAAATTTTCCATTTAACAATTCCTTAACATTTTGTAATATTTCTTTTTTGTCTACATCAACAAGAAATCCTATTTTACCAAAGTTAACTCCTAAAATTGGGATTGAATATTTATAGGCAAGTTTTGATGCCGAAATAAATAACCCATCTCCACCTACAACAATAATTAGATCTATTTTATTTATTTTTTCTATGTGTTCATTTTCTTGATTAATTAAGAACCTATTAAGAATAATCTTTTCTCTATTAAAGAACTTTAATAGTTTTATAATTTCTCTATTATTTAAATATTTACTATGTGTATAAAGTAATATATTTTTAATTTTTTTCATATCTTGACAAATTGTATCAATTTAATAATTAACAATTATTATAGTTTAATCTATCATAGAGTTTAATGAATAACATCTTAGATATTGTAAAAGATTTGATGAAATTAGCCATCAAAAAACAAGTCACCATATCATCTGCCGAGTCATGTACAGGTGGATTAATTTCTAAATATCTTACAGATTTACCTGGGTCATCAAAGTTTTTTGATTCAGCGATTATTGTTTATTCAAATAAATCTAAAAATTTCTTATTAGGAGTTTCATCTGAATTAATATCTACCCAAGGAGCTGTTTCAGAAGATGTTGTCATAGAAATGTCAAATGGTTTATTAAAAAAAACAAAAAGCGACATAGTTGTTAGTATTTCTGGAGTTATGGGGCCATCAGATAATAGCAAGAATGATAAAATTGGCCATGTTTGGTTCTGTTGGAGCTCAAGTTCGATGATTAAAACAGAATTTAAAAAACTCTCAGGAGACCGTCAATCCAATCGTGATGAAGCTGCTAAAATTGCTATATTGGGCTTATATGATTTCATTCAAGGCATATAATTGTTATCATGATATATAAAACACATCAATTTTAATTATATGAGGCAGTAACAAATGGAAGAAAATAAAGAAAAAGCACTTCAATCAGCAATCAGTCAAATAGAAAAAGAACATGGTAAAGGAGCTTTAATGAAGTTAGGTGATGGAGCTGCTTATCCTGATATAGAAGCTGTTTCAACCGGTTCCCTCAGTTTAGATTTGGCACTTGGTATTGGTGGATTACCAAAAGGCAGAGTAATAGAAATATATGGTCCAGAATCCTCTGGTAAAACGACTATGACCTTACAGGTTATAGCTGAATCTCAAAAAGAAGGTGGAACAGCTGCATTTATTGATGCTGAGCATGCTTTAGACCCAAAATATGCAGCAAATTTAGGAGTAAATATTGATGATTTACTGCTTTCACAGCCAGATTCAGGAGAACAAGCATTAGAAATTGCTGATACTTTAGTAAGATCCGGTGCTGTCAATACGATTGTTATTGATTCAGTAGCCGCATTAACGCCGAAGGCTGAAATTGATGGTGATATGGGTGACTCACATATGGGTTTACAAGCAAGATTAATGTCTCAGGCTCTTCGTAAGTTAGCTGCAAATATAAAAAAATCTAATACTTTATTGATATTTATCAATCAGATACGCATGAAAATTGGTGTAATGTTTGGAAGTCCAGAGACAACAACTGGCGGTAATGCATTGAAATTCTATTCATCAGTGAGACTTGATATTAGAAGAATTGGGGCAATTAAAAAAGGAGATGAAATTATAGGAAATGAAACTAGAATTAAAATTGTTAAAAATAAGGTCGCTCCGCCTTTTAGGATTGCAGAGTTTGATATCTTGTATGGAGAAGGTGTATCAAAAGAGTCAGAACTGATCGATCTTGGTGTTAAATACAATATTTTAGAGAAAGCAGGCGCATGGTATAGTTATGGTAAAGATAGAATAGGGCAAGGCAAAGATAATTCTAGAATATTTCTTAAAGATAATCCGAAAATAGCTAAGGAAATCTATAACAAGATTAAAAAACTTGCTATTAATGAAAATATGCCAGCTATTCCTGAAAATGATGAGCAAGTAGATATAGTTAGCGATGAGCAGCAGTCAAATTGATGAGATAAAAAACTCTATTTCTCGGTACCTTAGCATTAGAGAGCATTCACGTTCAGAACTTTTTGATAAACTATTTCAAAAAAAATTTGAATCTGACGATATTGAGACATGTTTAGATAGTTTTGCAGAGCTTGGATTACAATCAGATGAAAGATTTGTGGAGACATATGTTCAATCTAAATATCATAATCAAAAAGGCCCAAATTTAATAAGATCTGAACTTATAAAAAAGAAAATTAATATAAAAATAATAAATAAGTATTTAACATTATATGATGATAATGAGTGGCTTGAATCAGCTATAAAAGCACTCGATAAAAAATCATATCCAAATACTCTAACAGATGACAAGATTATAGAAAAACAAAAATTTTTTCTTTCTAACAGGGGTTTTATTAAAAAAACTATTGATGATGCTATTAATAAATTTTGGAAATTATGAATATAAGAAAAAAGTTTTTAAATTATTTTAAAGATCAAAAACATAAAATATTAACTTCAAGTTCAGTTATCCCGGTCAATGACAATAGTTTGTTATTCACAAATTCAGGTATGGTTCAATTTAAAGATATTTTCTTAGGAAATGAAAAACCTAAATATAAAAGAGTTGTAACATGTCAAAAATGTTTAAGAGTTGGAGGCAAACATAATGATTTAGACAATATTGGTTTTACCAATAGACACCAATCTTTTTTTGAAATGTTAGGAAATTTTAGTTTTGGAGACTATTTTAAGGAAGAAGCTATAGAATTAGCTTGGAATTTCTTAGTTAAAGAATTAAATCTCGATGTCAATAAACTTTATGTTTCAGTACATAAAAATGATAGTGAGAGTGCAGATATTTGGTTAAATAAAATTGGCATTGACGAACAATCATTATCTTATTTAGATGATAAAGATAATTTTTGGCAAATGGGTGATACAGGACCTTGCGGGCCATGTACTGAAATTTATTATGATTTAGGTGAAAAATTGATTGGGGAAAAACCTGGTTCTGGGGATACAGGTGAAAGATATTCTGAAATATGGAATCTAGTTTTTACTCAATTTGACAGAGATCAATCAGGCAAGTTAAGTAATCTGCCAAAAAGATGTGTTGATACCGGAATGGGGTTAGAGAGAATCCAAGCTGTTATTGAAAACAAATTAGATAATTTCAATACATCTATTTTTACTGACTTATATACTTATTTAAATAAAATTAAAAAAATAAAAAAAATTGATTTCTCTACAAAAAAAATAATTATGGATCATTGCAGAGCAGCGTGCGTTTTAATTTCTGATGGTGTACTCCCTGATAAAGAAGGAAGAGGATATGTGTTAAGAAGATTAATAAGAAGATCAATAAGGTATTTGTATAACTCAGGTGTTACCGATCCTTTTCTTTATACTTGTGTAGACACTGTTAAAAATACTTTAGGTAAAACTTATCCTGAAATAAAAGAAAATCATAAAAAAATAAAAAACATAATCCTTGATGAAGAAAAAGCGTGTTTAAATACATTATCTCATGGTCTTGAATTGATTAATAAGATTACAGAGGATAAAAAATCTTTAGACGGCGATTCGGTGTTCAAGTTGTATGATACTTATGGTTTACCAGTTGAAATAACACAAGAGATAGCTAGTGAAAAAAAATTATCAATTGATTTAGATGGTTTTAATAAATTAATGAAAAAACAGAAAATACAAAGTAAAAAATCTAGTATGTTTGGTGATTCAAATTTATCTTATATTGATAATAAATTAAAATCTAAATTTGTTGGTTATGAGAAATATTCTAATAAAACTAAAATTTTGGCAATTTATAGTGCTAACAAAAGTGTTAATAAAATTAATACTTCAAATAAAAAAATAATAATTATATTATCATCAAGTGTCTTTTATCCAGAAGGTGGAGGACAAATATCAGACATAGGGACTATAGAAAATAAAAACTCTATATTTTTTGTTCAGAATGTACAAAAAGTCAATAACTGCATTGTACATTATGGTGTTCTTAAAAAAGGTACATTATCTGTTTCAGATACAGTTAGTTCTCATATCAATTTAGAAAGAAGAAATAAAGTTACAGTAAATCATTCTTCAACACATTTATTACATCAAGCGTTACGTGAAACTTTAGGCAAGCATGTGCAACAACAAGGTTCTTTAGTAAACGATAAATATCTTAGATTTGATTTTACTCATCCAAAGCCATTAACAGTAGATGAAATTAAAGATATAGAAACTTCTGTTATGCAAGAAGTAAAGAGAGACACTAAAACAAGAATCAAAAATATGGATTATAACAGAGCCGTCAAAAATGGAGCTTTAGCTTTTTTTGATGAAAAATATGAAGATAATGTAAGAGTACTCTTTATTGGAAAAAAATCTATAGAATTATGTGGAGGAACACATGTTTCTTCAACTTCTTCAATTGGTATGTTTAAGATAGTATCTGAAACAAGTGTATCTACTGGAGTAAGAAGAATTGAAGCTATTACTGGCGATGAAATTTATCAGGATTATACTAACTTATCTGATTTGAGTAAAAATTTATGTAATTTATTTAATTCTAATAGAACTACATTAATTAACAAAATCCAATCCTTACAAGATGATCAAAAAAATATATTAACTAATATTTCTAATCTTAACAAAACACTTGCTCAATATGTTTTCAAATCTATCAAAGATGATGTCATAAGTATTAATTCATCAAAATTATTTTTGAAAGACTGTTCGGATTTAAATAATGATCAAATCAAAATTCTTTCTGATCTAATTAAAAATCAATATCAAGATTCAATTTCTATACTTGTTCAAGATCATAAAAATATAATTAGTTGTTATGTTGGTGTTTCAAAATCTTCCAAACATATATATAATGCCAAACAAATTGTAGAAAAAATGAATAATGAATTCAACTCAAAAGGCGGTGGTAGCGAAACATTTGCAACTACAAAAATATTAGATCAAACATCTGATAATGTTCTAAGTTATGTTGAATCCTTTTTAAATAAAAAATAAAAATATGTCGTTATTAGTTAAAAAATATGGTGGTACATCAGTATCAACTATCTCGAAAATAAGGAAAATAGCTCGTGATATTTCAATTGATGTAAAGAAAAACAAAAAGATTGTAGTAATACTTTCAGCTATGGGTAGTACAACCGATGAACTTGTTTCAATGGCTTATAAATCATCAAAGAATCCAAATCCACGTGATTATGACTTGTTAGTTTCATCAGGTGAACAAATTAGTATTGCACTTTTATCGATGGTATTAAATGATAATGCTATATCTGCAACATCATTAACTGGGTGGCAGGCAGGTATTATAACTAATAATGAATATTCTAAAGCTAGAATATTAAATATTAATGTTTCAAAAATTAAAAAAGAGTTTACAAAAAACTCTGTAATAATAATTGCTGGTTTTCAAGGGATGAATAAAAAAGGTGATATAACAACTCTTGGAAGAGGTGGATCTGATACATCTGCTGTTGCAATTGCTGCTGCTTTAAAAGCTAAAGAATGTCAAATTTATACAGATGTTGATGGTGTATACACTACAGATCCTAAGTATTGTTCTAAAGCAAGAAAATTAGATATATTAACGTATGAAGAAATGCTTGAATTATCTGGGCTTGGTTCAAAAGTGTTACAACTAAGATCGGTAGAGTTTGCTAGTAAATAT
This sequence comes from uncultured Ectothiorhodospiraceae bacterium, assembly GCA_964342835.1. GTDB lineage: Bacteria > Pseudomonadota > Gammaproteobacteria. Next base: position 3,190 of record CAYFGJ010000007.1, on the reverse strand, counting down.
AATGTACCTCTCAGAGTATTACATGCACATCAAGATGGAAATGGAACTTTAATCAAAAAAGAGGAGAGGAGAATGGAAGATGCTTTGATATCTGGTATAGCGTTTACTAAAAATGAATCAGAAATCATGATAAAAGGAGTTAAAGACCGTCCAGGTGTCGCAGCTAAAATTTTAAGTCCTATTGGTAATGCTAATATTGAAGTAGATATGATTGTACAAAATGTCGGATCAAATGATCTAGCTGATTTCACTTTTACAGTAAGTAGAAATGATTTTAAAAAAGCTATACAAGTTATTGAAAAAAATAAGAAAAATATGGGTTATGATTCCATTAAATCTACTAAAAATATTGTTAAACTTTCTTTAGTAGGCGTAGGAATGCGATCGCATGCTGGTATTGCTGGTAAGATGTTTGGGTGTTTAGCAAAAAAACGCATTAATATTAGGATGATATCAACATCAGAAATTAAGATTTCTGTTGTTATTGAACAAAAAAACCTAGAATTAGCTGTTCAGGCATTACATAATGAATTTAAGCTAGATAAAAAGTAATAATAGGAAGCTAAACACAAAATGGAAGGGGGTTATCGTGCTTATATTGACGAGGCGAGTCGGAGAAGCTTTGATGATTGGAGATGATGCAAAAATTGTCATCTTGGGTGTAAAAGGAAGTCAGATTAGACTAGGAATAGATGCACCAAAAAATGTTATTGTCCATAGAGAAGAAATATATTCAAAAATTAAGGATGATAAAGACAATAAAAAGGATAAACTATCATCAAATTCTGATGATGAAACATCAACAGATATAGAAGTTACTCAGGAATAGGTTAATCACTGAAGGAGAAGTGGCTGAGTGGTTGAAAGCGGCACCCTGCTAAGGTGTTGTAGGGTTTATAACTCTACCGAGGGTTCGAATCCCTCCTTCTCCAGAAGATATCTTTCGAGCTAATTGAGAAGCTTAAAATATTCATTTACCATTCTTTTTGATGTGAAAAGTTCTTTAGATCGTTTAATACCATTGTTACTCATATTTTTATAAATATCTTTATTATCAATAAGATATAATATCTTTTTAGAAAAACATTCAATATTACTTTTATTACATATATATCCGCAAAAACCATCTGGACCGATAGTTTCTGAAAGACCACCAACATCTGTTGTTACCACAGGTATACCTCTTTGCATGGCTTCTACAGCTGTTAGCCCAAAAGATTCTTGATCTTGGCTGGGTATTAGAAGTATATATGATGAGCTAATTAATGTTTCAGCATCTTGGACAAAACCAAGTAAGTGAATATTTTTTCCTGGTATATATTTTTTTATATTAGATTCAATTATTTCCTTTTCTTTATGTGTTCCAGTACCACAAATTAGAAGATGAAGATGTGGTTTAGCATTAAATACTAATTGCATAGCCCTTAATAAAAACTCATGTCCTTTTCTTTCTTCATATGTCCCTAACATTATTAGAACATCTTTCCGATGGGTAATATTTAATTCTCGTAGAACCTTATGATGATTAGAAGATAAATTAGGTTTAAAGTCTAAACCATTGTAAATTGTAACAATATTTTCATTATTAGATCGTAATCTATCAAATAATGATTCAGAACAAGATTTAGAGACAGTTACGAAATATTTACATGATTTAATTAACATTTTGTCAATATACCTTTCATACCAACTAAATATAAATCGTGGTTTTAAGGCAAAATTATGTATGTTATGAATAGATATGCCCAATCCTAATGCATACCAAGCAATGTTAGATAATCTGCATGTTTCCCCACCTGGGTATGCACCATTAACAGTTAATAATCTATCTCCATTTAGCTCTTTAAACATGGTTCTTATTTTATAAAATTGATAGGGCGCAAGTAAAATTCGCATCATTTGCCTGAAAATTCTTTGTATCAACTTAGGTAATATCTCAATTACTGGAGAACAAAAGGACCAATTTAACTGTATAGAGTGCTTAATAATCAATACTTTATTAGGTAAATCTCTCTCTAAATCTATTAAACCAGGATGGTTTTTATTGCATATTAATATTAATTCATCATCTTTGTTAGGCCAGTTTTTAATTAAAGTAATTAAAAACTTATCCATACCGCCAGCTCTATTATTTTCAGTAAAAAATATTATTTTCATTTAATTAACCATTTTATATCTTGGTGGTTATATAATATATGCATGATGTTAGAAATATCTATATTGTTGTTAATAATTGGCTTGCTTATTGTCTATATCTTACTACAAAATAAGAAATCCTTTGATAATGAACAAGAAAAGTTAAATCAAATATTACCATTAAGTGAACTCAAAAACAGTATTGAATCATTCAAACAAGCGCAATATGAAAAGACTAACGAATTATCTAGAAATATTACTGAAATGTATACATTGTTAACAAGAGGGGGATCAAAAAATCAAGGTCAATTTGGTGAAATTTCATTAAAGATGGTATTAGAACACGCAGGTTTTAAAGAAGGATTAAGTTATAACGAACAAAAGAAAATTGGTGATGAAAAGCCTGATATTATTATTAATCTTCCAGAAAATAGAAAAGTTGTAATTGATTCTAAAGTATCATTATTAGACTATAGCCAATATCTTACTTCTAAAACCGATAAAAATAGAGAAGAACACAAAAAAAATCATATAAATTCTGTAAAGAGACATTTAAAATCACTATCATCTACAGATTATAGAAATACACATGGTACAGAATCACTAGATCTAGTGATAATGTTCATGAATGTAGAAGGTGCCTATATTATTGCTTGCGAGGAAGAGTTAATTAAAGAAGCTCTGAGGCAAAAAATAGCTATAGTTGGCCCCACCACGTTAATAGCAATACTGCAGATTATAAATAGGGCTTGGAATAATAAGAAACAATCAGAGGATATTAGAAAAGTTATTGATCAGGCAACATCTATTTATGAATCAGCTGTATTAGTTTCTGAATCTTTTTTGGAATTCAATGATTTATATGATAAATCTAAGAATAAGATTGAACAAGGTTATAAACGTTCTCAGAATCTTGTTAACAAAGCGGATAAAATGCGTACAATAGGTGGGCTAGAACCAAAAAAAGATACACCTGCAAAACTTCGCAGTATAAAGAATGATGATTGAATTGCGCACGTAGCTCAGTTGGATAGAGCACGAGCCTTCTAAGCTT
>CAYFGJ010000006.1:0-20252 GCA_964342835.1 uncultured Ectothiorhodospiraceae bacterium | reverse complement strand
ATGGGGTACAAATATTGTATCAACACATGTTCATATGGTCCCTTTTGTAGAAGAAGCAAAAAAGAAAGGAGCTAAAATTATCTGTATTGATCCAAGAGAGACGCGAACGTCCGCAATGTGTGACTGGCACATCCAACCAAAACCTGGGACTGATGCTGCGTTAGCATTAGGCATGATGAATGTAATAGTTAATAAGAAAAAACATGATTTAGAATTTCTAAAAAAATACACAACCGGTCACAAAGAATTCTTAAATAAAATTTTACCTAAATACACACCTAAGAAAGTATCTAGAATAACAGGTATAAAAGAAGTAGATATTATAAAACTAGCGACAGAATATGCATCTACTAAAAAAACATATATAAGGCCTAACTATGGCCTTAACAGACATCGTAATGGTGGAATGATGGTAAGAGCTATCATGCTATTACCAGCAATAACAGGTGCTTGGTGTAATAAAAGCTCAGGAGTATTTGTTGGGAGTATTGAAGAAATGTGGGGTGTTGATCTAAATAAACTCCAACATCCAGAATTACTAGATGGTAGGAAACCAAGAGAAATTAATATGATACAAATTGGAAATGCCCTAAATGATAAAAAATTAAAACCCCCTATAAAAAGTTTATTTGTATGGAATTCTGATGTAGCCAATTGTGCGCCTGATACTACAAGTGTTAGAAAAGGGTTGAAAAGACAAGATTTATTCACTGTTGTACATGAGACCTTTTGGACCGATAGCTGTGATTATGCAGATGTTGTTTTACCTGCTGATACAGCTTTAGAACATCTAGATTTAAATGCTCCATACGGTCATTATTACTTCAGTCTTTCACAGCCAGCTATTAAACCATTGGGTGAAAGTAAATCAAATCAAGATTTATTTAGATTATTAGCAAAGTATATGGGATATAAAGAAAAATGTTTTAAAGAATCTGATGAATCAATGATTAAAAATATGATTGATGCAAAACACAATCCATTATTTACGGGAATTACCTATGAAAAATTGAAAAAGAAAGGATGGATGAAAGGTGATGTAAATAACAAAAGACGTAATTATTTAAAAAAAGGATGGCCAACCAAAGATGGTAAAATACAAATTTATTCTGAAGATACAAAAAAACTTGGTTTGGGTCCTTACCCAGAACACATTGAAGAGTTTACTGATACAAAATTAAGAAAAAAATATCCAATTCAAATACTCTCACCTGCTACTCATCAGTTTATTGGTAATTCGTTTGTTCCAGTAAAAAGATTAAGAGATATGGCATCAAGACCTACCATTGAGATATCTAAAAAAGATGCAGAAAAGAGACATATTAAAAATGGAGATTTATGCCGCATATATAATAATGTAGGTGAAACCTATGCTCATGCTGTCATTATGGATTCAATGCTCGATGGAGTTGCCTCTACTCAGAAGCAATACAAAGGCTCTTTGGTTAAAAATGGAGTTAATGCCAATGCCCTAAACACTCAGGACCTTACTGATATGGGGGCTGGGCCAATCTTCTATACTGTACTCGCTCAAATCAAAAAAGCTTAAGCTTTTGAAAGTATAGTTATAATGAAATATAGGTTAGAACATGACAATAACTTACACAGATAAAACTAACACTAGAGGGAAACAAATTCTTGAAAATGGCGATACCTATGAGGGTGAATTTAAAAATGATCGCAAACATGGTAAAGGCACACTTATATCACACAATGGAAGAACATATGTTGGTGAGTGGCTAAATAACATGCCTCATGGTCACGGAATCAACACATTTCCAAATGGCAAAACCTATGAAGGTGATTTTATAGAAGGTAAACCTGTAGGCGAAGGGTTATGGACATATAGTGATGGGAGAACTTATTCAGGTGTGTGGAAAAATGGCCAATTTATCAATGAAAATGATCAAAAAGAGGCTCCAGAATATAGAATTGTAACTTTCATTATAAATTTTATTGTTATAGGTTTTATGGTCTCGGCTGTTACCTTGTGGGTATTAATATTATTCGGAATCGTTGACTATTAAGAAATAAGATTATTGATGGGTGTCATATAGGCATTGATTACTACTTCTTGATTTGCATACACCAAATAAACATAAGCCACTAAAAATAGAACTTGAATATATTGTTTATAAGTATTTAATTTTAAAAATCCTGCAATACAACCTCCAAAGTTGTAAGCAAAACCACCAACAGCTAAAAATAATACAATTCCAAATAAAGCAATAATAACCATATAATCAGACTAGCATGATTTTACTCTAAAACTACAGTGATTTTCTTAGGTAATAAACATGTTTCATCATCGCTTCGAGCATATCTTACAAATAATCCAAACGGCGTTGTTGCATCAACAACTCTATCAAAGACAGCTCCTAATCCAGAGCTTATTAAAAGATCGGCTGTATTATGTGGTTCAATTCTTGGAATAATTCCATGTTCTCCATTTAAGGTACCTTTCTTACAGAAAACATTAATAGGGGCACAGCTAGCTTGAAAATTAATTTTAGTTGGAGTATCAACAATTCTATTTGTTGTTGATGAAAATAATTTACATTCAGCATTAATTAAATTCTTGTTTTTATCTACAGTGTTGATTTGTAAAGAATAAGTTTCGTTATGATCAAGCGTTGCACAAGATGATAAGAAAAACATCAAAAATAAGATATATTTCTTATTAAATAAATATTGCGTTATATATTGCATTTTTTATGATTTTAACGCCACCAAAACGGCATCCATTGATTCTTTAGCATCACCAAATAACATTCTTGTATTCTGTTTGAAGAACAATGGGTTTTGTACACCAGCATAACCTGTTGCCATACTTCTTTTTAAAACAATTGATGTTTTGCCTTTCCAACATTCAAGTACTGGCATTCCTGCGATAGGACTATTAGGATCATCAAGTGCAGATGGATTAACAATGTCATTTGCACCAATAACAATTGATATATCAGTATCTGAAAAATCTCCATTTATTTCATCCATTTCTAAAACAATGTCATATGGAACTCTAGCTTCCGCAAGTAAAACATTCATATGTCCAGGTAATCTTCCGGCTACCGGATGTACTGCAAATCTAACATTTATTCCTTTTTCTTTTAAAATTTTAACTATTTCATAAACAATAAACTGAGCTTGTGCTACTGCTAATCCATATCCAGGAATTATAATTACTCTCTTAGATGACAATAAAAGATCTGTAACTTCTTGTGCTTCAATTGATATTACTTCACCTTGATCTTCTGTAGTTACCGCCGTATTTGAAGATGTATCAGTACCAAAACCTCCGGCAATGACAGATATAAAACTTCTATTCATGGCTTTGCACATTATATAGCTCAAAATTGCACCACTACTACCAACTAAAGCGCCTACAACTATAAGCAAATCATTTCCTAACATAAATCCCATTGCAGATGCAGCCCAACCAGAATATGAATTAAGCATACTTACAGCAACAGGCATATCAGCGCCACCAATTGCCATAATAAGATGAACACCAAATAAGAAAGAAAGAACTGACATTATTATTAATGAAGTTAGAGTATCAGAAAACATGAATGGGTTTACAAATTCATATCCAAAATAAAAAATAAAAATAAGTATCAGTAAATTTAAAGTATGTTTAGCTGGTAGCATTAAAGGATTTCCACTAATAAGACTACTCAATTTACCAAATGCTATTATTGATCCAGCAAACGTAATCATCCCTATAAAAATACCAATATAAATTTCTATATAATGTATTGTTTTTTCTGCTCCTACATAATTTATACTTTCATCTAAAAAATTAACATAACCAACTAATACAGCTGCAGCCCCAACTAAACTATGTAATATGGCTACCAATTCAGGCATTTCGGTCATTTGTACTTTTTTAGCTAAATAAATTCCAATAAATCCACCAGCAGTCATTAACAAAAATATCAAACCAAAATTTTTAGTAACATTTGGCCCTAATAATGTGGCTATAATTGCAATAGTCATACCTAACATGCCATATATGTTACCTAATCTTGATGATTCCTGATTACTCAGTCCACCTAATGTTAAAACAAATAGAATAGTGGCTCCTATATATAATGCTTTTGATAATTCTAAAGATATTTCCATAATAATTATTTCTTAAACATTTCTAACATGCGTTTGGTAACAGCAAAACCACCTACAATATTTATGCTTGTTATAAAAATGGCTAAAGAAGCCATAATTGTCAGAATTATATTTTCTGATGAAATCTGAATTAATGCTCCAATAATTATAATACTGCTTACAGCATTGGTTACTGACATCAAAGGTGTATGTAAAGCTGATGTTACATTCCAAACAACCATATACCCAACAAAACAACCTAAAACAAAAACAGTAAAATGCGCCATAAACGAAGGTGGCGATACACTTCCAATACCTATTAAAGCTAATAATGCTAGTCCAAATTTTAGAGTTGGGAATCTTTTCTTTGTTGATTTTATTGGAATAGAAATCTTTTGTTGCTTAATATTTTCCAATTTTGGTGTTTCAGTTTTTGTTGAAATTTTAGTCACTGGTGGAGGAAATGTAATTTCGCCCTCTTTGATAATAGTCATTCCTCTTATAACTTCATCTTTCATGTTTATATTAATCTTGCCATTCTTTTCAGGCGTTAAATCTGACAACAAATGGTAAACATTAGTAGCATATAATTGACTTGATTGACTTGGTAATCTGGAAGGTAAATCAGTATATCCTACAATATTTACACCTTTTTTATTAACTACTTGATCTCTTTTTGTATAACAACAATTTCCTCCTCTTTCAGCAGCCAAATCAACAATGACACTTCCTGGTTTCATTAAACTAATCATGTTTTCTGTCAACAAAATAGGTGCTTTTTTACCAGGTATAAGTGCGGTTGTAATGATAATATCTACATCTTTACATTGTTCCTCAAAGAGTTTATGTTCTGCAGCAATATATTCATCACTCATAACTTTTGCATAACCACCTTTCCCAGTACCGTCTTCCTTCATATCTACAGTTAAAAACTCTGCACTTAAACTTTCTACTTGTTCTTTTACTTCTGGTCGAGTATCAAAAGCTCTTACAATTGCACCCAAACTAGCAGCTGCCCCTATAGCTGATAATCCGGCTACCCCTGCACCAATTACTAAAACTTTTGCTGGTGAAATTTTACCAGCCGCTGTTATTTGACCCCCAAAAAATCTACCAAATAAATGTGAAGCTTCTATTACAGCTCTTGATCCAGCAACATTGGACATTGAGCTAAGCGCATCCATTTTTTGTGCTCTTGTGATTCTTGGTACACAGTCCATAGCCAAGATATTTACATTATCTTTAGCCAAAGATTTTAGATGTTCATCATTTTGACGGGGATAAAAAAATGATATCAAAGTAGTATTACTATTAAATTTTGAAAATTCATCATACCTTCCATTAGATGGAGGATTAATTTTTATAACAATATCAGAATGATTCCAGATATCAGCAGGTGAATTAACTATCTTGGCACCAACGTGTTCATAAGAATTATCAGTATAATTAGCCCTAACCCCAGCTGATTTTTCAATCTGTACTTCATATCCTAATTTTAGAATTTTAGTTACTACTGCAGGAGTTATAGCTACTCTATTCTCAGACTCAATTACTTCTTTTAAAATACCTATGATCACGAGATTCCTTTTATAGATTACAAAAAAGCTACTATATCTTATAGATAAATTGCATTAAATAAAAGCTGATTCTTACATTAAGATTTACGAATGATTATAAATCGTATTAACTCAGTTAGAATTTTATTATCAATTTTAAGATTTTTAAGTGATATTAAAGCGTCATTTGCAAGTTTCTCACAGTAATTTATAACCTCATCATTCCTTTTATAAGACATAATATTCACTGTACTTGGAACTTCATTATTCTCTAAATCCCTATAATCTAAAAGATCATCTGTAGCTTGGAAGATTAAACCAAAATTAGTTCCAAAAATATCGAGATACTCGGTTTTCTGATTATCTGATATTATCTCGGGGTCATACAATATAAATGGTGCTCTGACACAAAATTTAAATAATCTTGCAGTTTTGAGATCATGTATCTTTAATATTTCTTGATAATCTGTATTCTTACTACCAGATTGATATTCTAAATCCAATGATTGCCCATACGCTAAACCGATATGGCCAGAGCTTGATGATAAAAAACTAGTAAGATAATTTCTTACTTCAGCATTTGGATGAGTTGATTCATCAGATAGAATTTGAAATGCCCATGTTAATAAACTGTTACCAGCAAGCATAGCTGTTGAAATATCAAATTTTTTATGAGTAGCAAGCTGTCCTCTTCTGAAATCATCATCATCCATAATATCATCATGAATCAAAGAATATGTATGAACAAATTCAACTGCTAATGCAACATTCATATAATATTCTTTTTTTACATCTAAATTTTGAGCACAAGCCATGGCAAGTAATGGTCTAATTCTTTTTCCTCCATTCAATAAACTATAATTCATTGCTTCTATTAACTTTGCAGAATTATTGGTTAAATTATTACTCAAAAAATCTTGTAGGAAGGTATCAAAAGTAGCTGTATTTTCTTTAATATATTCTTCTAAATTCATCTGTAGTATGCAAAATTAATATTTGTTGTTAGTTATTAGTAATTTAATGATACTCTATCTTTAAGAGATATGTTTGTTTTTTTGGAGAGTTATAAATGAATAAAATGAGAATTATATTAATATTTTTGATATTAATATTTTTTTTTACTTTAATTATTTTTAGTGATACCAATATTATAAACATAATTAATAAAAACCTCTCTGATATAAGAAATCTACATGCTAATAATGCATATCTTGTAGAATTGTATTATTTTGTCATCTACATATTTCTAACAACATTTTCAATGCCTGTCGCCTTTATTATGGGTCTCTTGGCTGGAATGATTTTCAAGCCCATAACAGCTATACTAGTGGTTTCATTTGCTTCATCTATTGGTGCTACATTAGCATTTATTCTTTCAAGATTTATTTTTAGAGATTTTGTTAGAGAAAAATTTTTAAAACCATATGATAGGATTAATGATGGTTTTGTTCAAAATGGAATGTATTATCTATTTGCAATAAGGATGTCTCCTATTTTCCCATATTTTTTAGTCAATTTAGTTTCAGGATTAACAACAATGAAAATTTCGCTTTTTTATCTAGTAACACAAATTGGAATGTTACCGATAACCATAATTGTAATTTTTATAGGTAAAGGTTTAAGTGAAATTATTTTAGAAAATGCACAAATAAGTATGGAATTAATTATTTTATTTACTGCACTTGGTCTACTACCTCTTACATTCAAATATTTATTTAAGAGAATTACAAATTAATTAAAAATATAGTTTTTAAATAATACGTATACAGCTCTGATCCCATCACTCATTTTAATTTTTTTACCCTCTTGATAACTTCTTCCATTATAAGAAATAGGAACTTCATGAATTTTTATTCCAAGTTTTGATACCTTAGCAGTAAATTCAGGACAAAAAGTGAAATCATCTTCAATCAATTTAATTTTTGATATCAATGATGCATCAAAAACTTTATAGCACGTATGAGCATCAGTAAGTTTTTGCCTATATAAGATGTTTGTTAAAATCGTTAATGCATGATTAAAAAATATTCTATATAAGGATGTAAAATTTTTATTTTTATATCTTGGCTTACCTAATACTCTAGATCCATAAACAACTTTCTTACCCATCTTTGTCATTGCTTCTAAAAGAATTTTATAATCAGATGGGTTATACTCTAAATCTGCATCTTGAATAATAACTACATCACCTTTTACATAAGGCAATGCAGCTCTTATAGCTGCTCCTTTACCTTTATTTACTCTTTGATATATAACTTTATCAATAATATTTTCTAAATTATTTTTAATAATATCTTTTGTTCCATCAGTAGAATTATCATCTACAAGAATGATTTGTTTTTTTATATATTTTTGATTATTTATTTTATCAATTACTTTTTTAATAGTATTGGATTCATTAAAACATGGTATGATTATTGACAGCAGCATATGTTATTGCAGGAACATTAGTTGGTAATATATTACAATATAAGCAATGCAAACTAAAGAAATATATCTAAAAAGAATTTTCTCTACATTTATAATCTTCACATTAATTCTCACATTCATAATTAATGAAAATTATAATACTCCAGAAAGATATGGAGATGATATTTTTTTAATACAAGGAAATGTATTAAGTCCAATACTAACTATTGGAATTTTTAGTTTCTTACTATTTCAATACAGCAAAATAATAGAGAAAATAATATTGTTTAGAAATAATTATATTAAATTGTCAGGGTTTTGGATAATTTTCTTAATTTCTCTATTTTACAAATACTGTATATTTCAATTTAATTTTTATGGTACTTATACAGAAACTATAGAAAATATTTTTATCAAAAATGAATTTAATGATTATAAATTATACAATTATATTGCTTATCTCTTCTATAAAATTTCTCCTAACCATAACACCTACCTTTTCTTACTAAATAATATTCTTGGTAGTTTAAGTTTAAGTTTTTTTTATTTGATTTTAAAAAACACAAATAAAATAATATCTTTGAATCACATAGTTATTATTCTAGTGATGATGTATATGCCATTTATTGCACTTGAAACAATGTTACGTGTTGATATGTTATATATATTTCTTTTGGTACTATCAGTTTACATAATGATATCAATGACTGAAGAAGTTAAAAATAAGAATATAATTTTATTTTTATTAATTATGTTAATAATGACTCTAACACGTGAACAGACATTATATTTTCTTCCACTTTATTTATTTTATATTTTAATCAAAGATCTCAAGAAAAAAATTTATATATCTTTTTTATTAGTAATAACTGTCGTCATATCAAGTTTATTGATTTCAAATTTTAATAAACATGAATATGGAATATCATCAAAATATCGCGACTTTCATCTTATAGTTAAGATATTACAATATGGCTATCTTAATGAAAATATTATAAAAGGATATGAAAATAAATTATCTGATGATGCCAAAGAATTACTATATGAAATTAATAGTATTTATAAAGCAAATATTTTACCTCATAAAAGAGAAACTGCTTCAAGTCCAGAATCTCCTTACTATTACTTATTTAGACCAGACAATGAAACAATAAGACAAAAATCAATGATTACGAATGGTAATGTCAACATGGATAAAATACGCATTTTATTGTTAGATGAATTATCAAAAATAAAAAATAAACAAGATTCAATTAATTTACAAAACTTTGACCAAAAAATATCGTTATTGACAAATAAACTTGAAAAACAAAATGAAAAAGAGATGTTATTATTCACTAAATCTCTCATTATAAATCAGTATCTAACTAAAGAAAATATTGCACTCGGCCATATCCTTCTATGTAAAAATAATAATACTGAGAAGTATAAAATTAATTGTTTAATTGGATTAATCAAATCTGTAGTTAACAAAGACTATATTAAAAATAGATCTGATAATTGGTTTTATACAAAAACTGCATTTCAATTTGCATTAATTCCAAATCTAGAAAACACTGGTTATGTACAGCATAAAAAAATAGATAAAATAAACGAAATCATATTATCGTTACCAACATTATATTTTGTTCAAAGTATTTTAACTGCAACATCTATCACTGGGAGAGTTCCAATTCCGGTAAATATTGGAGAATCTAAAAATTTTTATACTAATAATATTATTCCAACTATGTTCATTGAAAAACCTTTTCAAAAATTATACAGAACGCCTATAAATTTTTGGTATATCTTTTCGCTATGGGGATTAGTTTTATCAATTATGTTCAATAAAAATATTAAGACAAGAAACAATAATATCTTTATGTCTTTGGTTCCGTTATATTATGGCTTCTTTTTATCATTCGCAACATACGCAGAATTTATGAGATTAATGATTCCTATTATACCTTTTATAATTTATAACTTTATGGTTATAGTTAAATTCATTTTTGAATCATACCTACCACAAAAAATAATTAAATCATAAATTGCCGGAAGGAGGAATCGAACCACCGACCTTGACTTTACGAAAGTCCTGCTCTACCAACTGAGCTATTCCGGCATATTTTTAAAAATATCTGATTTATAAATGCATAATTAATGACTATATATTATTATAGTTTTATAGGTATGAATATATTTATAAATCAAGAAAAGAAAATTGTAGAAGATAATATTAATATTGATCTATTGCTTAAAACTCTTAGTTTTCAGGATAAATATATAGCGATTGAAGTAAACTTAGAAATTATACCAAAGTCAGAATATTCAAAATATATATTAAAAGAAAATGATAAAATTGAAATTATTAGAGCTGTCGGTGGTGGATAATGAAAGATGAACTAACAATTAATAATAAAGTCTATACTTCTAGATTAATAGTAGGTACAGGCAAATATAAAAGTTTTAAAGAAACAAAACAAGCTATAGATGCAAGTGGCGCAGAAATGGTTACAGTTGCACTAAGAAGAGTTAATATTGGTCAAGAAAAAAATAAAGAAAATTTAATGGATTATATCAATCCAAATAAATATACCATTTTACCAAATACAGCGGGTTGTTATAACGCAGAAGATGCCATAAGAGTTTGCAAACTTTCTGAGGAGTTATTGAATGGAGAGAAACTAGTAAAACTTGAAGTACTGGGTGATCAAAAAACATTGTATCCGAATATACAAGAAACTTTAAAGGCAGCAGAAATATTAGTTAAAGATAATTTTAAAGTTATGGTATATACAACAGATGATCCAATTGTTGCAAAAGAATTAGAAAATATTGGGTGTATTAGTGTCATGCCTTTAGGTTCTGCTATAGGTTCAGGATTAGGAATCCTTAATGAATATAATATCGCAGCAATAATCAACCAAGCTAATATACCAATCATAGTAGATGCTGGTGTAGGTTCACCAAGCGATGCTACTATTGCAATGGAATTGGGATGTGATGCAATATTAATGAATACAGCTATAGCTTGTGCTGATAATCCAATACTAATGGCTAGTGCTATGAAAAATGCTGTGATAGCTGGTAGAGAAGGTTATTTAGCTGGTAGAATTGAAAAAAAATCTTTTGCATCACCATCTTCTCCGTCAGAAGGAAATTTTTTATATGATGCAACCAAAAAAAAGACCTAAATTTTATAAAAGTTTTAGAGCAAGAAATATTGATGGAGTTATATCAGATACAAGTAAATACTTAGAAAAAACTAAAATAATTTTAGATAAGAAAATTAATATAAATGTAGAAATTGGTTTTGGTAATGGTGAATCAGTAATATATATGGCAGACAAAAATAAAATAGAAAATTATGTTGCAATAGAATCTTATACAAGAGGTATTTCAAAAATTATAAATACCATTAATAAAAAAAGAATAAATAATATTTTTCCCTTATATGGAGATGCTATAGATTACTTTGAAAGTTTTTTTCAAACAAATACCATCAATAAAATTTTTATATTTTTTCCTGATCCTTGGCCGAAAAAAAAACATAGAAAAAGACGACTAATAAATGAATATTCGATCCAATTATTATTTGATAAATTAAAAAAAAATGGAATATTGCAATTTAGTACTGATAATATGGACTATGCATATTCAGTTAAGAAATTATTTTCACAATATTTAAATAAAAAAATAGAGTTTTCCAGTCATCGTGGCTTTAGACCAATAACAAAATATGAACGTAAAAGTTTATCATCAAATAGTTTAATTTTTGATTTAATTGTAAATAATTAAATTTAATTTGTTTGTTTCTTATCAAAAATAAATGACAATATAAACCCAAAAATTATTCCGGTCCATATGTGTGTATGTACACCGGTTAAAATTTCTAATGATAGAATAGGAAAAATTAAAGTGCTTAAAAATGTCACCCAGACAATCATACCTTTTGTTTTGTCATCTTGAAAAATTTGATACATTTTTTTTAACCTAATTAAAGGTAAAACAGCAAAAATGACAACGACTCCTAATGTTGCTTTGGGTAAATTATAAAGTAATGGAGTTGCATACATTAGTGTTAGTCCAACAATAATGGTTGTAATGATTGATGAAAAACCTGAATAAGCGCCAGCTAATTCATTAACTGCTGACCTAGAAAATGATCCAGAAACTGGGAAACTACCTGAAAGCCCAGATGAAACATTTGCAATACCTTGCCCAAATAATTCTTGATTTGTTTCAACAGGTGAAGGGTTTTTGAACAACTCTACTCCTTTGTCATCTTTTTCAGGTTTTTTAATGCTTAATGCTTTTGCAATAGCGATTGCTTCCATAAAACCCACGAGACTAATAATGATTGTATGCATCAAAAACATCGGTAATGAATAAGCCAATTGTGAATAAGATGGTATTTTAATATCAGGAAGACCACTAGGTATATTTGCAACAATAGGCCCGCTATATGCAAATAAACTAGAAATAATAATTGAAATTACTACTGCTGTAAAAACTGATAGGTTTTTTATAAAAAGAGATTTGCTATGATATTTCATTAAATAAAGAATTAAAAGCGAGAGTAATGATATTAGAATTGCGCCAGAATTAATAGGATAAGTATTTAGGACTGTAAATAAATTATCAAAATTAATTTTAGGTAATGCAAATAGCTTATGTAATTGAGTTAGTCCAATAATTCCTGCAGCAGCAGATGTAAAACCTAATAATACATGTTCTGGGACTTTATCAAAGAAATTCCCTACTTTAAATAGCGCTAAAAATATTTGAAACAAACCAACAGATATTGCTAATAAAATAGCAAAATATACATACAAATTTTCTTGATTATTTGATAAAGACATTACAGCCACAGAAGTTAAAAGAGCAACCATTGCTACAGGTCCAGTTGCTAGATATCGTGAAGAACCAAAAATTGCTGCTAGAGATACAGGTATCAATGACGCGTATAATCCATATACTGGTGGTAAGCTGGCTAATTCAGCATATGCCATAGATTGTGGAATAATGATCATTGCTATAGTTATTCCAGCAACTATATCTCTCATTAGATATTTTTTTTGGATTAAAACTTCAGGAAGCCAAGTTGTAAAATTAAAAAATAATGATTTAATGTATATTATAAAATTAATCTTTAACCCCTTTTATTTTCTAAGAATTTATGTATAAAATTATAACATAATCGTTTGTTGCTGTCTTGGGAGTACTTGACCATGCTATACAAAAAACTAGGAAATACTAATTTAAAAGTAAGTCTTTTATGTTTAGGAACTATGAGCTTTGGTGAACAAAACACTGAAGATGAAGCTCATGATCAATTGGATTATGCTATAGAAAGAGGTATAAATTTAATTGATACTGCAGAAATGTACGCTATCCCGCCCAGAGAAGAAACTTGTGGTTTGACTGAAAAATATATTGGCAGTTGGATTAAAAAATTTCAACAAAGAGACAAATATTTTATAGCTACTAAAGTGGCTGGACCAGGTATGGATTATGTTAGAAAAGGTTCTAGATTATCAAAAAAACAAATTAAAGAAGCCATTAATGCCTCATTAAAAAGATTACAAACTGACTATATTGATCTATATCAAGTTCATTGGCCTGAAAGAAAATCAAATTACTTTGGCAGACTTGGTTATGAACATGATGCAGAGAATGATGGGATTGCAATTAATGAGACAATGGATGCTCTTCATGAAATTGTAAAAGAAGGTAAAGTTAGACATATAGGTGTAAGTAATGAAACTCCATGGGGAGTTATGGAATATTTAAGGCTTTCTGAATCTTCTAAACAATCTAGAATCGTTAGTGTACAAAACCCTTATAGCTTACTCAACAGAACATATGAAGTAGGACTTGCAGAAATGTCTCATAGAGAAAACGTTGGATTACTCGCATATTCTCCATTAGCTTTTGGGATACTAACAGGTAAATACGAAAAAAATACACCACCAAATTCTAGAATGGGGCTTTTTGGAGATTGGTTTACTAGATATAGTAATGATCAGTGCAAAGATGCAACTACAAGATATGTGCGTCTTGCTAAAGAATTAGATATGAGCCCGGCACATCTTGCGCTAGCCTTTGTAAACACAAGATCATTTGTTACAAGTAATATTATTGGGGCTACAACATTAGAACAACTTAAAGAAAATATAGATAGTGTCGATATTAAATTTACTAATGAAATTAATGAAAAAATTAATGAAATACACCAATTAATACCAAATCCAGCTCCATAAATTATTAAACAATCAATTCTTGATCCATCCAGACTTCTATTTGTTTTTTTATATCAGTAATCTCCAAATCAGATGTATTAATTAAATCTCCTATTAATAAATTTATCTTTCCAGGAAATTTAAAGAAACTATGTTTTGGCCAATATAATCCAGCATTATGTGTAACAGGTAATATAGGTAAATTAAGTTTTTTTGATAAGATAATTCCGCCTTGTTTAATTGCGGTTCTAGTATTAACTGCAACTCTTGTGCCTTCAGGAAAAAGAACTATAGAAAAACCATCCTTATACAATCTATCAGTTTCTTTAATCATTTTTTTGATAGCTCTAGTTCCACTAGACCTATTAATTGGTATATTTTTTAGTAAAAATAAACACCATCCAAAAAAAGGTATAAACATTAATTCTCTTTTAACAATAAAAATTGGTTTAGGAATAATCAATAAAAAAAATATTGTTTCCCATGTAGATTGATGTTTAGAAAAAATAAGATTATGATTTTTTACAAGTTTAGATAAATCATTAATTTTATAAGATATTCCACATATATATTCAAGGCCTTTTATTGTTATCCATGCCCATAATTTAGCAACATATAAAGCGGGTATATATCCAAATAATCTAAATAAAAGAAAAACTAATGATAAAAAAATTGTTGAAGTTGCAAAAATAAACCAAAATAAAAATGCTCTAATGAATAAAAGAAATTTATTTATCATTTTTGATTATATATTTTACAGCATCTAGTAAGTCATCAAACATTAAAACATTCAGTTTTTTTTCCTTCTCTATTTGATGTCCATTGCCTGTTCTAACACCAATAGGTATACAGCCAGATTCAATAGATGCAAAAAGATCTCTAGGTGAATCTCCTATTGAGAATGTTTTTTTAAGATCAATTTTCATTCTTTCTGCAATATCTAAGAACATTCCAGGATTAGGTTTACGATTAAATGATTTGTCATTACTATCAGAACAATAAGAGAAAATTCCAATATTACCACCATGATCCTCAACAGATCTGATCATTTTGCTATAAATTTCAGAAAAATTTTTATAAGTTATAATTTTCCTAGTTAATCCGGATTGATTTGAAATTATTATGATAAAGTAATCTTTTTCTGATAAAAGTTTTATTGCTTCTAAACTTCTAGGTATTGGTGTCCATTCGTCAGCAGTTTTAATATAATTGTTAGAATCATAATTAATAACACCATCTCTATCTAAAATAATATACTTTTGTTGTTTCACTTTTGAAAATAGGTTTTAAAATATGTTTGTACTTCAGTAATTTTTAATTGTTCCTGCTGCATAGTATCTCTATTTCTAATTGTGACCATATCATTTTCTAGTGTTTCAAAATCAATAGTTATACATAATGGAGTCCCAATTTCATCATGTTTTCTATAACTTTTGCCTATATTACCAGTATTTTCTACCACTATTCTTCCAATACCAGTTTTTTGTAATTCTGATTTTAACTTAATGGATCTATTTACTATTTCTTCATTATTTTTCTTTAATGGTATTACAGCTGCTTTTATAGGTGCCAAGTGTGGTTTTATTGATAAGACAACCCTTTCTTTTCCATCCTCTAGTTGTTCAATATTATAAGCTTCATTTAGTATGGCCAAAACACCTCTATCAACACCAGCAGAAGGTTCAATGACAAATGGTACTATCCAGTTATTATCTTCATCTTGTATTGCCAATTTTGCATTGGAAGAATTATTTTTCTCAACCTTTGCGGTAATTTTTAATTCATCTTGATTTTTTGTATGAGAACCTAAATCAAAATCAGTTCTGTTTGCGATACCTTCCAATTCTTCTAATCCATGTGGAAATTTATACATAATATCAGTTGTAGATTTTGAATAATGAGAAAGATCATTTTTTGGAACCTCAAAGAGCTGTATATTATCTTGTTCTATTCCTTGATCTAACCACCATTGCATTCGATTATTTACCCATTGTTTGTACCATTGGTCTGCATTGTTTGGCTTTACAAAAAATTCTAACTCCATTTGTTCAAATTCTCTTACTCTAAATATAAAATTTCTTGGAGTAATTTCATTACGAAATGCTTTACCTATTTGTGCAATACCGAAAGGAAGATTTCTTGATGTTGAATCAATTATGTTTTTAAAATTAATAAATATTTGTTGAGCAGTTTCAGGTCTTAAATATGCTGCACTAGAACCATCATCTATTGGACCAACATTAGTTTTAAACATCAAATTAAATGGTCTGGGTTCAGTTAAATCTGTTGATTGGCATGACGGGCACTTTCTCTCTTTAAGTTCATCAGCTCGCCAACGTGACTTACATGCTTTACAATCAACCATTGGATCCGAAAATGTATCTTCATGTCCTGAATATTTCAATACATCACGATGAGTTAATATCGCAGAATCAATACCTTCAATATCATCTCTTTCATAAACCATGGCTGTCCACCATGATTTTTTTAAATTATTTTTTAACTCAACACCTAAAGGACCATAATCATACAGACCCTGAAGTCCTCCATAAATCTCATTTGATTGAAACAAAAATCCTCTTCTTTTGCAAAGAGCTACAAGATCTTCCATACTATTAGCTGTCAATGGTTATTCCTATTCTTAAGTGATTATCGATTTATAGCTCTATTATAAGACATTCTTAAGACTTAAATTAATAAAAGTTATTATTGTATATTTATTTAATATTACTTTATATATCATATAATATGCTCTATAATAGTGCAAATGCACTAATTTGAAATTAAAATTGCTCTAAATTAATGCACTAAATGTATACTGTGCTATCTAAAACCAATAATTCATTGAAGATGGCTGATGGCATGATAAATGCTAGTGCATACATACATAACAAATTAAGTGAGGTTAAAAATGAGTGCAGACGATATATTAAAGATTGTCAAAGACAAGGAAGTAAAGTTTATTGACTATCGTTTTACTAATACACAAGGAAAAGAACAACATGTAACTGTGACAGCTACTGATAAAGGCATCAAAACAGATTTAAAGGAAGGCAAAATGTTTGATGGATCATCAATAGCTGGTTGGAAAGGTATTAATGAATCAGATATGATTTTACAACCAGATCCATCTACAGCAGTGATGGATCCATTTTATGATGAGCCAACGTTGAATGTAAGATGTAATGTGGTAGAACCAACAGATGGTAAACCATATGAAAAATGTCCTAGATCAGTTGCAGAAAAAGCTGAAAAATATTTATCTGATACCGGTATAGCTGACACCGCATATTTTGGTCCAGAAAATGAGTTCTTTATTTTTGATGACGTTAGATTTGAGGATAAGTTAGGTAGTTGCTTTTTTAGTGTAAGTTCTTCAGAAGCATGTTACAACAGTGGGCAGAAAATTGAAGAAGGTAATATGGGACATAGGCCTCTTGTTAAAGGCGGCTATTTTCCAGTACCGCCAGTTGATGCTCTTCAAGATTGTAGATCTGCTATGGTTACAACACTTGGAGAAATGGGTGTTCCATGTGAAGTTCATCATCATGAAGTCGCAACAGCAGGTCAAGGTGAAATTGGAGTTCAATTTAATACACTAGTTAGAAAAGCTGATGAGGTTCAAATCTATAAATATGTAGTTATGAACGTAGCTCATGCATATGGAAAAACTGCTACATTTATGCCTAAACCATTGGTTGGCGATAATGGAACAGGAATGCATGTCCATCAGAGTCTTGCAAAAGATGGAAAAAATATTTTTGCAGGGAATAAATACGGCAAACTATCACAAGAAGCTTTATGGTATATAGGTGGTATTATCAAACATGCTAGAGCTTTAAATGCATTCACAAATGCATCTACTAATAGTTATAAGCGATTAATTCCTGGCTTTGAAGCACCTGTAATTCTGACTTATTCAGCAAAAAATAGATCTGCTTCTATTCGTATTCCATACGTGATGTCAGATAAAGGCAGAAGAATTGAAGTTAGATTTCCAGATGCAACTGCAAATCCTTATTTTGCTTTTACTGCCATGATGATGGCGGGTTTGGATGGCATTAAAAACAAACTAGATCCTGGGAAACCAATAGATAAGGATTTGTTTGAATCAGATGATGCTGATATTAAAATGGCACCAACTGTAGCACCAAGCTTGGAAGTTGCATTAGACGCTCTAAATGGAGATAGAGAATTTCTAAAAATGGGTGATGTTTTTACAGACAAAACTATTGATTCTTATATTGAACTTAAAATGGAAGAAGTACAAAGGTTGAGACAATCAACACATCCATGTGAGTTTGAAATGTATTATAGCTTGTAAAAAATAAAAAGGCTGCTCTTTATGAGTAGCCTTTTACTAATAATTATATGAATACATATATAAATAAAAAAATTAGTTCTGATGAAGAATACTACAAATTAAGTTATGAAATATTAGATAATTTAAGTACAGCTATATTAATACTTGATGAAAATTTTAATATTTTCTATAAAAATACAACAGCATCGATATTGCTTGGTGCTAGCAATAAAAACCCAGATATTTCAACTCTTAAATGTGAAAATCTAGATTTTGTAAGTTATCTAAAAAAAGTTAAAGATAAAGAACAATCCATAATGTTACGAGATTTAAAATTCAAGAATTTTGATAGAGTGGAGAAAATCGTAGACTGTAATATTTCAAGCTATTTCAAAGAAGAGAAGGATTATCTGCTAATAGAATTTAATGAAACAGATAGGTTATATAATATTTCATTAGATCAAAATCTTATAGATCAACAAAAAGCTACTAGAGAGATGATTAAAGGTCTATCTCATGAGATAAAAAATCCATTAGGTGGCATTATGGGAGCGGCACAATTACTCGATAAGTCTTTGAATGATGATAATCTTACAAAATTTACAAAAATAATAAAAAAAGAATCAGAAAGATTGCTAAATCTTATAAATAGTATGGCATCACCATCACAATCTTGTGAAACAAAATTTACTAATATACATGAGATAACTGAACATGTAATTGAATTATTTAATTATGATCCAGATACTAAAAATATAGAATTTATTAAAGATTATGATCCAAGTATTCCTCAATTATATGTTGACAAAAACCAAATAATTCAAGCAATTATAAACATAGTAAGAAATGCTATATATGCAATTAATAAATCTGGAAAAATATTTGTGAGAACGAGAACTGAATTGAAATATACAATTGGTAACACTAAGTATGACTTGGTTGTAAAGATAGAAATTATAGATAATGGAATTGGTATACCTGAGGAAAAAATGAAAGAAATTTTTTATCCAATGGTTACAACGAAAAATGAAGGTATGGGTTTGGGATTGACGATAGCTCAGTCACTTATTTCACAAAATAATGGTCTTATTGAATGCAGCAGTAAAAATGGTGAAACTATTTTTTCTATTATTTTGCCATGGGGAGAACAACAATATGAAATCTAATTTATGGATTGTTGATGATGAAGAAAGTATAAGAACCATATGCACTAGTGCATTAGAAGATATTTTTGCAATAGAAACTTTTAAGAATGGTTCGGAAGCAATATTAGCTTTAAATAATCACAAGCCCGATTTGATAATAACTGATATAAAAATGCCAGGTATGTCTGGAATTGATTTATTACAAAAAGTATCAAGCAAATATCCAAATCTACCCACAATCGTTATAACAGCACACTCTGACATTGATAATGCTTTATCTGCCTATAAAGGTGGAGCTTTTGAATATTTACCGAAACCGTTTGATGTTGACACAATTAGGAACTTAGCAGAAAAAGCTATTAGAAATAATATTAAAAGCGAAAATATAAAAAAACATGATACCTTTGATACAAAAATTATTGGTAAAGCTCAATCACTACAAAATGTATTTAGAGCAATTGGAAAAATCTCAAAAACTGAAATAAGTGTTCTTATAAAAGGAGAGTCTGGAACTGGT
>CAYFGJ010000005.1:0-23346 GCA_964342835.1 uncultured Ectothiorhodospiraceae bacterium | reverse complement strand
CTAATGAACCACCCATAAAAATAAATTCTGAAAAATATATCAAATCATCCATTTCTCCAAATGTATCTGCAATATATATTTGTGTGTCTTTTTTTATTTTTTCTTCTTTACTTCTAATAGCAATATTAATATCCGATAGCGGTAATTGAGCTAAAATATCTCCTAATCTTTCTGGATGACGTGGCACTATTACTAAAAGTATTTTTGTAACTTTTAGTTTCAACCATTCTTTAATTATTTGCATCTCTTCATCATTATGTGTTGAAGCAGCTAAAACATATTTTTTACCAATAAGATTTGTATGATTATTTTTATTTAATGTATTGATAAATTTTAAATTACCAACTACTTCTATATGATCTTGTTTAGCACTTAGGTTAATATATTTTTCTTTATCTCTTTGAGATTTGCACAAAATACTTTTAACATTAGATAATGAGTACCGATAAATGTCTTTAAAGAACTTTTGATTGGTTGTCTTTTTAGATAATCGAGCATTTATGATGATAGATGGTATATTATTTTTTTTACAAAGATGTAGTAAATTTGGCCAAATTTCTGTTTCAACAATTATACATATTTTTGGATTAATATATTTTATAAATCTTTTCATTGTAAAATAAAAATCTATTGGTAAATAAAAATGTGTTAAATTTTCTATATTTGAATTATTTACAAATTCCATGGAAGATTTTGTATTAGTTGAAATTATTATTTTATTCGAAATATTATTTTTTCTTAGTTCTTCACAAAGAGCTAATGCAATTTTAGATTCACCAACTGATGCTGCATGAAACCAAATAGTCTTATTTGAAAGAGTTTTTATGTTAAAACCTAATCTTCTTATAAAAAAATCTATATTTGCATGAGTTTTAATTGTTGTATATAAGAGACGAAATAAAATATATGGGCTCAGAAGATAAAGCAAAAAATTATATTTTAGCATTTATAAGTATTTACCAAATTAGCCATTTGTTAATTTTTTCAATATGATTAGCATTTAATTCAGCTGTATATTTTTTTAATCTTAAATCTGTAATAATATAATCTAGAATTGATTTTTCTAAATTTAATCTAGATTGAGCTAGATTATATTCAGCTTCCAAAACTTCAACATCTGAATAAACACCAAATTTGTAACCAGCTTGTACTGCTGATAAATTTTCTTTTGATAAATTATAATTATCACGATTGGTCATGATCAAGTTTTGTAAAAGTATATTTTTGTTATAATCATTGATAATTTTCTTTTGAACATCTTTCTTAATGTAATCAAGCGCATATTGAGCTTTTTCATATTCATATCTTGATTCTTTTATTTGTGAACTTACATAGCCACCTTGAAATATTGGAAAATTAAGAACTATTCCAACTTCTGTACTCTCTTGACTTGAGCCCCCAAATCTAGCACCACTTGATGATTCTGAAAAATCATATGAAGCTACAACATCAATTGTTGGATAATGTTGTGATTTATTGGATGCCAAATCTTCTCTTGAAATTCTAACATCATAAAGAGCCATTTTAATATTTTCTTCATTTTGCATAGCAAGATTTACAATTTCTTGCCTATTATATTTTTGTTTTTCTAGATTAATATCTAAATTTAAGTAATGCACATCATTTATTTCTTTTCCAGAAAAAATATGTATATCTTGTTTGGCTGATATGAGTTGATTATTGTACATCTCAACATCAATTTCTGAAAGATTATAATCATTTATAAATTTATTTAATTCGATATTAGTTATATAACCTTTAGAGAAAAGTATATGAGCATTAGACAGTTTCTCTTTTAATAGTTTATTCTTAATTTTAGATGCTTTTAATAAATTTTTATTTTTTATTAATTCAAAGTATAAAATTGTTGTATCAAGTATAATCTCTTTTTTTGTATTTAATTTCTTAATGCTAGATTTTTTAATATAATTTTCAGATTTTTCTAATTCATCAAATAAATCTAAATGAAATATAGGTTGAGTTAAATTAATTGAATAACTATCAAGAGTATAGTCATCTACAGCTGTGGAGCTACGTAATTTTTCTATATTAATTTTTTTAGTTTGTGCTGTTAGGCTAATATCTGGATATGCAGATGATCTGGTTTGTTTGTATTTTTCACCAGCAATTTTGTAATCCATATTTGAATATTTTATTTCCGTATTATATTCAATAGCTCGTTTATATACATCTATCAAGTCTGCTGCCTTAACAATTGATGTGAGACATATTGATAA
The DNA here is from genome assembly GCA_964342835.1 of uncultured Ectothiorhodospiraceae bacterium. Lineage (GTDB taxonomy): Bacteria > Pseudomonadota > Gammaproteobacteria. The sequence continues at coordinate 21,109 of CAYFGJ010000005.1, read as the reverse complement.
TAATAATATAATAATTTTATTTACTTTATACATATTTTTTCATATTTAAATCTATTTCTTTTGCCCACCGGTCTACACCTCCCGTAAGATTTATAATATTTTTGAAGCCATAATCTTCAAGGTGTTTTCCAACAATTCTACTTCTTATTCCATGATGGCAAACTACAACTATAGTATCATTTTTTTCCAAATCATCAATTTTATTTAATAATTGCCCCATAGGTATATGCAAACTACCTTCAATGTGGCATATATCATATTCCCATTGTTCTCTAACATCAAGAATCATAAGTCTTTCATCGTTAGAATCTAATAGCAATTTAACTTCAGAAGCTGTTTTTTCATGCATTTTTTTAAAATTTAGTATTGTGATATTATAGTTTAATTTTTATCATAGAGTAAAGGCATATACTATGAAAACAAAATCTATGGATTTGGATTTATATAGAAAGAATTTTCCAAAATCAAAAAAACTTTATATTGAAGGTTCTAATAAAATTAAAGTTCCTGTACGTATGATAGAGCTCTCTAATTCAACGAATGATCTTGATAATAATCAAAACGAACCTGTATATGTTTATGATACAACCGGACCTTATACTGATGAAAAATATAATATTGATCTAACTACAGGTTTAAAACCGTTACGAAAAAAATGGATTGATGATAGACAAAATGAATCCAATTTAGTAACACAAATGGAATACGCTAAAGAAGGTATTATTACATCTGAAATGGAATATGTTGCGATAAGAGAAAATTCAACTTTATATAACAATAAATTAAACCAAAATACCAAAATCAATCCTGAATTTGTGCGTGAAGAAATTGCTTTAGGTAGAGCTATAATACCTTGCAATATTAAACATCCTGAATTAGAACCAATGATTATCGGAAAAAATTTCTTAACCAAGATAAATGCAAACATTGGCAGTTCTCCAGTTACATCAAATATCAATGCCGAGTTAGATAAATTATTATGGTCGATACGTTGGGGTGCCGATACTGTTATGGATCTTTCTACTGGAAAAAATATTTTTGAAACAAGAGAACGGATTATTCGTAATTCACCAGTACCAATTGGAACAGTACCAATTTATGAGGCATTAGAAAGAGTGAACGGGAAACCAGAAGATTTAAATTATGATATTTTTAGAGAAGTACTTTTGCAACAAGCAGAACAGGGTGTAGATTATTTTACTATTCACGCTGGAGTCAGATTAAGTTATATTCCTAAGACAATGAATAGAACTACAGGTATAGTTTCTAGAGGAGGATCAATTATTGCCAAATGGTGTCTAACACATCATAAAGAAAATTTTCTATATACAAATTTTGAAGATATATGTGAAATTATGAAACAATATGACATATCTTTTTCATTAGGAGATGGGCTTAGACCAGGTAGTATTGCTGATGCAAATGATGATGCACAATTTTCTGAATTAAAAACATCTGGAGAACTTACAAAGATAGCTAGAAGACATAATGTTCAAGTTATGATTGAGGGACCTGGACATATACCACTGCATAAAATAAAAGAAAATGTAATAAAGGAAGAAAATCTATGTGATGAGGCACCATTTTATACTTTGGGACCACTAGTGACAGATATAGCACCTGGTTACGATCATATTACATCTGCAATTGGTGCAGCGAATATTGGTTCATATGGAACATCCTTATTGTGTTATGTGACTCCAAAAGAACATTTGGGATTGCCTAATAAAGATGATGTGAAGGATGGCATAATCGCATATAAAATAGCTGCACATGCAGCTGATCTTGCAAAAGGACATCCAGCTGCACAAATAAGAGATAATGCTCTTTCAAAAGCTAGATTTGAATTTAGATGGGAAGACCAATTTAATTTAAGTCTCGATCCTTTAAAATCTAGGGAATTTCATGATGAGACACTGCCTCAAGAATCTGCAAAAGTGGCACATTTTTGTTCGATGTGTGGCCCTCATTTTTGTTCAATGAAAATTACTCAAGACATAAGAGATTATGCAACTGTAAAAGGGATTAAAGATATAAAGTTAGCTGTCGATATAGGATTAAAGGAAAAATCAAATGAATTTATTGAAAAAGGAAAAAAAATCTATATAAAAAAATAATTATTTAGATGCTACTTTTGCTTTGCTACCTAGTGCTTTATCTAACGCTTGATCAATATCATTAATTATATCATCAACATTTTCAAGACCAATTGAAAGTCTAACTAAATCTTCAGAAACACCTGCGCCCTTAAGTTCCGAAGGAGATAATTGTCTATGTGTTGTAGATGCTGGATGACACGCAAGTGATTTTGCATCTCCTATATTTACAAGCCTTGTTATTAATTGAAGATTATCTATAAATTTTGCTCCATTTTCTCTACCACCTTTTATACCAAAACTTAGAACACTAGATGCTTTGCCATTCATTAATTCTTCAATAAGTCTAAATTCCTTATGACCTTTCAACCCTGGATAGTTTACCCATTCAACATGCGAACTCTCATCCAAATATTTAGAAACTTTAAGTGCGTTCTCGCAATGTCTATCCATGCGAACTGGTAAAGTTTCAATTCCTTGTAGAATTAAAAAACTATTAAAAGGAGAGATTGCAGAACCCATATTTCTGAGAGGTACAACTCTAGCAGCTCCTATAAAAGCAGCATCACCCATAGCTTCAGTGAAGACTACGCCATGATAAGAAGGATCTGGTTCATTTAAACGACTGAATTTTCTTTTATGCTCTGCCCAAGGAAATTTTCCTGAATCAACTATAATACCGCCAATCGAATTACCATGTCCTCCCATATATTTTGTTAATGAATGTACAACTATATCTGCACCATGTTCGATTGGTCTAAATAGATAAGGTGAAGGAACTGTATTATCTACTATCAAGGGTATGTTGTTTTTATGAGCAAGTTTTGCAAATTTAGGTATATCTACTACGTTTGCTGCAGGATTACCGATAGACTCGCAAAATATTGCTTTTGTTTTATTATCAATTAATTTTTCTAACCCATCAATATCATCATAATCTCCAAATTTAACTTCTACTCCAAATCTTGGTAGTTGGTGAGCAAATAAAGTATATGTTCCTCCATATAAAGTGCTAGTACTAATGATATTATCTCCAGCTTCACATATTGTCATAATCGCATATGTAGTAGCTGCAGAACCAGATGATAATCCAAGTCCAGCTATACCACCTTCCATTGCAGCGACTCTTTTTTCTAAGACATCTGTAGTTGGATTCATTATTCTTGTATAGATATTACCAGCAACTTTAAGATCAAATAAGTCTGCACCATGCTGAGTATCATCAAATGAATAAGAAGTGGTTTGATAAATAGGAACTGCAACAGCATTAGTTGTTGGTTCGGGTGAATATCCACCATGAATTGCAATAGTCTCAAATTTCATAATAAACCATCATAATTAATAATTAGAATAAATGCTAGCAATATATTCGATACTTTAAGTTGACTGTTAGTCTATATTTAGAAATAATTGTTTTTTTTCATTATTATCAAAAATAATACCAACACCTAAAAGTCTTATTGGATATGGATTGTTTTTATATGTAGTTTTTAACAAATTCTCAAAAATTTCATATTTTAATTTATTATAGGTTTTTTGTGCTGTGATTGTTTTAAAATTATTAAATTTTATTTTTATAAAACATGATTTAATATATCTATCTTTTTCATTTGATTTATTATGTCTAATCACTAGACGATTAAATATTATTTTTCCATTTATCAAACATTCATCAATAGAATTTAAATCTTTTTCAAATGTATCTTCAACGCTTAAACTTTTTCTTATTTTATTAAATTCAACTTTTCTTTCATCTATACCACGGCAAAGATGAAATAATATTTCACCATATTTACCAAACAAGTTTACAAGTTTATCCTTCTCCATTTTTTGTAAATCTCCACATGTTTTAATATTCTTTAATAATAATTTTTTTTCATTTACTTCACCTATTCCTATTATCTTCCTTATTGGTATGTTAACAACAAATTTATCAATATCTGAATCTAGAATAGTAAATTGACCATCTGGCTTATTCCAGTCGCTAGCAATTTTAGATAAAAATTTATTGGATGCAATACCAGCTGATGCTGTTAAGCCAAAATCATCATAAATCTTTTTTCTTATTTGTCGTGCCATTTCTTCAGGATCTCCTTCACAATATTTAGAATTTGTAACATCTAAATATGCCTCATCTAATGCAATTGGTTCTATAATTTTTGTATAACATTTATATATGTTTAAAATATCATCCGAGATATTTCTATATTTTTCTATCTGAACTGGCATAAAAATTAATTTAGGACAAAGTTGTTTAGCTTTAACAGAGGACATTGCTGATTTTATACCAAATTTTCTTGCTATATAATTACAAGTTGTTATAACGCCCCTTGATTCAGAATTACCCACAGCTACAGGTTTATTTTTTAATTCAGGATTATCTCTTATTTCAACAGCTGCAAAAAAACAATCCATATCAATATGTATTATTTTATTTTGAAATTTTTTTTCAAAATTATTTTGCCGCTTCATCTTTAGTAAATGATTCTATTGTAAGAGCATGTATTTCACCTGAACTTATGTAGTTATTCAAATATGAATATATAATTTTATGTCTTTCAACTTTGCTTTTTCCAGAAAAAATATCACTAATAATTCTTACAGTATATTTAGAACCATCTCCATCAACTAAAACTGTTGAATCTGGTATCTTATCTTCTAAAATCTTTTTTATATTTTCATTTAACATCTTGTCTATTTAAATACATATCATATCTAAGTAATTTCGTAAATATTGTATAGTCAGATTTTCCAACATAAAGGGGTAAATTTTTTTTATAATTTTTTATAACGATTCTATCTTTAACTTTATTTATAGCAAGTCTTATTAATTCATCTTTTTTATTATAATTATTTGTAAGTATTTTTAATGTTTCTATATTTTTTGATGATAATTTTTCTTTTGATTTATCAAACATAAAATCTATATATATATAATCAAAGTCTTGATCAGTGTTATATAGATAATCATAAGCATCTCCATGAAATAATGATAATTTATTATTAGAAAATTTAGATATCTTAAATCTTTCTAGAGCATTTTTAAGTAGGATAGTAACAATTGGATTTTTTTCGATCATTGTTACTGAATGCCCCATAGAATGTAATATGAAACTATCCTTTCCAAAACCGCCCGTACAATCAAGTATATTTGCTTTATTTTTTTTAAAAATCTTATAAAAAATTTCATTTTTTCTATTCATTTTCTTTATTCTATTTGTGAAACTTTTATCTAAAAAATCAATCAAAATATTATTTTTATTATTTGCATTTACTAATTTAATTTTAGTTTTTATGAAAGATAATTCATAAGAACATAACAAGGATGTATCTAATTTATTGTTTTTTATTAAATATTTTATATAATTTGAATAATGTTTATTTACATTGTCTGCAGTAATTTTCATCAAATAACATTATATTTTCGTCTAATTGATCTTAAACCATAAAAAATAGCTGGCCAAACTAATGCGCTAGTTATAGTTTTCCAATAATGATCACCATAACTATAATCATTTATATTAAGAATCATATTTATCCATAAATTGAGGGTTTCTTTCACTATTAATAATAGAAATATTAGAATTGTTTGTTGATATATAGTTAAATATCTAAAGAATTTGTAAGCCCTGATAATTAAGTATCCTACAATTGTAAATGTTAGAGCATTTACTCCTAATATTGAACCATAAGCCACATCAGCCAATAATCCAACAAACCATGATGTATATAAATGAGTGTTTTTAGGTAATGCTAATATCCAATAAACCATTGTTAACAGAATCCAATCGGGAGCGAAGGAACCTAAAGCGAAAGTAACCATAGTCAGTAAGATGGATGTTATTATAGTTATTGATATTATAAGAAAATTATTCATTAGTTTTTTTTGTTATATTATCTTTCTTTTTAGTTTTTTGCGTATTCCAAATCAGAATCAATTCTGAAGCACTGCCAATATTTTCTAATGGTTTGATAGAAATTTTCATGAATTTTTTCTCTTTTTCATTTATTACATCTTTAACAATACCAATTGGAATATTTGGTTTAAATCTATTAGCCATTCCAGATGTTGAAATAGAATCACCAATTTTTATATCTGTATTTGTGGGAACAAATATTAACTCTAATTCATTGTTATTATTTTTACCTTTTACTATAACTTTTTCACCTGTACGTGTTATTTGAGAAGGAATATTATGATTTAGGTCACTTATCAAAATAACTTTAGAAGATAATGCGCTTATTTCTATTATTTGACCAACCAAACCTTTTAGTCCAAGAACATTTTGTCCAATATAAAGCCCATCTTCTTTACCTTTATCTATAGAAATCATCTTTTTTGTTGCATGTATATTATTATTTAGTACTTTTACAATAAGCTGTTTTTCATCCGTTTTTTTTACTTTCTTTTTTATTTGTCTTAATCGTAAATTTTCATCTTTAATGGCTTGATATTCTTGAAGTTCAATTCTTAATCTTACATTCTCTTTTCTTAATTTTTCTAATTCTAGTTTCATCTCTTCTTTAACTTGTGATTCTAATAAAGATACTTCTAAGAGATTTGTTGGAACAGTACTTATATATGATATAGGGTATATGACTATATCAGTAATAAGAGATCTAATATTATTGAGTTTTTTATGATAAAAGTCTAAGGAGATAGTAATAACAGATAGAACGACAAGAAATAAGAGAGTATAAAAATTCTTAAAAGTTTTTTTGAAGTAAGCATCCATTTTTAATCAACAGATAAAAACTCAGCCCCTTCTTTATCTATTATTTCCAAAACTTTACCACCACCTCTTGCTACACAACTCATGGGATCTTCTGCAACAATAACATACATTCCTGTTTCCTCTGTTATTAACTTATCAAGATCTCTAAGTAATGCACCGCCTCCAGTAAGAACCATACCTCTTTCATGAATATCTGCTCCTAACTCAGGTGGTGTATTTTCTAATGCTTTTTTTACTGCAGATATAATACCTTGAAGTGGTTCAGTCAAAGCCTCTAGTATTTCATTACTGTTTACCACAAAAGATTGCGGAACACCTGCAGATAAATTTGTTCCTTTAACTTCAATTTCTAATAGATCACTGCTCGGATAAGCACATCCTATTTCATGCTTTATTTTTTCTGCAGTTGGATGTCCTATTACACAGCCGTAGTTTCTTCTTACGTATCCAATTATTGATTCATCAAAAGTATCTCCACCAATTTTTGTAGATGATGAATAGACAATACCATTAAGTGATATTGTTGCTACTTCAGATGTACCTCCTCCTATATCTAGAACCATATAACCTCTTGGTTCATCTGTTGGCATTCCTGCACCTATAGCTGCAGCCATAGGTTCATCAATTAGATGAACAATTCTTGCTCCTGCACCTGACGCAGATTCTCTTATAGCTCTTCTTTCTACTTGAGTTGCACCACATGGTACACATACTAAAACTCTAGGACTTGGTCTGAAAACTTTACTATCATGAACTTTTTTAATAAAGTACTGCAACATTTTTTCGCAAACCATAAAATCTGAAATAACACCATCTTTCATCGGTCTAATAGCTTCTAGTCCAGTTGGGGTTCTACCTAACATTTTCTTAGCTTCAATACCTACAGCTTCAATTCTTTTTCCTGCTGTAGTTTTTTCATCTCGAACAACTACTACTGATGGTTCATCTAATACAATTCCTTTTCCTTTAACATAAATTAATGTATTCGCTGTTCCAAGATCTATTGATAAATCAGTTGAAAAAGCTCCTTTTATAGCGCGAATAAAATTTAACATTTTTTATCTAGTTTACCTCTTAATAATTCATTGACAATTTTTGGATTAGCTTTGCCTTTAGTTTCTTTCATTACTTCCCCCACAAAGAATCCAAATAGCTTCGTTTTGCCACTCTTATACTCTTCTACACTTTTATAGTTGTTTTTCAGAATATTTTCAACTATTTTATCTAATTCATTAGAATCCGATATTTGTTTAAGACCTTCTTTTTCTATAATTATATTAGCTTTTTCGCCATTCAACCACATTCGTTGAAATATTTCTTTAGCTTGTTTATTTGAAATAATCCCATCTTTTACAAAAAGTAATAGCTCGTTCAAGTCATTGGGATTAACAGGAAAATTTTCTGTATCTACGCTAGATTTTTTAGCTAAAGCTAGAACTTCAGTGATAATCCAGTTAGCAACAATTTTTGGATTTAAATTATTGATATTTAGAGTATTTTCATAATAGTCAGCTAGCAATTTATCAGAAATTAATATATTGGCATCATATTTATTTAATTCGTAAGACTTAATAAATCTTTCTAACTTTTTATCTGGTAATTCAGGCATTTCAAGTTTTATTTTTTCAATAATTTTTGAATCTATCACTACAGGCAATAAATCAGGATCAGGAAAGTATCTATAGTCATTTGCTTCTTCTTTAGATCTCATAGATCTTGTTTCATTTTTTATTGGATCGTATAACCTTGTTTCCTGAATAATAGATTTGCCATTTTCAAGCAAATTTATTTGTCTATCTATTTCATAATTAATTGCATTTTCTACAAATTTGAATGAATTTATATTTTTTATTTCAGCTCTAATACCTAATTTTTTGTCTGTATCTTTTTTTATAGAAATATTAGCATCACATCTGAACGAGCCTTGTTCCATGTTGCCATCACTAATATCTAAATATCTTACTAATGAATGAAGTTTTTTTAGATATATAACAGCTTCATCAGCACTTCTCAGATCAGGTTCTGATACAATCTCTATTAATGGTGTTCCAGCTCTATTTAAGTCAATGGCGCTTTTTTCATCAAATAGATCATGTACAGATTTACCTGCATCTTCTTCCAAATGAGCCCTTGTAATTCCTATTTTTTTCATAACATTATCATGAACTATATTTATGCTTCCTGATTCAACAATCGGTAATTCATATTGTGAGATTTGATAACCTTTGGGCAAATCTGGATAAAAATAATTCTTTCTTGCAAAAATAGATTTGTTTGCAATTTTTCCATTTATTGCTAAACCAAATTTAATAGCCATTAATACAACATCTTCATTGAGTACTGGTAAAACTCCTGGCAAACCAAGATCTATAGCACAAGCTTGAGTGTTTTGTTCTGCTCCAAAATCGGTTGATGCTGATGAGAATATTTTACTCTTAGTCTTTAATTGAGTATGTACTTCTAGTCCTATAATAGTCTCCCACATAAATTTTTACCCTCACTATAAATCTAAAACTTTTTGATCCGGTTTATAATCATGCCAATTTGTTATTTCTTGAAAATGATTTGCTAATGATAGGATCCTATCTTCATCAAAATGACTTCCAATAATTTGAAGACCCAATGGCAAATTATTTTTAAAACCCATTGGGATTGACATAGCTGGTAGTCCCGCCAGATTAGCACTTACCGTATATACATCTGATAAATACATTGCAATGGGATCATCTGCTTTTGACCCTATCTTAAATGCGGTGTCTGGTGCGGTTGGACCAAGTATCAGATCCACATTTTTAAATGCTTCTAGAAAATCTTCCGTGATCAATTGTCTAATCTTTTGAGCTTTCAAATAGTAAGCATCATAGTAACCAGCTGAAAGAGCATAGGTACCTACTAAAATTCTTCTCTTTACTTCTTGACCAAAACCTTCCGATCTTGATTTTTTATATAATTCATTTAGATTTGATATATTTTTTGCTCTATACCCATATTTAACCCCATCATAACGAGATAAGTTTGAAGAACATTCAGCAGGCGCGACTACTTGATAGGCTGACACGCCTAATTTTGTATTAGCTAGATTAATTTTTTTTAATTTACAACCTGATTTTTTGAGGACTTGAATTGCCTCATCAAATACTTTATTAACTTCACTATCTAAACCATTCAAAAACTCTTCTGGTATACCAATTGTAATTGGTTTAAATTTCTTTGTGCAGTAATCATAATAGTTTATTACTTTTTCTTCAGAAGATGTTGAATCTTTATTATCATAACCAGAAATTTCTGTAAGAAGCAGCGCACAATCTTTAGCTGTTTTAGCAAAAACTCCTGCTTGATCTAAACTTGATGCAAAAGCAATCATGCCGTATCTGGATACTCTACCGTATGTTGGTTTTATTCCACTGATTCCACATAATGAAGCAGGTTGTCTTATCGAGCCACCGGTATCTGTTCCTGTAGAACATGGTGCTAGTCTAGCTGCCACGCTAGAAGCAGAACCACCAGAAGAACCTCCTGGAACATAATCAAAATTCCAAGGATTTTTTACTTTACCAAAAAAGCTAGTTTCGTTTGATGAACCCATGGCAAATTCATCCATATTAGTTTTTCCCAACATAATACTCCCCGCATCTTTTAATTTTTTTACTACAGTTGCATCATAAGGGCTTATAAAGTTTTCTAACATTTTAGATCCACAGGTTGTTTTTACATCTTTTGTGCAAAATATATCTTTTTGCGCAAGAGGAATTCCAGATAATGGACGTATTTTATTTTTAGAAATTTCCACATCTATTTTTTTTGCTGTTTCCAAAGCATAATCTTCTGTAATGGTAATAAAACTATTTAAATATTTATCAAATTTCTTTATTCTTTCTAAAAAATATTTTGTTAATTCGTATGAACTAACTTTTTTTGTTAATATTTCATCTCTTAGTTCTGATAGTGTTTTGTTATGCATTTCAGTCAATTATTTTAGGTACTATATAATATCCATCTTGAACATATTCGCAGTTTTTTTGAAACTCATTTCTTTGATTAACTTCTAAAACTTCATCTTTTCTTAATCTTTGTGTAAAATTTAATGGATGTGCCATTGGTTCTATTTTATCTGTTGAAATAGTATTCATTTCATCAACCAATTCTAGAATTTTTGTTAAATTTTCCGCAATACTATCTAATTCATTTTGAGATATATCAATTTTTGCAAGTTCAGCTATTTTAAGAGTAGTCTTTTTGTCCATATTATTATCGTTGGGAGATTGTGAATCTTTCAATATTATTATAATCCAACATTACATTTATGTCTTTATAATTATATTTTTTAAGCATTTTTCTTACTTCTTCAGATTGGTTATAGCCATTCTCTAAAAAAAGATACCCATTTTTATTTAAAACTCTTTTTGATTGTTTAATGATATTAGATAAAGAAGATAGTCCATCAATACCAGCATACAAAGCATAAGACGGTTCATATGTTTTTACGTTATCATCTATTTCCTTTGAATTACTTGCTACATAAGGAGGATTACTAATAATTATATCTACCGATTGAGTTTTTACTGATAAAAGCCAATCAGACTTTATAATAGAGGTATTTTTTAATTTCAATTTATTATTATTTAGTTGAAGTACTTTTATTGCCTTTATAGAATTTTCAATACATATCACGTTCCAATAACTTCTTTTTTTTGCAATAGATAATCCTATGCATCCAGATCCTGCCCCAGCATCTACTACAGTAATATTATTTTTCTTTGAAAAAATACTGTCTCCATATTTAATTATATTAGGTAGCATTAATTCTGTTTCAGCTCGTGGAATTAAAACATCATCATTTATAAAAAACTTATTATCATAAAAATCTTGATAACCTAGAATTTGTGCCAATGGTTTTCCTGATAATCTTTTTTTTAGTAATAGAAAGAAATATTTTTTTTCATCATAAGTAAGTTGTTTGTCTGAGTAGGCATGTATATATGATCTATTAGAATTTAGTACTTTCATTAGAAGATGTTCTACTTCAAAATATGATAAACGTTTTGAAATACCTATAGCATTTGAGATTTTTATGATTGATTCATTTAGTATTTTTGAAATTTTCATTTACTTGTTTAATGTAGATTTTTTTAGTTCTTCAAGTAATGGTTCTATATTACCATCCAGAATACTTTCAAGTTTATACATAGTTAAATTAATCCTATGATCAGTCAGTCTGCCTTGAGGAAAATTATAAGTTCTTATACGTTCAGATCTATCTCCACTACCTACTTGGTTTTTTCTTTCTTTATCGGTAGTGGCTTTTTGTTTTTCTTTTTCAAGCATCATGATTCTAGAATTTAGATATGACATTGCTTTAGCTTTATTCTTATGTTGAGATCTATCTTCTTGACATTCCGACACTATACCTGTTGGTAAGTGAGTTATTCTGACAGCTGAATCAGTTTTATTTACATGTTGTCCACCTGCTCCAGAAGCTCTATAAGTATCAATCCTTAAGTCTGAAGGGTTAATATCTATATTATCAATATCATCAGCAATTGGAAGAATTGCTACAGTTGCCGCAGATGTGTGTATTCTTCCTTGTGTTTCTGTTTCTGGTACTCTTTGTACTCTATGAGTACCTGATTCAAATTTAAGATATGAAAATACATTACTTCCAAGTACCTTTAAAACAATCTCCTTATAACCCCCGTGATCACTTTCATTAATGTTAAGTAGCTCTGTAGTCCATCTACTTTTTTCAAAAAATTTCATATACATTTTGTATAAATCACCAGCAAATATTGCTGCTTCATCACCACCTGTACCTGCTCTTATTTCTAAAAAAATATCTTTTTCATCATTGGTATCTTTTTCAACAAGCGAATCCATTATTTTATTTTCTAGTTCAGTTTTTTTTGATATATATTTATTTAGATCATCCTCAGCAATTAATTTTATATCTTTGTCTCCCTCTTGGATTAGATTTTTTGTCTCAGTAATATTTGTTAGTAATTTATTGTAATCTAATAGATATTCAACTGGTTTTTCTAGTTTTGCTCTTTCTTTGTGTAATTTGCTTGAAAGTCTTCGATCTTTATATACATCAGGATTGTCTAATTTTTCAATAATTTCAGAATATTTGATACGCAAATCATTCAATTTGGAAACAAGTTCTTTATTATCATTAATTTTAGTAGAAAGATCTTTTAAATCTTGCAGAGATTTAGAATTCATTTACTTTTTTTAAAAATATCTTTGATTCGTTTACTAGTTGCTTCATCTAGAAAAGGTGTTATTTCTTTTAATTTCGAAGTAGTTTCATGAGTAAGTTTATTTTTTAAAGATTCAGCAACATAATCTAATATTTCATTTATATGTTTACCATCTTCCGACATTTTTTTCGCCTTGATAATTGTTCCTTTCGTTATATCATCTACATATTCTCTATATGATTTAACTAGTGTATTTGACTTATTCAGAATTAACCAATTTTTAAATTCTACTATCTTATAGCTAATAATTTTTTCTGCCTGAATAAAAGCTTGTTGTCTTATTTTATAATTATTTTCAATTACTTTTCCTAAATCATCTACAGTATAAAGATAAACACCATCTAAATCAGTTATTTCTGGTTCAACATCTCGTGGCACTCCCAAATCAATTATTACAATAGATTTATTATTTTTATTTTTTATTGCACTTTCAATTATTCCTTTACCAATAATCGGAATAGAACTTGAGGTAGATGTTATTATAATATCATTTTCCATTATAACCTGATTTAAATCTTGCAATCGCGCAAATCTACAATGATTTTCCTGAGCCATTCTTTCACCTTTTTCACGATTTCTGGTGGATAATGTAATTTGACTAATTTTATTGGACTGCAAATATTTTATTGCGAGACTGATCATTTCACCCGAACCAATTAACAACGATTTTTTATCTTCAATAGTTTTAAAGATTTTCTTAATCAGTGTTATAGATGTAAACATGAAAGATATAGGATTAGAGCCAATGTCTGTGTTTGTTCTGATATTTTTAGCTACAGAAAATGCAAATTCAAATAATCTTTTTAATCCAGAAGTAATTGTTTTTGATTTATTTGCTAACTTATATGCTTCTTTGACTTGACCTAAAATTTCTACTTCACCTATCACCATAGAATCCATACCTGATGCCACATGGAATAGATGATTTATAGCATCTTCATTTTCATAGTTATATGTATAAGGTAAACAGTCTTTAATATTTTCTTGTTTATTTAACCAATCAAAAACTTTTTTGTTATCAACAGAATTTTCTGTATAAATTTCTGTTCTATTACAGGTTGATAAAATTAAAGCTTCATTTACCCCATCAATTTGTTTAATCTGTTTTAGAGCTAATGGTATATTTTCACTATTAAAAATCAGTTTTTCTCTGATATTAATAGATGCTGTTTTATGATTTAATCCAATAACGTTGATACTCATCTCGTTTCTACAATGCTAATTTATAATATGTGATATATTATACTATTATGAGATATTTTTTTCGAATTTTAGTGTTTTTAGCACCAATATTTCTTCTTTCTTGTGATAACAATTCTCATCAAGGAGCTTCTACATCTAAAATTAACTCAATTATCAATACGTATGATAATAACAGCGACTCAAAATATATAGAAATTTACAATACTATCTATATTAGATTAGCTTTAGAGCAGTCTCTTTATGAAAAAGCTCTTTCATTATTTATACAAGATATCAGTCATATGAATGATTTAGATTTATATGGAGATATGGCGAAGATTGGATTACAGCAACATAAATATAAAGATGTTGAACAAATTGTTGAAAGATGGTTATTACTCAATGAAAAAAATTTATTAGCACATAGAATAGGAATCAGTGTCTATTTAGAATCTTCAAATTATACGAAATCTAAAAATATTTTAAATAATTACATTACTCTAATAGGTAAAAATGATCGAACTAATTATCTAAAACTCATGAATATGCTTGTTGATAATAAAAATAAATCTAATGTAATTACATTTTTTGATGATTATTTATTAAATAATAAAAATAGACAACTGATTGAAGCTGTAATAGAGCTATTACGTTCATACAGACAAGATGAAAAAGTTATAAAATATATTGACAAGATCGGAGCATATAATGATCGAAAATTAATTAGATACAAAGCTAGTTCTTTATCAGCAATCAATAAAAATACAGAAGCAATACAACTGTTGCAAGAGTATATTGAAAGTAAAAGTATTCCGGATAGACAAGTTAAATATGAATTGCTTAATTTATATTTTCGTACTAATAAACTTGAGTCTGCAGAAAATTTGATAATTGATATATTAAATATTGATCCTCAGAATTATAATATAATTTTAGAAATTGCTAGATTGGCTTATGATCTTAAACAATATGATATCTCTGAAAAACATTTGTCTTACCTGTTAACTTTAAATTACAAGGAGAATGAAGTTAATTATTTACTTGGTCTTATTGATTATGAAAATAAGAATTTCGTTGAATCTATTCGTCATTATGAAAGAGTTGATGGAGGAGATTTCAAATTTGATGCACGATTGCAAAAATCCAGATCTATCGCTAAAGAAATGGGTTTAACAATAGCAATAGAATATTTAGAAGATTTAAAGAAAAATTACGTTTCCGATCTTATGAAAGTTAGAATTATAATGACTCAAATATTACTTTATAGTGAACACAATAAACATAAAGATATTATACATTTAGTCACAATTAATTTGCCCAAATATTCTCATTTTGAAAGTCTCATATACTCTAGAGCTATGGCATATGAAACACTTAAAAATGTTGATGCAATGGAAAAAGATTTAAAATCCATTTTATCAAGAGATAGTAGAAATGCTATTGCTTTAAATGCACTTGGTTACAGTTTAATAATTCATACCAATAGATATGATGAGGCATATAATTATATTAGTAAAGCTTTACAATATGAGCCAGGAAATGCAGCTATATTAGATAGTATGGGGTGGGTATTATATAAGAAAGGAGATTATAACAATGCATTGTATTATTTAGAATCCGCCTACAATAAGAATCAAGATCCAGAAATTATTGAACATTATTGTGAAGTATTAGTTAAAAATGGTTTATATGAAAAATCAATAGAAATAATGAAACAAGCGATTAAAAATTATCCAGAAAACTTAAAATTATTAGAAAAATTAACATCAATACATAAGAATGTTTCATTTTAAATCACCGGCAAAATTAAATCTTTTTCTTCATGTTTTAGATAAGAGAGTTGATGGCTATTATAATATACAAAGTGTTTTTCAATTAATA
This sequence comes from uncultured Ectothiorhodospiraceae bacterium, assembly GCA_964342835.1. Classification (GTDB taxonomy): domain Bacteria; phylum Pseudomonadota; class Gammaproteobacteria. The sequence continues at coordinate 4,957 of CAYFGJ010000005.1, read as the reverse complement.
GATCTATTTGATTATATAAGATTTGAAAAAACGACCGATAATAAAATAGTTTTAACATCCAATATCAAACAATTAGAACAAGACAATCTAATTATAAATACAATAAATCTATTTAAATTTAATTATAAAATCAAAACACTGGGAGCTAATATTGATCTGGTAAAACATATACCTATTGGGGCTGGATTAGGAGGAGGTAGTTCCAATGCTGCAACAATTCTTTTAGCTTTGTTTAGAATTTTTGATATACAGGAATCTAAGGATAATATAATGAATTTAGCGCTCCAAATCGGTAGCGATGTACCTTTTTTTATAAATGCTAAAAGCGCATGGGTAGAAGGTAGAGGCGAAATTATTTCACCTATCAATTTAGAATCTAATTGGTATTTACTAGTATTAGGTGAAAATAATGTTTCAACTAGTGAGATGTATGATTTAGTAGAAAATTCAAAAGAGCTAAAAAAGAAAACCATGGAAGATTTTTTATCGGGTGATACCAATAATATATTTGAAACTCTTGTCATGAAAAGATATCCTACAGTATCTAGAGTAAGAGATTGGCTGTCTCAATATGGACGGGCAAGAATGAGCGGTACGGGAGATACGTGGTTTTTAAACTTTGATAACTTTGAGAGGGCAAAAGAAGTTGGTAATTTGGTCCCAAATCACTTCAAACATGTTATCGTCAAGGGCCTTGATTCTTATGAATTTAGGATATGATATGATTTTGGGGTGTAGCCAAGCGGTAAGGCAGCGGGTTTTGATCCCGTCATTCGGAGGTTCGAATCCTTCCACCCCAGGAATGAATTAAATTAGATTATGAAAAACGAAGAATCATTAATGATATTTACAGGTAATTCTAACGCGAAGTTAGCTAATGATGTTGCCAAAAATTTAAATTTATCTGTGGGAAAAGCTTTAGTTAATACATTTAGTGATGGTGAAATATCTGTAGAAATTCAAGAAAATGTAAGAGGTCAAGATATTTTTGTCATACAGCCAACATGCTATCCAGCTAATCATCATTTGATGGAATTATTAATTATTACTGATGCATTGAAAAGATCTTCTGTTGATAGAATAACTGCAGTTCTTCCTTATTTTGGTTATGCCAGACAGGACAGAAGAGTCAGATCAGCTAGAGTTCCAATTACAGCAAAAGTTGTTGCTAACATGATTACCAGTATGGGTATTGATAGACTCTTAACGATAGATTTACACTCTGATCAGATACAAGGTTTTTTTGATATTCCTGTTGATAATATCTATGCAACACCACTTTTGGTGGCAGACATTTATAAACAAAAGTTTGAAAATATGATGGTAGTATCACCCGATGTAGGTGGAGTTATTAGAGCACGGGCTTTAGCTAAACAACTAAATTGTGATTTAGCGATTGTAGATAAAAGAAGAGATGATGCAAATGTCTCAGAAGTTATGCAAATTATTGGTGATGTGAAAGGCATGTCATGTATCATTGTGGATGATATAGTAGATACTGCTGGAACTTTATGTAATGCAGCAAAGGCTTTAAAAGAAAAAGGGGCAAAAAAAGTATCAGCATATATTACTCACCCTGTTTTATCTGGTAAGGCAAATGATAATATAAAAAACTCTGAGTTAGATGAAGTTGTGGTAACTGACACTATACCACTAAGAGAAGATACTCGGAAAATTAGCAAAATAAGACAGATTTCTGTTTCTGAAATGCTTGCAGAGACTATCAGAAGAATTCATCATAAAGAATCTGTTAGTTCACTTTTTATGGATTAGTAGTATAATCCTACATACAAAATAAGAGAATAAATATGGCATCACAATTTAAGCTAGAAGTAACAAAACGAAATGAGTTTGGAAAACGCGCATCAAGAAGGCATAGAGATAATAATCTAATTCCTGCTGAAATTTATGGCGAACCAGATGGTAATATTTCTATTCTTGTAAATAGTTTTGAATTAACTAATCAAATTAAAGATACAGCTTTTTATAGTAATGTAATTGAATTAAATCTTGAAAAGAAAAAATTAGAAGTAATTTTAAAAGAATTACAAAGAGATCCTGAAAAATCGAAAATCACTCATATCGACTTTTTAACTGTTAGACAAGATAAAAAAGTTTCTGTAAATGTTCCAATAAAATTTATAGGAGAAGATGTTTGTATAGGTGTTAAAACTTCAGGCGGAATACTTTCTCATATTATAACTGAAATACAAGTTAGTTGTTTGCCTAAAAATATACCTGAGAATATAGAAGTCAATGTTACTGATTTAGATGTTGGTGGCAGCATACATATGACAGAAATTAAGTTACCTAATGATGTTGAATTAGTTGGAATTAGTGACAAAGAACATGATACGGCAGTTGTAAGTTGTTATATTGCAAAAGAAGAAAAAATTGAGGAAGAAGTTGTAGCAGAAGAAGGTGATGAGGCAGCCGCAGAAGGTGCTGAAGGTGAGAAAACTGATGCAAAAGATGATGCAAAAGCTGATTCTAAAGCAGAATCTAAAGATGATACAAAAACAGACTCAAAAGAAGATAAAAAATCTGAAGCTAAAAAAGAATAATTTAGGCATACACGCTAGCCAACAGTATGGAATATAAATCTTTACAATTGTTTGTAGGTATAGGTAATCCCGATAAAAACCTGTTACGTACTAGACACAATGTAGGTTTTTGGTTTCTAGATTTAATGTCTGAAAAACTAAATCAAGCATTTATATTCTCAAAAAAATATAATTCTGAAATTTCAGAATTCAGTCATGATGATAAAAAAATAATATTAATCAAGCCCCTAAGTTATGTAAATCAGAGTGGAGAACCTATTAAAAAAATTTTGGGAAATAATAATTTTACACCAGAAAATATAATTGTTGTTTATGATGATTTAGATTTAGTAAATGGCAAAATACGACTAAAGTTTGGAGGTGGCAGCGGAGGTCATAATGGACTAAATAGTATTATAGAAAAAATTGGATCAAAAAATTTTTGGAGATTAAGAATAGGCATAGGAAAGCCTGATATTAAGGATGAAACAGTCTCATATGTTTTAGGAAAACCCACATTAGAACAAAAAAAAGAAATTAATGAAAGTATGAATTTAATTATGAATAATATTAATCTTTTTTTAGAAAATAAATTTTCAGAATTAATGAATCATCTAAACGGGGAAAAATAAAAAGATGGGTTTTAAATGTGGTTTGGTAGGAATGCCAAATGTGGGTAAATCATCAATTTTTAATTTGTTAACTTCTCAGAAAATAGATGCGCAAAATTATCCTTTTTGTACTATAGAACCAAACAAAGCCAATGTATTTGTTCCTGATGATAGATTGCAAGCATTAGCTAGCATAAATAATTCTAAAAATATTATTCATCCAATAATTGAATTTGTTGATATAGCAGGACTGATTAAAGGTGCCTCACAAGGAGAGGGTCTTGGTAATGAATTTTTAACACACATACAAAATGTGGATGCCATTGCACATGTAGTCAGGTTTTTTAAAGATGATAAGATTATACATGTAAAAGATACATATAATCCAGTTGAAGATTTTTCTGATATAAATCTAGAATTAATTTTATCTGATATATCAATCACAGAAAAATATTTAGAAAGAATTAAAAAAAGTAAATTTTCAAGTAAAGAACAAGATAAGATTACAGAAGAATTATCTAATATATTAAATCACTTAAATCAAAATAAGTTTTCACCTGATATTGATGACGAAGTTTTAAAGTTTATTCCAGATTTCAAACTTTTAACCAGCAAACCTATGTTTATAATTTCAAATATTAATAGCAATACTCCAAACGATGAAATTATAACATTTAAAAATAAATCAAATATTGATGTTCCAATTGTTCCTATAGATGTAATCACTGAAGAAGAAATTTTAGAATTACCGGAAGATGAAAGATCAGAATATCGTTCTAATTTAAATTCAGACATCGAGGGTGTTGATGAATCAATTATTGATCAATCTCCATTAAATCAAATTATTCATACTGGTTACTCACTCTTAGGATTAAAGACATTCTATACTTCAGGCGAAAAAGAATCTAAAGCGTGGTCAGCAAAAAAACATTTTAATGCTAGACAATGTTCAGGTATCATTCATACTGATATCGAAAAAGGATTTATTCGGGCCGAAACCATCGCTTATGATGATTATATAAAATATGATGGTGAACAAGGTTCCAAGAATAATGGTGTATGGAGACAAGAAGGTAAAGATTATATTGTTAAAGATGGTGATGTAATCTTTTTTAGATTTAATGTTTGATGGCCATGTAGCTCAGTTGGTTAGAGCACAGCACTCATAACGCTGCGGTCGGTGGTTCAAGTCCACCCATGGCCATAAAAATTAGAATTATTGTAGTTTTTATTTACCCATATATAAGATATGATTCATTCAATGAAAGATTATTTTATATATATATTTTCTTCATATATTATTGTTATAGTATCAATGATAGTTAACGTAGTGATTCTATATATAAATTATAAACGTCTAACTAGTTTTAATAAAAAATAAATTAATTTCATGAAAAAAAGAACTATTAGAATATATTATGTTTTAATTATCTCTTTTCTTTTGGTTGTTCTATTTTTTTTATTTATAAAAGTATTTAATGAAAATCTATTATTTTATAGAAGCCCATCCCAAATAAGTCAGACAGAATTTCCGCCTGGCTATGTTTTTAGAATAGGTGGTGTGGTAGTAGATGATAGTCTTATTATTAGTAAAAAAACCACAGATATAGAATTTTATATTACCGATTTTGAAAAGAAAATTTTGGTAAAATATAAAGGTATCTTGCCTGATTTATTTAGAGAGGGACAAGGTGTAGTAATTAGAGGAAAATTATTATCAGATGGTTCTTTTCTTGCTGAAGAGGTTTTGGCAAAACATGATGAAACATATATGCCACCCGAAGTGAGTGAGAGCCTTAAAAT
>CAYFGJ010000004.1:0-24956 GCA_964342835.1 uncultured Ectothiorhodospiraceae bacterium | reverse complement strand
TAATTAAAGATGTTCTCAATGATTTCATTTCTTTTTTAATATGCTGATTAACAATCTTTTCTTCGCTTTTGAATATTGGATTCATAACTTCTTTTGTAAAATTAGTTAATACAGTTAATTTTGATCTTAAAATAGCATATGCTGTTTCCGCATCAATATCTTTATTTGTTGAATCTATAACAGTCTTAGGAGCAAGTCTTTTTACTCTAATTAATCCAAAAAAAGAAAATATTTTAATATATAGCCATCCAATATCAAATTCCCATTCTTTAAGAGAAAATTTCGCAGCTGTAGGAAATGCATGATGGTTATTATGAAGTTCTTCTCCACCTATAAAAAAAGCTAAAGGTATCAGGTTGGTCGATGCATCTTGTGTTTCAAAATTTCTATAGCCATAATAATGTCCTGCTCCATTTATTCCACCAGCAGCAAAAATTGGAGTCCACATCATTTGTATAGACCAAATAATAATACCAACCACACCAAATAAAATAATATTAAAAATAAACAATAATAAAATACCTAAATTAGAACGCCCCGAATATAAATTTTTCTCAATCCAATCATTAGGACAATTTTGAGAATATTGTTCTATAGTTTGTTCATTTTGTTTTTCTTGATAATAAAGATCTGCTCCACAAAATAATACCTTATCGATACCATGATGAATTGGGCTATGAGGATCATCTATAGTTTCAACCTTAGCATGATGTTTTCTATGTATAGCAACCCAATCTGCAGTCCTCATAGATGTAGTTAACCATAACCAAAATCTAAAGAAATGAGATAATAAACCTTTAATTTCTATTGCTGAATGAGTTATACCTCTATGTAAATATAGGGTAATTGACATTATAGTAATCTGAGTTACTACTATGGTATAGATTGTGTATTCCAACCAATTAAAATCAATGATTCCGTTTACTAATAAATCCATAATTTTTTATAATTACAAATGATATCATCATATGATAGATTTTTATATAAGTCCAATTAATATATTATTATGCCAGAATTACCAGAAGTAGAAACAATTAAGAATGCATTAGAAAAAGTTTTAAATAAACAAGTAATAACAGACTTTGAAATTTATAACTCTAAATTAAGATGGAAAATACAAAAAAATATAAAAAAATATCTTAAAAAAAATATTGTACGAAAAATATCAAGAAGGGGGAAATATATATGTATTAGTTTTAAAAATGGTTCTTTAATTATTCATTTAGGGATGACAGGAGTATTCAAAATATTAAGTCGTGATAATAATTTAATTGAAAAACATGATCATTATCAAATTACAATAAAAAAATATAGAATTATATTTAATGATATAAGAAAATTCGGCTCTCTGCATTGGACAAATATATTAAATGAACATCCATTAATAAAAAATTTAGGAGTTGAACCATTAGATAAAGATCTTACGGAAAAATATATCTTTCAAAAAAGTAGAAAAAGAAAATTATCTATAAAAAATTTTATAATGGATCAAAAGATTGTTGTAGGAGTTGGAAATATTTACGCTTCAGAAGCATTATTTTTATCAAAAATAAACCCTAATAAGAAATCATATAAACTAAAAAAAAGTGAATGTAAAAATCTTGTCTTATCAATAAAAAAAGTTCTCATTAAATCTGTAAAAGCTGGCGGTACTACATTGCGTAATTACAAGCAAATTGATGGAACACCAGGATATTTTAAACAAAAATTATTAGTTTATGGAAAAGAATTTTGTCCTATTTGTAAAAAATCAAAAATCACTAAAACTAAAATTGGTGGAAGAATGTCTTATTATTGTAGAAAATGTCAAAAATAAATTAATATTTCTTTCTTAATGCTTCTTCTACTGTTTTATGTACAAATTTTGATAAATCACCTTTATGTTTTGCTATATCTTTTATAATGCTAGAAGAAAGAAAACTAAATTCTTCTCCTGGACTCATAAATACACTTTCAATATTTGGCTCCATAGAACGATTCATACCAGCTAATTGAACTTCATATTCAAAATCTGATACTGCTCTCAATCCTCTTAATATAATTGTTGCAGAATGTTCTTTTGCAAATTCTACTACTAACTTCTCTAGTGGGAAAACTTCAGTATTATTAAAATCACTAAAAACTGTATTAGCCAAAATAATTCTTTCATCAAGACTAAATAATGTTGTTTTTTGTGGATTACTTGCTACAGCAATAATCACTTTATCAAATATTTTACTAGCCCTTTTTACTAAATCTGCATGACCATTCGTAACAGGATCAAAAGTACCTGGATAGACAGCTATTAATGACATTTTTTACCTCTTTTTAGCGATTGTATATGTTACATCGCCAATACTCAAATTTTTAATTATATTGTGCGAATTATCTAATAGATTCAGTATATTTTCATTATATAGTTTTTTATTTTGTTCTATATAGATATATGAATTTTTTTTTAAATCACATTTGATAAGTATTTCTATAGTTATATTAAGTAATTCCGACTTGTAAGGAGGATCTACAAATATTACATCATAATTAAAATGTTTTGATTTTTTTAAAAATTTTATTACATCTTCGCTTATGGCTTTAAAGTTATCTATCTCAAGTTTTTCAAATTCTTCTTCAATTTTTAATATTGTTTTAGCATCATTTTCTAATAATGTAGAAAATTTTGCGCCTCTAGATATCGATTCAGCTGACAATATACCACTGCCAGAATATAAATCTAAACATATAGATTTTTCTGATATGGGTATCACGTTAAATAATGTTTCCCTTATATAAGATTTGGTTGGCTTAATTAATGGGTTGGTTGAATTATAATTAAGAACTCTAGATTTTAGTTTTCCACCTGTAATCTTTATTTTATTTTCTGGCAATTAAAATTTACCTACAGTTATTATTGCATGTTCATTTGTCATTTTTTTAGAAAAAGCATCTTTAATTGATGATTTGTTAACTTTCATGAGTCCTTTTTTATATTCTTCAAAATAATTATTTTCTAAATTAAAATTATTAATAGCTGTCAACATACCTAATAATTTTCTATTAGTATCAAATCTCAATTCAAAACTATTTAAAATTCCATTTTTTGCTTTTCTTATTTGGTTTTCCGAAAATTCAGCTTTTTTTAATTTTTCTAATAAGTCTTCTAAAAGATTAATTGCTGTATAACTATTTTGATTTTTTGTTTGCATATTAATGGCCAGTACACCAAAATCATTATAGGGTATTAAATAACTGTAGACAGAATAAGCTAGTCCTCTTTTTTCTCTTATTTCATTCATAAGTGTTGAACCAAATCCGCTTCCACCAAAAATATAATTTGCTACTAATAACTCATAATAATATTCATCTAATCGTAGATTTGCACAACAGCTATCACTTTTATGAATCTGGTTTTTTTCTCTCCAAGTTGGTGTTGAAACATAAAGGGGAACATATATAAGTATATGTGTTTGGCTAGTATTAAGTTTAACTCTCTCTCGTGATTTTACATTCCCCAAAGTAAAACGACATTTAGAGTGAGTGTACCAATAGTCATTACATTTAGAGTTATATTTGTCATCATTTTTATAATTTCTTATAATATCAGAAATAAAAAATGCTGCTTCATTATTATTTAAAGCCCCTACAAAATTTATTTCTACATCACCAAAAGTTAATAGATGATTATCTACATCATTTTTGGAAAATTTTTCAACAGTATCTTGATACCCAATTATTGGATGTTGATACCATGAGCCACTGAAGAATACTTCGTTTGCATGTTGTGATGCAAGAATAGATGGATCTAATTTATTTCCTTGTATCTCTCTGATAATTTTTTCTTTTTCAAAATTTAATGTTTCTTCATCTATCTTTAGATCTGTTAGAATATAATTTAAAATTTCCGTTATATAACTAATGTTATATTCTGATTTTATAAATCTTATATTTATTTCACTATTATCTTTAGCAACTTTAAAATTTACAGAAGCTCCAATCTTCTCAAATAAATGAATAATCTTTTCGTTTTTATATTTTTGTTGAGGTATCAATCTAAAAGATAAGTTTCTTAGTCCGGCTGTTAATGGAGATTCATGTTTACTTCCAATATTAAAAGTAATATTCATATCAATAATAGGGAGAGTTTGTCTTTCAACAAGTAAATAATTTGGGTTAGATTTAATTTTTTCTATAGTTGGATATGAATAAGCATTTTGATTAAAAAATACTAATAAAAAAATAATTGTAAAATAAAAATATTTCATATTTTCTCTGGCTCTATAATTGTAAAAATAAATTTATTTGAAGTAATGTATTTTCTTGCAACTTCAATAATATCTTCTTTTGTGATTTTATCTATATCATCTAAATATTCATCAATGGTTTTCCATCCAATATTCTTTGTTTCAAGAGTTCCAACATTCATCGCCTGATAAAATAATGAATCAAATTTATATATATTTTCAGCAACTAATCTAGATTTAATTTGAATCATTTCTTCATCAGTAATTCCATTTTTTATTAATTTATTGAATTCATTTAGAATGGCATCTTGTAGGACTTTAGGTTCAGTACCTTGTCTGAGTGTGCCACCAATTGTAAAAATATTATTTTCTTTTGGATATGACTCGTAAGATATAAATGTCTCTAAAGCAAGTTTTTTTTCATCAACAATGTTTTTTGTAAATCTAGAGGAATAACCTCCGTCCATTAATTCTAATAATAAGCCGAGAGCATAATGATCCATTTTATTATTCTTGGTGTATTTAGGATTTAAAAACGACATAAGTATAATTGTTTCACTTACACGGGAGAATTTATGTATGTTGTTGTAAGTAGTTTTATGTCTTATTTTATTAGATGTATAACTGTCTGACAATTTATGAATTTTTGAATAATATTTTTCTACCCAATATTTTGTTTTTTCTCTATCAAAATTACCAGCAATAATAAGAATTGCATTTTTTGGTGTATAATATCTATCATACCAAGATTGCACATCATCAATAGTGATATTATTCAAATCATTATTGGTGCCAACTATTGGAATTCCATAACCATAATAGCCAAAACTCTGTAAAAGTATTTGTTCAAATGCTAATGCAATAGGATTATCTTCGGTGCGCAATCTTCTTTCCTCTTTTACAACTTCTAATTCTGTTGTTAGTTCTTCTTTATTTAATAATAAATTTACCATCCTATCAGATTCCATTTTTATACATTTTTCTAGATGATCTTTATGAACTTTTTGATAATATCCAGTAAAATCTCTTCCAGTAAATGCATTCTCGGATCCACCTAGACCTTTAATTATTTTCGAAAACTCCCCAGCTTTATAATTTTTGGTTCCTTTGAACATCATGTGTTCTAAAAGATGTGATATTCCTGTAATTCCTTCATGCTCATAACTTGAACCAACTTTGTACCATGTACTTGAAACTACTGCTGGTCCTCGTTTATCTTCCAATAAAATTACTTTAAGACCATTATCTAAATAATACTCTTCTATTCTGTCTGAGAATTTAATTGATGCATCTGCATTAAAATGTATACATGCAATAAAAATAAATATGAACTTAAAAAAATTGTTGTTTTTGATAATTTTATACATTGAATAAAATTATAACAAAAATATTTCTTATCTAAATAACCATTTGATTATGATATAATATGAAATATATGCTAAATTATTCTAATTTTTTAAGCCTAAAACCTTGAAATAGCTAGTTTTTTTAAGCTTGAAAAGACAAAAAAAGCCATTATAATTAAACCCAAGACAAGGTATATGATTATGACACAAGAACTGACTGAATATATGCCACTAGATTTATCAACTGATCTTGAATCAGGTGATTCTCTGGATATTTATTTGCGTGAATTAAGACAGTCTCCATTACTTAGCAAAGAAGAAGAAATTAGTTTATTTCATAAATTTCATAAATTTGACGATTTAGAATCAGCAAAAAAAATTGTAGTATCTAATTTACGATTTGTAGTTCATATTGCTAAAACATATAGAGGATATGGATTACCATTGCTTGATTTAATACAAGAAGGAAATGTTGGATTAATGAAAGCCGTAAAAAAATTTAATCCAGAAAAAAAAGTTAGACTTCTTTCTTTTGCAATTTATTGGATACGTGCAGAAATACATGAATTTATTTTAAAAAATTGGAAAATAGTAAAAGTTGCTACCACAAAAGCACAAAGAAAATTATTCTTTAAACTTAGAAGTAAAAAAAATGGGAAAACATGGTTAACGAAACAAGAAACAGAAAATGTTGCAAATGAACTTAATGTAAAACCAGAAACTGTCACCTTAATGGAATCTAGATTAAGTGGAACAGACATTTCATTTGATCCAAGTAATAATGATGAAACAGCCCCTTCTGATTATTTATCAGATAATAAAGATCCATCTATTTTAATAGAAAATAAAGATACAGATACACATGATAATGCTGAATTACATAATGCTTTATCTAAACTTGATGATAGAAGTAAAGATATTATTTACCAGCGCTATTTAACTGAAGATAAAGCTACATTGGCAGATCTATCAAAAAAATACAAGATATCAAAAGAAAGAGTAAGACAGATAGAAGAAAAATCATTGTCTTCTTTAAAAAGCTCTATGCTTCTCGCATAAATTAATTCATTAAATAAATAAAATGATCGATGATTAAAAATGCAAATAGCATTGCTAAATAGGTTATTGAGTATTTAAACAAATAAATTGCTTTATCATCGGATTTTTTTATAAATAAAATAAATGATTCGTAGACAAACTTAAATCCAATTATAATTACACCTATCAAATAAAAGATATTGCTTAATCCTAATAAATAAGGAAAGAGTGTTATACAAAATAATAGTATTGAATATAAAAGAATATGAAGTCTGGTAAAATCACAACCATGTGTAATCGGTAACATTGGTATATTTGCTTTTTTGTATTCATCACACTTATATATAGCTAAGGCCCAAAAATGTGGTGGTGTCCAAAGAAAGATAATTAAAAAAAGTATTAATGGAAAAGAATCTACTTGATTTGTAATAGAAGTCCAACCTAATAAAGGTGGCATAGCACCAGCTATACCTCCAATGACTATATTTTGTGGAGTAAGATTTTTTAAATATACAGAATAAATCACAGAATAAATAATGATAGTTAGAAATGTTAACGAGGCTGTTAATATATTTACATAGGTTACCAAAATATAAATAGATGATATCGATAAACCGATAGCAAAATATATTGCTTGATTTGGTTTTATAGAACCATGTACTAAAGGTCTGTTTTTTGTTCTATCCATAATACTATCAATTTTTTGATCTACTACTTGATTAATAATAGCTGCAGCAGAAGCTGCAAGGCCAATCCCAACACTTGATATAAAGATCAATGCATAATTTATGTTAGTAGTATTATGAGCTAATAACATTCCAACGATAGCAGTAAACATAATTAATAAGTTTACTCGTGGTTTAGTGAGAGCTATGAACTCCTTGGTAAGTTCAAAAATGGTATTTGGATTAAAAGTGGTAAGTTTAAGCATAATAATTGACTATATTATCACTGTATACCCTTGTCTGTCGAATAATATAAGAGAGCTGATAAAGATAATAGTAGTATTGCCGCATTAACTGTGTGAAAAACTGCAATCATAAGCGGTAAACTAAATATTATGTTTGAAATACCTAATATTATTTGTAGAACGAAAATTATAAAAATAATGAAGCCTATTTTTTTATAGTAATTTATATTTTGAATATAAAAAATATAAAAAAACAAAATACCAAATAAAAATGTCAGAAATAATGCCCAAATTCTATGTATAAAGTGTATTGTAATCTTAATATCATTACTTAAAACTCCACCTTCATAATTTATATCTGGCAAGTTAATAAAAGAAAAGGCTTTAATTATATCCATATTTCTAGGCCACCATTCCCCAGAACATTTTGGAAAATCTGTACAAGCTAAAGAAGCATAGTTTGTGCTAGTCCAACCACCTAAAAAAATCTGAATAATTAACCCTAAAATACAGACTAAAGTAATAAGAACGAGTTTCGTATCATTATTATTTTGATTAATATTTACAGGATAAAAATGCATACCATTCCAGAAAATTAAAACTGCAGTTAATATACCGATCATTAAATGTAACGTAACAATAGATGGCTTAACTAGTTCTGTAACTGTTAACATACCCAACAAAGATTGAATGATAATAAGAATTATTAATGATGCAGGTATTATATAATATTTAATACTAGAATATTTAATACTTAAATAAGATAAAACAAAAACATATAACCCCAGAGCTCCAGCAAAGTATCTATGAATCATTTCTCTAGAAGCCTTACCTACATCAATATTAATATTTGGATAAAATTTGTTAGCCTTATTTAATTCAGCTTCAGTATCAGGAATTCCAAGAATACCATAACAGCCTGGCCAATCTGGACATCCCAATCCAGCATCAGTTAATCTAACCCAAGCACCTAGAGAAATTACAACTAAAGTTATAAAAACACCAATGAAACTAAGTTGGGCAATAATTTTCTGCATATTTAGCCAACCCTTGAGTGTTTTAATAATTTTTTTAAATCTTTTAATAATTGTTTTCCATTGAACTGACTAGGCCACATCAATACAATATTCCCTAAAGGATCAACTAAAAATATTTTTTTTGTATTAGTAAATTTATTAAGAACTGTAATAATATTTTTATTCTGATTAATTATTTCTAGTCTTATAAGGTTAGGATAATTTTCTAAAAGAAAATGCATTGTTTGAAAAGATTTTCTTGAACCTTTGTTATTGCCGGTTAAATAAGCACGTTGAACCCTATTTATATCTTTGTTTAACGCTATGTGTATTTGTTTTAAAAGATAAATATCATTTTTACATATATCATCACAAGATTCGTTGTTATTAAAATATAATATTGTCCATTTTTTATCTAATTTATTAATATTTAATGAATTAGAAGAACCAGTTATCTGATAATTATTAGTATTAATAGGTGGTTCAATAAGCTCACCATAATTAGATGTATCCATTGTCTTATTTACACCAGATTGTAAAATAAAATAAGCTGCCAAAAATGGAATTAAAAAAACCAAAATAATTATAATAAGATAGGTTCTATTTTTATTCATTCTCTTTTCTCTTTAATAATTTAAATGAAAAAATTAATGCTATTATAGCAAAAAGTAACCATTGTCCTGCATACATGTAATGTTTGTATTCAGGATTTTTTTTATATATTTTTTTTCTGATATAAGAGTTGGTTTGATTCTCGTGCATTATTAATATATAAGGCATCACAGGTTGGTTTAAAATTTTCTCAATGGATTTTATATCAATGTTTTGTATTATTAATGAATCTTTTTTTGTATAAACATCTTCGTTAAGTGTAAACGTTTTTTTATAATAATATATATAACCAGTTATTGGTGAATGTTGATCAATAATATTAATATCCGGTACAATTTGACGATAATTATTATCAATCCATCCCCTATTAACTAAGATAATTTTATTTTTAAATCTAAGAGGAGTAATAATCTCATATCCTGGTTTTCTATTTATTACAATATTATCCAATAAAAATTGTGGTTTTTTAATAAAATCTCCAACAATCTCTATATTTGTGTAATTTTCCAAATTAATATCTAGATTTCGTATTTTGATTGGTTGTTTTTTTGATAATGAAAGAAAGTTTTTGTGTTGTTCTGATTTTATATTACCTCTATCTAGTTGCCAAAATGACAATAATAAACAAATTATAATTATTACTAAAAAAAATAAAAATTTAATAGTGTTAATAATAGATATTTTGTATGCTGATTTAAGAATAGGTATTACCTCTTATTATGAAATATATAATATTAACTTTATTGTTACTCATAGTATATAACCTTATAGCTGGGTTTGTTTATATTCTGAAGGATAAGTCTTCCTCATCTAGAGGTTTTTATTCTTTAAGAACAAGAATAATTTTGTCTTTAATATTATTTATAATACTAATTATTGGTTATTATTTTAATCTTATTCAACCACATGCAGTGAATAATTATAACCAATAAACAAAAACAAATAATCCCAACCAAACAACATCAACAAAATGCCAATACCAGGCTACGGCTTCAAACCCAAAATGGTTTTGACTAGTAAAATGACCATTAATACATCTTATCAAGATCACAGTTAACATAATTGCACCCAACGTAACGTGAAATCCATGAAAACCTGTAAGCATATAAAATGTTGATCCATAGATGCCTGATGTTAGTTTTAAATTTAAATCAGAATATGCATGCATATATTCATACGCTTGTAATCCAACAAACAAAAACCCTAATAAAACAGTTGCAATCAATCCCCAAATTAACTGGTTCCTTTTAGCCTCTTTTAATCCATGATGTGCCCATGTAACAGTTAATCCGCTAGTTAATAAAATAAGTGTATTAATAGCAGGTATACCAGCAGCTTTCATATATATAAAATCACCACCATAATTTTCTGGACCATTTGATGGCCAAACATTTTCAAATTGTGGCCATAATACAATATTAGTTGATACTTTAGCGCCATCTCCACCTAGCCAAGGTAAAGATAATTCGCGTGCATAATATAAGGCACCAAAGAAAGCTGAAAAAAACATTACTTCAGAAAATATAAACCACGCCATCCCCCATCTAAAAGACATGTCAACTTGTGAATTATATATTCCAGCTTCACTTTCTTTTATTACATAAGAAAACCAACCATATACTACAACCATTAATAAAGCTAAACCTGTAAACATTAAAGTTAAATCAGATTCATCATTCAAATAATTAGATAATCCTACAAATAATATAATTAAAGCCACTGTAGACAAAAAAGGCCATTTTGTTTCACTCGGTATATAGTAGGAGCCACTCATTTTAAACTCACTTTTTTGTTTAAAGAATTTTCTGTTATATCAAACATTGTATAAGATAAAATTAATGTATCTGTGTTATGAGGTATCTCTGAATCAATCATAAACTGAATTCCTAACTCTTTTGTTTCATTTGATCCAATTTCTTGATGATTAAAACAAAAACATTCAATCTTTCTAAAATACTGAGAAAGAGGGCCAGGAACAACACTAGGACTTGCAGTTGTTATCAAGTCTGTATTGGATATATTTTTAATTAAATATTTTGTATTATAAATTTTTCCAATAGACACAGTCATTTCTTTTTGTATAGGATAAAATTTAACCGGTGCGGAGTAAGCTACATTAGATACAAATTTAATTTTTATAAATCTTTCTGTTGGTTGTTCTTGAACTACTACTTTTACTTTGTTCGTTTTGCCATTTAAACCTGTTACATCACAAAATAAATCATATAAAGGTACCAACATATAAGAAAAAGAAAACATAAAAACTGTGATTCCAATTAATGTATAAAATGTTTTTTTTGTTTTCGTGTTCATTCTACTTTAGGTGGTGTTTCAAATGAGTGATACGGTGGAGGTGATGATAATGTCCATTCCAAACCTTCTGCACCATCCCATGCTTTTTCTTCAACAGTGACATCTTCTTTAAGAGTTTTGTATATAATATATAAAAATAAAATTTGTGCAAAACCAAATCCAAATGCACCTACAGATGCAATTGCATTAAAATCTGTAAACTGTACTGCATAATCTGGTATCCTTCTAGGCATACCAGCTAGACCTACAAAATGCATTGGGAAAAATGTTATATTTACAAATATAGTAGTTAGCCAAAAATGTACTTTCCCTAAAAATTCATCATACATTTTACCTGTCCATTTTGGTAACCAATAATATACGGCCGCAATAATAGCAAAAATTGCACCAGGAACTAATACATAATGAAAGTGAGCAACGACAAAATATGTATCATGATATTGAAAATCAGCTGGAACTATTGCTAACATTAATCCTGAAAATCCTCCTATAGTAAATAAAACTATAAATGCTATAGCAAATAGCATTGGAGTTTCAAAAGTCATGGAGCCTCTCCACATAGTAGCTATCCAATTAAAAACTTTAACGCCTGTTGGAACTGCTATTAACATTGTCGCAAACATAAAAAATAATTCACCAGCTAATGGCATACCTACGGTAAACATATGATGAGCCCATACTATAAACGAAAGTAATGCAATTGATGCTGTTGCATAAACCATTGAATCATATCCAAATAATGGTTTTCTAGAAAACGTAGGAAGTATTGTTGATATGATGCCAAATGCAGGAAGTATTAAAATATATACTTCTGGATGGCCAAAAAACCAAAAAATATGTTGAAATAATACAGGATCACCACCGCCTGATGCAGTGAAAAAACTAGTTCCAAAAAATCTATCTGTTAAAAGCATAGTTATCGCACCAGCTAAAACAGGCATTGCTGCAATTAATAAAAATGCTGTAATCAACCAAGTCCAAATAAACATAGGCATTTTCATTAAGGTCATACCAGGTGCTCTCATGTTTAATATGGTAGCAATTATATTTATAGCTCCTAAAATAGAAGATAAACCAAGTAAATGAATAGAAAACATTACGAATGGCATTGAATTACCACCTTGAAGAGATAATGGAGGATATAATGTCCAGCCTGCTGCAGGTCCTCCGCCTTCAAAAAATAATGTACTAATCATCATGGTGAATGCGAAAGGTAAAATCCAAAAACTCCAATTATTTAGTCTTGGTAACGCCATATCAGGAGCTCCAATCATTAACGGTACTTGCCAATTAGCTAAACCAACAAATGCTGGCATGACTGCACCAAAAATCATTATTAATGCATGCATTGTTGTCATTTGATTAAAAAAGCCTGGAACTACCAATTGCAAGCCTGGTTCAAATAATTCAGCTCTGATAATCAATGCCATTAGACCACCAATAAAAAACATTAATAAACTGAAAAATAAATAAAGTGTACCAATATCTTTATGATTTGTAGTTGTGATCCATCTCATTATGCCGCTTGCTTGATGATGGTCTGCATGTTCTAAATTTGCACTCACTATTTCTCCTAATTTTCTTTTGTTGCCATTCTATTATCTTTTTGTATGGAAACCCATTTATGATATTCAGACTTTGGTACTGCTTTTACAACAATAGGCATGAAAGCATGATCTTTCCCACATAACTCAGCGCATTGTCCTCTATAAACACCTGTTTTTTTTATTTCTATCCACATCTCATTAATATATCCAGGAATTGCATCTTTTTTTCCACCAAGTTCAGGTACCCACCATGCATGTAATACATCATTTGCTGTTAATAAGATTCTAATTTTTGTATTTGTAGGAAGAACTACTGGATTATCTACATTTCGTAAATAATGATCAACTTTGTTCACGTTAATTGATGAATTTAATCGCCTAGCCTTATTACTTTCTTCATCAATTTTACTAAAAAAAGCCACATCATCTTCAAGATACTCATATTTCCACATCCATTGATAACCAGTTACTTTTAAAGTAATCTCTGAATTTCTGGTATCTTCCATCATAATTAATGTTTTTGTTGCTGGTATAGCCATTCCTACTAATATTAAAAATGGAATTACCGTCCAAATTATTTCAACTTTAGTGCTCTCGTGGAATGTAGCTGCTTGATATCCTTTTGATTTTCTATGATGAACAATTGAATAGAGCATAACTCCAAAAACAACTATTCCAATAATCACTGTTATATAAAAAATGAGCATGTGTAGGTCGTAGGCTGCTACACTTGTGGGAGTAACTCCCCTTGGCATATTGGTCTCCCAATCTGCTAATGCTACTGCTGGCATAAGTGTTGATAATAACACCAGTATAATTGTTTTCATCAATCGTCCTTAATCATGGTATAAAATATGGATGATTTCCTTATTTTCTACATGTTAATGTAGCTATATTCTAGCAAAATATTAGTACTTATGGAATTTCTAATTTACTAAAATTTTTAGATTTTTTTGATTGGTATTACTTTATTTGATTCGCTATTTTGTGTCTTATTTTTTTTCCAAGCAGTTGCATAAATTACCTCGTATGTAAGAGAAAATATATTACTAGAAATATTGTCTGAATATAAGTTTTTAATTTTATCTACAACTTTTTCGTTTGATCGTTCTGATAATAATACATTTGATCCAGTTCCTCTTAATGATTTTATGGCTGTTTTTAGATCTGGATACTCTAATTTAATCTTCTCCATATCAACCACAGGATCTTTATAATTATGAGATAAAAGCATATCACCATAAATATGCATATCTAGAAAATCATTTACATGCTTTTTATTATCTATTGCTTTAAACATATTATCTAATTCATTTAGAGTATCAGGACCAACAGTTGCAAATATTAATAGCCCATTATTATCAAGTATTTTTGTTATCTTCGATAAAATTTTCTCAATATTTTTACACCAATGAAATGTAAAACTTGATATAACAAAATCAAAACTTAAACTTTTGAAAGGTAAATCATCAGCATCTGCAACCAAATGTAATAGATTTGAATATTTCTCTTTGGACAAATTTATCATGTCAGACGATATGTCCATACATACTATTTCAGATTTTGGAAAAATTTTTTTTAATTTATTTGACAAATAACCAGTGCCCGAACCTATGTCTAAAATCTTTTTTGGATTAATTTTTATCATTTTAATTCTATCAATCAATCTATTAGCAACTTCTTGCTGCACAATAGAATATTTATCGTATTGTTTAGCGCTTTTATTAAATGATTTTAATAATTTATACTTATAATCTTCCATATCATGTATTTAAAAAACTCGTTATAACAGTATACAGCTCTTTTTTGTGAGAGATGAAGGGTATATGAGATGCGTTTTTTAGTAAATATCCGTCTATATTTTCATTTGACATTATATAATCATTTTCGCTCATTATATTGAGAATGCTTACGTCTTTTCTTAAATTATTTTGTTTATTATGTAATTTATTATAATTATCTAAATGATTACATAATATTTCATTTGATGGTAACGTATTAAAATCAAAATTATCTATTATTTTCTCATATTCATCTTTAAAACTCTTAGACCCTTTAACACATTCAAAAATAAATTTTTTGATTGTTTCGTCTCTAGACTTATTTAAATTTTTCTTAAACGTTGTAATGATATTTTTTTCTAAATTATATACTGGATTTATCTGTATAATTTTATTTATATATTTATAATTTCTTTGTAATGCTAAGAAAGTTAATGTGCACCCAAAAGAAAATGTTATCAGACAGGTATTATTAGTATTATTAGCAAAAATCTCTTCAAAAAAATTTTTATAATCTCTAAAATTATTAGTATTTTTACCATAACCAGGTAAATCTATTCTATTAATGTCGTAATTTTGATTCAATAAATCATCTAATCCAAACCAGATTCTACTATCAAACAACCAACCGTGTATGAATATAATGTTGTAGTTTTTCATATATAACTCAATCAAACTTTATTTGAGGTGTTATTAATTATATATTACATGTATGTATAAACCATTTAGTTTTTTTATAAGTATATTAGAACAACTTATTACTGATCATCTGTTTAGCTTTGCTATAGTTTTCATTGTTCTCTATATAATTGGATCAATACCTTTTGCTATTATAACAAGTAAGATTATGGGACTAGAAGATCCTAGAAATTATGGATCAAAAAATCCTGGTGCCACTAATGTAATGAGGACTGGCAATAAAATTGCTGCAGCTCTTACATTAATAGGAGATTTTTCAAAAGGTTTTATACCGGTGTATTTCTTATGGTATACGTATATCTTATCGTATCCACTCTTCAGTATTTTCGAAATATGGATTTTTTCATATGTAATTGTTTTTGGTCATCTATATTCTATTTTTCTACGTTTTAAAGGTGGAAAAGGAGTTGCAACTTCTTTAGGTATAATATTTGCTATTAATTTTGATTTAGGTTTATATTTATTAATAATATGGATAGTAGTATTTTATATTACAAGAATATCTGGGCTTTCAGCATTAATTTCATTTTTAGCTCTTCCATTTATTGTGTATCAAGTAAATAGTTATGCTTTAATTTTTGCAATAATTAATACTATTCTAATTTTTGGTTCACACAGAAAAAATATTTCTGAATTTTTAATTTCATTAAAGAGATAAAGAAGGATTTGGTTCTATATATAAAGAATTATCATATTCTCCTTTTTTGTATTTTAAATTACCTAAATATGCAATCATTGCTCCATTATCCGTACTAAATGCTAAATCTGGGAAAAATATGGAAATATCTTTATTTTTTTCCTTATTAAATCTTTCTCTGAGTCTTTTATTGGCACTAACACCGCCAGATATAACAATATTATTTATATTAGTTGTTGCAGCAGCATTCAATGTTTTTGTAATTAAAACATCGGATATTGAGTTTTCAAACTCAAAAGATATTTCGGAAATAATACTGTCGGTTAACTCTTGTTTTTTAATTTGATTGATAACATGCGTTTTTAATCCACTAAAGCTAAAATTATAATTATTTGATTTGAGCATTGGTCTAGGAAATTTAAATGAAGAATTTGTTGTTTTGGATGAGAATTTAGAAATCTCTGGTCCGCCTGGATAACTTAATCCTAAATTTCTGGCAACTTTATCAAATACTTCTCCAACTGAATCATCTAGAGTTTGTCCTAAAATATTATGCGTTAGTTTAGAGTTTATTGAAGATAGAATTGTATGACCACCAGATACTAGTAGAGATAAAAACGGTGGTTTGAGCTCACTTTCTGTAATCATAGGAGAAAAAATATGTGCTTCAAGATGATTAATTTCAATTGATTTTATACCTAATGACCAAGCTAGTGTTTTTGCAAATGCAGCACCGGTTAATAATGGTCCCATTAACCCAGGGCCGTTTGTATATGCTATCAATTCTATATTATTTAATGATAATTGATTTTTGGATAATAAGTTTTCTAATAAAGGTACAAATTTAGATACATGATCCCTAGATGCTAATTCTGGAACAACTCCGCCAAAATTTGCATGTATATGTTGTTGTGAAGACACTATTTGATCCATTAAGCCCTTATCTTCATCAAATATGGCAAGCCCTGTTTCATCACACGATGACTCAATACCCAAAACTATCAATTTGTACTCCCTTTATTTATTAAATTTTATTGCTTTATTGTAATAATCAAGTAATATTACGCCATTAATAATAATTTTATATTTTTTATGCCAAGTGTACAAATAAGAGATAACGAACCTTTTGAAATTGCGTTAAGAAGATTTAAAAGAGGTTGTGAAAAAGCAGGGATTTTGACAGAAACTCGTCGAAGAGAATTCTATGAAAAACCTACTGCCATGAGAAAAAGAAAGCTTGCTGCTGCAACAAAAAGACATAAACGAAAAGTTAGTATGTCCTCTATAAGTAAAAAACCGCCATATAAAAAATTCTAATTTATTGAATGTCTGAAGAATCTATAAAGACAAAAATTCAACAAGATCAAATCCATTTTATGAAAGATGGCAAAAAAGAAGAATCAAATATATTGCGTTTTGCATTGTCTTTTATAAACAAAGAAGAAAAAGATAAAAAACAAGTATTGAAAAATACGGAAATTATACAAGTAATTAAAAAAGTAATGAAAAGAAATTCTGAGGCATATGAACAATATTTAAAAGCAGAAAGAAATGATTTAGCAGAAAAAGAAAAACAAGAAATGGATTTATTAAAAAATTACTTACCTATTGAAAAAAATGATGAAGAAACTATGGAAATTGTCAAAAACATGATGCAAGAACTTAACATAACATCTGTGAAAGAAATGGGTAAAATTATGTCTACTATCAAACAAAAATATGGCAATGAAATTAATATGGCGTTAGTCAGTAAATTTATCAAGACTCATTTGGATTCTTAATCTCACAATATCTATAAACCTTTGTCAAAATCGTGATCTTAACCGTATGGTAATGTTTATGATATAATAAGAGATACTATGAATAAAAATTTACAATTCTTAGAATTAAAAAGAATGGATCCAAAAATAACTCCTGTAACCAAAAGGTTGAAAAATTATAAGGAAATTTATGGTCATTATTCTATGCAAGAAGCTGCTGAACAATCTGGTAGATGTATAGAATGTGGTAATCCATATTGTGAATGGAAATGTCCAGTACATAACTATATACCACATTGGTTAAAATTAATTGCTGAAAATAGATTGTTTGAGGCTGCCGAACTCTCTCATCAAACAAATTCATTACCAGAAATATGTGGAAGAATCTGTCCTCAGGATAGGTTGTGCGAAGGAGCTTGTACATTAAATGATGGTTTTGGAGCTATAACAATTGGGAGTATTGAAAAATATATAACAGATGAAGCACTAAAAAGAGGATGGAAACCAGATATGTCTACTGTAAAACCTACACCATACAAGGTTGGAATAGTAGGTGCTGGACCAGCTGGATTAGCATGTGCTGACATTCTAGTTAGAAATGGAATTAAAGCAATAGTTTATGATAAATATGAAGAAATTGGTGGTTTACTAATGTTTGGTATACCTCCGTTTAAACTTGAAAAAGAAATAGTTATTCGCAGAAGAAAAATACTTGAAGATATGGGTGTTGAATTCGTTTTGAATACAGAAGTAGGTAAGGACATTAGTTTTGATAAAATTAAAAATAATTTTGATGCTGTTTTTTTAGGAATGGGAACATATAAATATATGAAAGGTGGTTTTAAAGGTGAAAATCTTGATGGTGTCTACGATGCTTTACCATATTTAAATGCAAACATAAGAAAGCTTTTTGGAGATAAAAAAAGTCAATATATAGATATGAAAGGCAAAACTGTGATGGTTTTAGGTGGTGGTGATACAGCGATGGATGCTAACAGAACTGCTTTAAGACAAGGTGCAAAAAAAGTATATTGTGCATACAGAAGAAATGAAAATAATATGCCTGGCTCAAGAAAAGAAGTGAAAAATTCTAAAGAGGAAGGTGTTAATTTTCTTTGGAATATGCAACCTATAGAAATTATAGGTCAAAAAAAAGTAGATAGTGTAAAATTTGTCAAAACTAAATTAAAAAAAGATAAAAACTCAGGTAGAGATGTCCCTATTAAAATACCTAATACACAAAAAACTATTTCAGTAGATTGTGTGATAATTGCATTTGGTTTTAGACCTAATCCAAGTTCATGGTTTACCAAACATAAAATAAAAACTGATAATATAGGAAGAGTATTAATAAATAATAAATCTAATTTTTCTCATCAAACTCATAATCCAAAAATTTTTTCTGGTGGTGATATGGTTAGAGGATCAGATTTGGTTGTAACAGCTGTATTTGAAGGTAGAAATGCTGCTAATGGCATAATAAATTATCTAAAAAATAAATCTAAAAGAGCATAAATGTCATCACTCTCTGAAGATTTAATGTTAAAAGCGGTTAAAAAAGAACCAATTACTAGAACACCAGTTTGGATTATGAGGCAAGCAGGAAGATATTTGCCGGAATATAATAAAATTAAAGATAGTGCAGGTGGATTTATTAACCTATTAAAAAATCCAGATCTGGCATGTGAAGTGACACTACAACCTTTACATAGATTTAATCTTGATGCAGCAATAATATTTTCAGATATATTGGTTGTAGCTGAATTATTAAATTTGAAATTTGAATTTATAGAGAAAAAAGGTCCAGTATTTTTAAATACTATAACCAATCAAAAAGATATTGAGAAGATCCCAAAAAAATTTGATATATCTAAATTAAATTATGTTTTTGAGGCTATTAAACTCGTTAAAAAAGAATTAAATAATACAAAGCCATTGATTGGTTTTATTGGTAGTCCATGGACAGTAGCTACTTATGTTGTAGAAGGAAATTCGACAAAAAAATTTGAAAAGATTAAAAAAATGATTAATGAAGAAAATTCGATTATTGATGAGATATTATCTCTTATAACACACGCTAGTATTGAATATATAGAAAATCAAATAAAGTCAGGTGTTGATATCATTATGATATTTGATACATGGAGTAATTTGCTGAAAGAAAAAAATTATCAAAAATATTCACTTAATTATATTAATAAAATTAATGCAGTTGTAAGAGAGAGAGAAATACCTATTATATATTATTCTCGTAATACATATGAAAATTTTAATTTAGCAAAAAATTTAGATGTTGATGTGTTAGGAATAAATTCAGGATTAGATATTAATGTAATTAATAAAATTATAGGAAAAAAATTTGCCTTACAAGGTAATTTAGATGTGAATGTTCTCAGACAAGACGATATTACTATCAGGAACTCAATAAAAAAAACCTTGGATAATTTTGGATATGGATCAGGTCATATATTTAATTTAGGAACAGGTATTACACCAGATATCAAACCTGATAAAGTTGAATTAATGATAGATTATATTAGAAAAATTAGCCCGAATTATCATATATAATACAAAAATGAAAAATGATGTTATTTATATTATAGGATTAATGGGATCAGGTAAGACATCTGTAGGAAGAATGTTAGCTAAAAAAACCAATAAAAAATTCTTTGATATCGATCAAATTATTATAGAAAAAGAGCAAATGTCTATAAGTGAAATATTTTCACAAAAAAATGAAAAATATTTTCGTGATCTAGAATTTTCCATTTTAGAAGAAATGCAACATAATAAAAATTGTGTAATTTCAACTGGCGGAGGAATAATACTGAGAGAAGAAAATATAAAAATTATGAAACAAACTGGATATATAGTATTCTTAGATATAACTATTAATACTCAATTGCAAAGAGTAAGAAATAAAGAAAATAGGCCTCTATTAAAAGATGGTAATATTAAAGAATCTCTCAAGAAATTAAGGGATCAACGAATTAAAATTTATGAAAATATCTCTGATATAATTATAGATACTTCAAAAAATAATCAAAAAATAATTGCAGACAAAATAATAAAAAAATTACAATTATGAATAAACTAGTTCTTAAAACTCAGAATAATAAAGTTCCAATATTAATAGGTAATAAAATTTTAAGTAAAATAAATTTTAGTAACTTTATAATTGGTAAAGAAGTTTGTATTTTAAGTAATCGTAAAATAGCAAAATTATATCTGACAAAATTAAAGAAAAAATTGAAAGGTTTTAAGATTAATACTTTTATAATTCCTGATGGTGAAAAATATAAAAATGTACAAGTTTTAAATAAAATACATAATTTTTTAATAAAAAATAAATTTGACAGGCAATTAACAATTATAGGTTTAGGTGGTGGTGTTATTGGTGATTTATCAGGGTTAGTTGCAGATACTTTTTTACGTGGAGTAAATTTAATACATATACCTACAACACTCCTGGCACAAGTTGATTCATCAATTGGTGGGAAAACAGGTGTTAATCATAAATTAGGAAAAAACTTAATTGGAACTTTTAAACACCCTTCATTAATTCTAATAGATATAGATTTTCTAAATACATTACAAGGCAATCAATTTAAATCAGGTCTAGCAGAAGTTATCAAGTATGGTGCTATTACTAATAGGTCTTTTTTGCAATGGTTTAATAAAAATACAAACAAAATTTTAACCCGTGATATAACTGCACTACTAAAAATTATAAATTTCTCTGTTAAGGCTAAAATTAAAATTGTTGAATTAGATGAAAAAGAATCTGGAATTAGAGCATATTTAAACTTTGGTCATACATTTGGTCATGCTATAGAATCTGCTAAAAAATATCATGGAATACTACATGGTGAAGCTATAAGTTTGGGAATGATATTGGCTGCAGCTATATCAATAGAAAAGAGCAATTTGAATCTTGAAGATTTTAATCTGCTAGAAGATACAATAAGAAAAACTAAATTACCAGCTGATTTACCATTAAAAATATCGAAATCTAAGATTATTGAGCACTTGAAATATGATAAAAAAAAGAAATTAGGTAAGAATAATTTTATATTATTAAAATCAATAGGGTCTTGCCATATAACAAATAAGATTACTACGCAATATCTAACAAATATACTAGACAGTTTTCAGAGCTAATATCTTATAAAATATGATAACATTATATGTTAGATTTCATCATGAAAAACACATTAGAAAATATAGGTTTATATTCTCCACTCCATGAAAAAGATAGTTGTGGATTCGGTTTAATTACACAAATGGATGATGTTCCGTCACATTGGGTTGTAGAGACAAGTATTAAGGCTTTACAAAGATTAACTCACAGAGGAGCTATTTCTGATGATGGAAAAACCAGTGACGGTTGTGGTCTTTTAATAAAAAAACCTGATGCTTTCTTTAAAAAAATTGCTTCGTCTATGAACATAGAATTGAAAAAAAATTATGCTTTTGGTTCTATTTTTTTAAGTAAAGATAAAAAAATACAAAAAAAAATTAAAGAAACCTTAAGATTTCAATTAAGAAAGCATGGCTTGAATGTAGAGGCATGGAGAGAAGTACCAATTAATAAAAAGCTGTGTGGAAAAGATACTTTATTGACTATGCCTGATATTCAGCAAATTATCGTAACAGCATCTGATGATATTATAGAATCAGAATTTGAAAAAAAATTATATGTAGCTAGGATTGAATGTGAGAAAATATTATCTGATGAAAAATTATTTTATATTTCTAGCTTATCATCTAAAGTAATTTCCTATAAAGGATTGATTATATCCAACAATATAAGAGAATTTTTTCTTGATTTAAAAGATTCTGATATGAAATCATCTCTAGTTGTTTTTCATCAGAGATTTTCAACTAATACATTACCGCAATGGAAATTGGCACAACCATTCCGTTTTCTAGCTCACAATGGTGAAATTAATACAATACAAGGAAATAGACATTGGTATCTTGCTAGAAGAACAAAATTTAACATTGAATCTTTACCAGAACTTAATAAACTTCATCCTCTTATTTCTACAACAGATTCTGATTCATGTACTTTAGATAATATGTTGGAATTATTATTATTAGGTGATATGGGAATATTTAGAGCTATGAGAACATTGATACCACCTGCATGGCAAAATAACTCACTAATAGATTCAGAATTAAAAGCTTGTTATGAATATCATTCAATGCATATGGAACCATGGGATGGGCCTGCCGGTATAGTGTTGACTGATGGAAGATATGCTGCTTGCGCATTAGATAGAAATGGATTGCGTCCTGCTAGGTATGTTATTACATCTAATAGACACGTAACTTTAGCCTCAGAGATTGGCGTATATGATTATGATGACAAAGATATAATAAAGAAAGGCAGATTAGCTCCTGGAGAAATGTTAGCTGTTGATACAAAAAATGGCGAAATTCTTTTAACAAAAGATATTGATAAAATTTTAAAAGAAAGACATCCATATCAAGAGTGGTTGAGTAAGAATTCTATACATGCTAAAAAATTTAATGCAAAAGATGAAATGCCTTTAGATTGTTCTAAAGAAGACTTACTTGTATACAAAAAATTATTTAATGTCACGTTTGAAGAAGAAAAAGAAGTAATAATGCCATTAGCAGAAATTGGACAGGAAGCAACTGGATCAATGGGTGATGATACACCAATGCCCGTAATGTCTAGTAATAATAGATCCATATATGATTATTTTAGACAACAATTTGCTCAAGTAACGAATCCGCCTATTGATTCTTTAAGAGAAGCGAGCGTGATGTCTTTAGAGGTTTGTTTTGGTAAAGAAAGAAATCTGTTTGAAGAGTCATCAAAACATGCTGATAGACTAATTATTGATAGTCCAATATTAGATAATCAAACTTATCAAGATATATTGAATTCAAAATATAAAAAATACTCTCATGATATAATAAATTTAAACTATGATGAAAGTATAGACTTAGAAGAAGCAATAAATACAATTTGTGATAGAGCAGTTAGAAGTGTAAAAAAAGGCAATATATTAATTGTATTATCTGATCTTAAAATTAACAAAAATCAATTATCTATACCTGCACCTATGGCTGTTGGAGCCGTACATCATAAATTAATTGATGTTGGATTAAGATGTAATTGTAATCTTATAGTAGAAACAGCAACATCAAGAAATCCGCATGAATTTGCTGTTTTATTAGGTTATGGTGCAACAGCTATATATCCATATCTCTCATATGAAATTCTCAATGATATGATAACAAGAAAAAAAATAAGTATAAAAACTTATAGTCAAGCAGTTCAAAATTATAAAAAAGGTATAAATAAAGGATTATTAAAAATTATGTCTAAAATGGGTATTTCATGTGTATCAAGTTATAGAGGAGCGCAACTTTTTGAGATAGTAGGAATGCATGAAGAGGTAGTGAATCTATGTTTTAAAAATTCAATAAGCAAAATTTCTGGTTCCTCTTTTAAAGATATAGAACATGATATTATTGAAAGTCGTAATAATGCATGGAATATAAATGTAAATCCAAAAGCTGGTGGTCATTTAAAATATGTTCATGGAGGAGAATTTCATGATTATAATCCTGACGTAGTAAAATTATTACAAGAATGTACTACAACGGGAAATTATGAAGATTATCAAAAATTTTCTAATTTAGTAAATAATAGAAATCCTAGTTTTATACGTGATTTATTAAAAATAAAAAAAGCAAAAAAACCTATACCTTTATCTAAAATCGAATCAATACAAAAAATTTATCGTAGATTTGACACTGCTGGTATGTCACTTGGTGCATTATCTCCTGAAGCACATGAATCACTTGCAATGGCAATGAATAAATTAGGAGGTAGATCAAACTCAGGTGAAGGAGGTGAAGATCAAAAAAGATTTAAATCAAATAAAGTTTCAAAAATAAAACAAGTTGCATCTGGTAGATTTGGTGTAACTCCACATTATCTAGTGAATGCAGAAGTTATACAAATAAAAATAGCACAAGGTGCAAAGCCAGGTGAAGGAGGACAATTACCAGGACATAAGGTAAACAGTATGATAGCAA
>CAYFGJ010000003.1:0-27084 GCA_964342835.1 uncultured Ectothiorhodospiraceae bacterium | reverse complement strand
TATTCTTTAAAAAAAAAATTAATTTCAATTTTAGCATTTTCAATACTATCTGAACCATGTACTGAATTTTTCTGCATTGATTGTGCATATTTTTTACGAATCGTTCCATTTTTCGCCTGTTCTGGATCTGTAGTCCCCATAATTTCTCGATATCTGTTAACTGCATCTTCACCTTCTAGTTTAAGTACAATAATATCTCCTGAAGTAATATATTCAACTAATGATTCAAAATATGGTTTCCCGTTATGTATTTTATAGAAAATTTTTGCCTGATCTGTTGTCAACCTTGTCATCTTGATATTAACTATTTTTAATCCATATCCTTCAATCAAAGTTATAATTGGGCCAACAATATTTCTTTGGACAGCATCAGGTTTTATTATAGAAAGTGTTTGCTCAATAGTCATTATTTCTCCTCGATCCAAGTCATTTGTATCGCTTCTAAAATTTTTTCATTTGATTTGGAAGGATCATCTTCAAAATCTTCTAGATCACATATCCATTGGTGTAAATCTGTAAATCTAATTGTTTGAGGATCTACATCAGGATATTTTTGATCAAGCTCTATAACAATATCAAGTGTATCTGTCCATTTTAAACCCATTATTTATTCTCCGATACTTGGTTAATTGTATACTTTGGTATTTCAATAGTTAAATCTTTATCTTGTACTATCGCTTGACAACCCAATCTAGAATTTTGTTGTAACCCCCATGCTTTGTCTAAATAATCATCTTCTTGGTCAGTGGGAGGTAAAAGTGATTCATATCCTTTTTTAACATAAACATGGCAAGTTGTGCAGGCACATTTTAATTCGCATGCATGTTCCATTGGTATATTATTATCAAGCGCAACTCTACAAATACTGACCCCTGAAGGAGCATCTATAGTTATTCCTTTTGGACAAATTTCTTCATTAGGTAAAAAAGTAATTTTAGGCATTTGATCTAAATTATATCATCAATCCCCTTACCTGCAATCAATGACTTTATACTTCTATTCATTCTCCTTTCTACATAAAATTCTGAGGTTTTTTCTAATTGATTTGTAGCAGATACAATATCCTCAGAATTATCAGATTTAATTGTAATCTTTAAACTATCTAAACTAGTAGTTATTGTATTTAATTCATTTTTATCTAATAATTCATTTCCATCTTTTTTTAGTGCCTCAGTAAGTACATAAACTAATCTTTCAGCTTCAACTCTACTTTCATGAAGTTTTCTTTTTTCCAAATCTATTTCTGCTGTTTTGTTAGAATCTTCAATCATTTTTATTAATTCATCTTCATTCATTCCATAAGATGGGTTTATCTCAATCATTGCATTTACGCCAGTTGACTCTTCTTCAGCATTGACAAATAATAGCCCATCAACATCAATTTGAAATTGAACCTTAATTCTTGCTGCTCCAGCAACCATTGGTGGAATATTTTTTAAAACAAATGTACCTAAAGATTTACAACTCTCTACTAGTTCTCTTTCGCCTTGAATTACATGTATCAATAATTGGGTCTGCCCATCTTTAAATGTAGTGAAAGTTTTTGAAGCGGATGCTGGTATTGGGGTATTTCGAGTGATTATTTTTTCTGATAAGCCTCCATAAGTTTCAACACCTAGAGAAAGAGGCAAAACATCTAATAATAATAAATCATCTTTATTGTTCCCAGATAATATGCTTGCTTGTATAGCTGCACCTTCAGCAACAACATGGTCAGGATCAATTTTATCAAGAATATTGCAAGTAAAATTTTGTTTCAATAATTCTTTAACTAATGGAATTCTTGTTGAACCTCCCACCAATATAATTTGCTTTATATCTGCTTGGTGTAATCGTGATCTATTAAGTGCGTTCTTAGTTATATCTATGGTTTTACTAATCAAATTATTTATTAATTTATTAAAAGTATTAATAGTAATAAGATCAGTATCTCTATTTGTATCACATATAGTTTCTTTTAGGTTTTGAGCATCGTCCCTTTCTATATTTAAATGACTACTTAACAAAATATCAATGTCATCTCCTCCTAATGCCGTGTCCCCATCAGTAGATAATACTTTAAAAATTCCATTATCTAAATTTAAAATAGATACATCAAAAGTTCCTCCTCCTAAGTCATAAACAATAAAATTACCGGTATCACCAGAATCTAAACCGTATGCAATGGCTGCCGCTGTTGGTTCATTTAAAAGCCTTAAAACTTTTAATCCTGCTAATTCTGCAGATTTTTTAGTAGCTTGTCTTTGTACATCATTAAAGTATGCTGGAACAGTAATTACTGCACCATCAATTGTTTTTTGTTCATCATTTTCTGCTATTTTCTTTAAATTTTTTAAAATTAATGAAGACACTTCAATGGCACTAAATTTTTTGCCTGATTTATTCTTTATTAATGGTAATTTATTATTAGTCATATCCATATCATGGAAAATATTATCCTGTATATCCTTTATCTCTTTTGCTGTTAATCCAATTAGTCTCTTTATAGATTTAACAAAATATGGATTAATAGGATCATCTGAAATGTCAACAACTGATGGATGTATATCTCCATAAAACTTAGTTTCTTTGTTTCTATATGCTATTAAAGAGTTAGTTGTTCCTAAATCAATACCTACAACAAATTTCTTTGGTTTATTAATATTTTCTTTAGGGTCAGATATTGTAATTAAAGCCATAATTAAATTCTTTCAAGTTTATTAATATGATTAACATAAAATTGTAATTTTGAAAGGCATTCCCATATTTTTTCAAAATTCTTATCTTCGTAAAAAGATTTAATTTCTTCTATTGTAGATGAGAATTCTTTTGTAATATCATTTTTATAATTTTTTATTTCTACATCTGTTTTATGATTAATATTCTCAATAAACTCATTATGCTCAATTTGCTGTATCAAGAATTCATTATTTTTTAAAGTAGTATTTTCATCTTTATAAAAGTTATTCATTTTTAATATATAATCAATTCTTTTAATCAAATCATTCAATGTTACATATGCATCATTTATATAAGAAGATATTTGAGCAGATATTTTTCGCTCATATACTGTAGATTGTGAATATTTATCCGGATGAAATTCTTTCTGAAGTTCTTTGTATTTTTGTTCTAGTATAGTTTGATTAACTTCTATGCCAACCTCTAAACCAAATAAATCAAAATAATTCTTTCTTTTTATGTTCATTAAACATTAAAACTCTCACCACACCCGCAAACATCTTTAACATTTGGATTTTTAAATCTAAATCCTTCGTTAAGGCCTTCTTTAGCAAAGTCAAGCTGAGTGCCTTTTAAATAAACATAACTTTTTGGGTTAACAATTAGTTTGATTCCTTGGTCATCAAAAACTAAATCATCTTTTTCAATTTTATCTGCATATTCAATAACATATGCTAAACCTGAACATCCAGTAGTTTTAACTCCTAATCTAATCCCAATGCCTTTACCTCGCATTGAAATATGTTTTTGAACGTGTTTTGCTGCAACTTGTGTTACTGATATAGGCATTTTAATGACTTGTCCATTTAACAGACTTTAAATCTATACCATCTTTATACATCTCCCATAAAGGAGATAGTGCTCGAAGTTTATTAACAGAATCTCTTAATACCTGTATTGCATGTTTGATCTGTTCTTCTGTTGTATATTTTCCAATCGTTAAACGAATGGAACTATGTGCCAATTCATCATCTCTCCCAAGAGCACGAAGTACATAACTTGGTTCTAGGCTTGCAGATGTACA
Source organism: uncultured Ectothiorhodospiraceae bacterium (assembly GCA_964342835.1). GTDB lineage: Bacteria > Pseudomonadota > Gammaproteobacteria. The sequence goes on along the minus strand of CAYFGJ010000003.1, from coordinate 23,342 downwards.
AGCTGAACCAGATGATACTGCTAAATCCTTAGTAGCCATCATTAAACTCTCGCCTTCAATATAATTAAAACTTATATTTAAATTGCCTGGAATCCTTTGTTCTAAATCACCATTCAAATATATTTCCTCAATATCTTTTAATCCATTCCATAACTGATCTCTAAGTTGTTTTATTCTTACATTATCAGTTTTCATTTCTAAGTTAGCATATTTAAAAGCCTCACCCATTCCAACAATTTGATGAGTAGGTAGCGTTCCTGATCTAAAGCCTCTTTCATGACCTCCTCCATGAATTTGAGGTTGTAAACGTATTCTAGGTTTTCTTCTTACATAAAGAGCTCCTATTCCTTTAGGTCCATATACTTTATGTGCGGATAATGACATTAAATCAATATTAAATTTTTCAACATCAATTTCAACTTTGCCAGGACTTTGTGCTGCATCAACATGAAAGATTATTTTTTTATCTCTGCAAATTTTACCTATAGACTCAATATCCTGAACAACTCCTATTTCATTGTTAACATGCATTATAGATATCAATATTGTAGAAGGTTTGATAGCTTTCTTTAAAATATTTAAATCTAATATACCATTATCATTTGGATCTAAGTACGTTACTTCAAATCCTTCTGATTCTAGATGTCTCATTGTATCTAACACAGCTTTATGCTCTGTTGATAAAGTAATAAGATGATTGCCTTTTTCTTTATAAAAATGTGCCGCACCTTTGATAGCAAGATTATCAGATTCTGTAGCACCGCTTGTCCATATAATTTCTCTACTATCTGCTTTTATAATTGCAGCAACATTTTTTCTAGCTTCTTCAACTAATTTTTCGCTATCCCATCCAAATGGATGAGAACGTGATGCTGGATTACCAAATATTCCTTCTATTGTTAAACATTCGGACATTTTTTCAGCTACACGTGTATCAACAGGTGTAGTTGCAGAATAATCCAAGTAAATTGGTGTATCAAAATTATTCTCATTTGTTTTTACATAGTTTAGATTGTTATTGGTGTTCATTTGGATGATTTGCTTCACATCATCTCTAGAAATCACATTTTCTAATGTTATACTTTTCATATAATCATTAATTTGTTTATTCAGATCTATCCAAACATTGTGTGTTAAACATGGTTTTGAATCATTACAATTCATCTTTCCACCGCATTGGGTTTGATCTATATTTTCATCAACTGCAGTAATTACATCAAAAAGACTTATTTTATTTGAATCTTTAGCTAAAAGATATCCTCCCCCTGGTCCTCTTTGACTTTTTACTAATTTAGCATTTCTAAGTTTTGAGAATAATTGCTCTAAATATGATAACGATATGGATTGTCTATTGGATATATCATGCAATGCTACAGATTTTGTAGGGCCATTTATAGCAACATCTAGCATTGCCGTAATCGCATATCTTCCTTTTGTGGTAAGTTTCATAGTATTTTGATTATGCTATAGTTGACTATTCTTATCAACTATTTTTGTTTAGTTTGTGAATTGAGTTAATTATACCCATCAATAAATTAATCTCATTTTTTTCAAGTTTGGCTTTATTAAATATAATATGAATTTTTTTTGATAGTGATTTTACATTCTTATCAGTTATAAATTTAGTAAGTTTCATAAGTTTTATTAATTCAATAAAGAAATATTGTTTTTCCTGGGTATTAGCAAGCTGCGCTTTAGCTTTATTAACTTTCTTAGATGAAATATATTTTTTATATAAATCATATACAAATATTTGTACAGCAGCAGATAAATTCAATGATTTATAATCTTTATGTGTTGGAATATTAACTAAATAATCACATATTAATAATTCTTTATTTGATAATCCTGATTTTTCATTACCAAAAAGAATAGAAAATTTTAAATTAGAATTTTCATTAATCAAATTTATGCTTTCATCAATTGTTAATGTAGGAATTTTAGCTTTTCTTGTTCTAGAACTAAAGCCAATATTAATGTTAGTTTTTTCAGTAGCCTGAACTAGATCATTAAATATTTTTGCATTATTCAATATATCTTTACAACCAACAGCTAATACATTAGCTTCTTCAGAAGGAAATTTCTTTGGTTTAACAAGAATAAGTTTTTTTAATCCCATATTTTTCATGGCTCTAGCAGTTGAACCAATATTACCTGGATGTGAAGTTTCAACTAAAACTATGTAAATATTTTTAAACACAATAAGAATTCAATCAATCTGCTTTTTCAACGCCTAATAGATAGAGACCTGTACTTGCAATAAAAATAGAAGAATATGTTCCAACAATAATTCCAATTAACATAGCAATTGCAAAATATTCAACAGCAATACCACCAAATATTAATAGGGAAAGCAAAACAAATGCTGTAGTTAAAGATGTGATAATTGTTCTTGATAATGTTTGATTGATAGAAATATTTAGTATCTCTATAAACGAATTCTTCTTAATTGTTCTAGTATTCTCTCTGATCCTATCAAAAACAACTATAGTGTCATTTAAAGAATAACCAATAACTGCAAGAATTGCCGCAAGCACACTTAGATCAAATTGTAATTGAGTAATCGAAAAAATACCCAATGTAATTATTACATCATGAATCAGGGCCATAATAGCACCAATACCATATAAAAATTCAAATCTAAATCCTATGTATACGAGTATGCTTAATAACGCAACTAACATAGCCCATTCTCCTTTTTCTCTTAATTCAGAGCCTATTTGACTGCCAACAAACTCTAGTTTTAATATTTGAAAATCATGTATTATTGATTTATTCAAAAAATCATTAATTTCAGTTATTTTAAAACTTGTATCATCTTTTATTTTAATAATTACTTCTTTATTTGTGCCATAGTATTGGATTATAGAATCACTAAGACCATTTTTCTGAAATGAACTTCTAAGTTCAGATATATTGATCTCTTTATCAAATTTTAATTGAATAACATAACCGCTAGAAAAATCAATTCCCCAGTTTAATCCTTTTGTGCTGAAGCTTAAAATACTTGCCATTATAAATATAATAGAAATAATTAATGCAGGTTTTCTGAACCCAAGAAAATCAAAGTTTATATTTTTTTTAATAAGAGAAAACATTATATAGATAGCCTGTCATTTTTCTTATTCTCATAAACTATACTAACAATTGCACGTGTTCCTACAATAGCTGTAAACATCGATGAAAGTATTCCAATTACAAGTGTAACTGCAAAACCTTTTATCGCACCAGTTCCAATTGTTAATAATGCTATTGCAGCTATTAAAGTTGTTAAATTAGCATCAGATATAGTTGAGAAAGCCTTTTTATAACCTGTATAAATACTAGCATTTGGTGAATTACCATTTAATAGTTCTTCTCTTATCCTTTCATAAATCAATACATTAGCATCCACTGCCATACCAACAGTCAATACAATTCCTGCAATACCTGGCAATGTTAAAGTTGCTTGAAATAATGATAGTACCGCAATAATTAATAGAATATTTACAATTAAAGCTACTATAGATACAAAACCAAAAAATCTATAATAGATGAACATAAATAAACAAACCAATAATAATCCTAAATACATGGATTGTTTTCCAGAAATAATATTATATTTTCCCAATGTTGGTCCAACTGTTCTTTCTTCTACAATACTCATAGGCGCACTTAAAGAACCAGATCGAAGAAGAATTGCTAAATCTTTAGCTTCCTCTAGGTCTAATCCGGTTATTTGAAATCTCTGACCAAAAGCCTCTCTAATTGTAGAAACATTTATTACTTCATTCTTATTTTTTTCTACAAAAATAACAGCCATTCTATTTCCCACATTTTTAGATGTGGTAGACAACATTCTAGATGCCCCATAATCACTCAAATTGACAAATACTGCTGGTGAATTAGTAGTTGAATCAAATCCTGAATTCGCGCCCTTAATATCTTTTCCGCCAACAATGATTTGTCTTGACAATAGTATAGGGCCTCCAACTCTTTGCTCGTACAGCAATGCATTATTTAATACAGACTTACCTTTTTTATTAGATTCTAACCAATCGACAGGTACTCCTTTTGTTAATCTAAATTCTAAAGTTGCTGTAGATCCTAATATAGTTTTAGCTCTGGTAGAATCTTGTAATCCTGGTAATTGCACAATGATTCTATCTTTACCTTGTTGTTGTATTACTGGTTGTGATACACCTAATTCGTCGACCCTAGATCTTAATATAGCTAAATTTTTAGCTAATGCACTTTTTATGTCACGCGATAATGATTTTTCATCATAAGTAATCAGCAGAGTATTTTTTGGTTGGTTAATTTCTGATAAAACAAATGATGGAAATTCTTTGCTAACATCCTTTATAATTTTATGTTTTAAAGAAATATCTTGAATAGAAATATTCACATTATCCTTTGTTATATAAATTGATTCATAACGATATTTTTTTAAAATTAGAAATTTCTTAATATCGCTTTTGATTTCTAAAAGTAAATTTTTTTTAATATTATCAACATCAATTTGTAATAAAAAATGTACTCCGCCTTTTAAATCTAAACCAAGAAACATTGGGTATGCATTAATTGATGTCAACCAATCAGGTACTGATGAATAACTCATAAGTGTTGCTTTTATATTATTTTTGTTCTGATAAATATAATCATATACTCTAAGCTGTTCGTTAATATCAGAAAACAATAAATAACCTTTTTCTCCTTTTATAGAAGAATCATATATATTAATATTTTCTCTTTTAAGTTCCTGTGATAATGTCTTTATAAATTGCTCATTAATTACGGTATCTTTTGAAACTATTTCAAGTGATGGATAGCTGCTGTATATATTGGGTAAAGAATATATTATAGAAAAAATTAAAACTAATATAACTAAAATATATTTCCATTTAGGATAATTTTCCATTTATTTTATATGCTCCAAAGATTTTTTTGGTAAAATTTTTCCTACTGAATTTTTTTCAAGTGTAATTACAACATCGGAACTAATCTTTAATATAATGTACGTTTCACTGATTTTTGTAATTTTTCCATAAATTCCACCTGAAGTTGATATTTCATCACCAACTTTTAAATCATCTATCATCAACTTATGTTCTTTGATTTTTTTGGATTGTGGTCTAATTAAAATAAAATACATTAGAACTAAAATAAATATAGGTAACAAAAAACCTAACGCTGATGGTTCTTGCTGTGAAGCCGCATATGCAGTACTAATTATTTCCATATCAGTCTCCTTTATCGGAATAAATATTTTCTAATAGTTTTATATAATCATCAAGTTTGTTGATTTTGATATTTTCACGAATTATCTTCATAAATTCTTGATAAAAGTATACATTATGTATAGTCATAAGTCTCGCAGCTAGAATATCATTACATTTATCTAAATGTCTGATATATGATCTTGAATAATTAAGACATGTATAACAAGGACATTTCTCGTCAATCGGTTTTTCATCATCATTATATTGTTTATTTCGTATTCTTAAAACTCCATGATGTGTAAATAACTGACCATTTCTAGCATTTCTTGTTGGTATAACACAATCAAATAAATCAATACCATTTTTGACTGCGTAGGCAATATCAAGCGGTTTGCCAACACCCATTAAGTATCTTGGTTTGTTTGTAGGTAATTGTGGACCTATATGATTTACTATTTCATTTCTAATGTTTGTAGGTTCTCCAACAGATAATCCGCCTATCGCATAACCATCAAAACCTATATCAGTTAAAGCTGATAGTGATTTTTCTCTTAGATCATTAAACATTCCACCTTGAATAATTCCAAACAAAGGTTGTTTACTTCGGTTTGCCTTTTTAGAAAGACTAGCCCAATCTAATGATAATTCCATTGATTTTAGTGTTTCATCCCTAGTAGAAGGATAAGATGTGCAGTCATCAAAACACATCATAATATCACTACCTAAAATAATTTGAGTCTCAATTGATTTTTCAGGAGTTATAAAGATTTTAGCACCATCTAATGGTGAAATAAATTCTACTCCATTTTTTTTTAATTTATTTATTTTAGATAGACTAAAAACTTGGTAACCACCTGAATCTGTAAGTATTGGTTTTTTCCAATTCATAAAATTATGGAGACCTTTGAATTTCTGAATAATCTTCATTCCAGGTCTCAATAGCAGATGAAATGCATTACACAAAATAATTTGAGCTCCAGAATTAACTATTTCATCTGAAGTCAATGTTTTAACAGACCCATAAGTACCAATTGTCATAAAAGATGGTGTATCAACTATGCCATGAGTGAGATGTAACTTCCCTTTTCTAGCATTTTTATCTTTATTTATAATCGAAAATTTCATATTAAACACTAATATACATACAATCACCATAACTATAAAACCTATAATTATTATTGATTGCATGTTTATATGATCTAAGTATATTTTCTCTACCTGCGAATGCACAAACTAAAAGCAATAAAGTTGATTTAGGTAAATGAAAATTAGTTATTAAATTATTAATCATCTTAAATTTAAAACCAGGCGTTATGAATAGATCTACATAACCTGAAAAATCTGAAGAAATATTTAATGAAGCATAATGTTCAATTGTTCTAGCAACTGTAGTTCCAACAGCAATAACCTTTTTTCTTTTTTCTTTAGCAATTTTAATTTTTTTAATTAATGATTTGGTAACTTTGCAGTATTCAGATCCTATCTTATGTTTCTTATAATTTTCTTCTTTTATTGGTTTAAAAGTATTATAAGAAATATGTAATGTTATATATTCTATAATTACTCCCTGTTTTTTTAATCTAGATATTATATCGTTAGTAAAATGGAGACCTGCGGTTGGTGCTGCAACTGAACCTTCATGTTTTGCATATACTGTTTGATATCTTACATAATCTTTCTTATTTGGTATTCGTTTGATATATTTAGGTAATGGTATCATCCCATATTTCTTTATAATAGAAAAAATAGATATGTTTAATTTTTTCTCAAGTTTAATTATATTTGCTTCAACATTTATAATAGTAAATAGTACTTTTTTATTAAAAAGTAATTTCGTTCCAACCTGTAATGGTCTTGATGCGCTATATATTGCTTCAAAAATATCTTCAGAAATTATCTTAGAATAGAGAATTTCTACTTTTCCTCCAGTTGTTTTTTTAAGTATCATTCTCCCTGGAATGACTTTGGTATTATTTAATATTAATATGTCACCTTTATTAAAAAAATCTACCACATCTCTAAATTTTTTATCCTTAACAGTATTATCTTTCGTATTTAAATATAATAGTTTTGAGTTTTGTCTTGATAAATTTGGTTCTTTAGCAATTAACTTAGTAGGAAGTTCATAATCAAAATCATTTATAGAAGTATTCGGCATGGTATAAAAATTATAAAATACAATGATTGCATTTCAAAAAGAAATTTGATATTAATTGAGTCATGACACTCATTAATAATTTTCCACATGGCGGTATTGTTACAATCAATAGAGTTATACTTAAAGAAGAATTTACTATTGATGATTTGCAAGAAAGGGTTGCGCTGATGTGTGAAAATGTCAAAACATATCATTCTGAAACTGGTTTTCTTGGTGGTATGGTTGTACTGAATAGTGGTCAGATATCTAATGAAGGTAGTGATAAAGGGAAGGCATTAGATAGTGAATTTAAAGACAAGGAAGCTTTAATTATTACTTTTTGGAATTCCTATGAAGATCATGAAAATTCTCATAAGAGTGATAGTTTTCAACCTCTTTTTCAAAAAGTAATAGATGTATGTGAAAATGGTAATGAAGAAATTGTGTATGATATGCTATGGCAAGGTGAAGCATACACACCCGAAATGGCAAAATTAGCTCAAGAGGCTAAAGAAAAAAACAAATAAGACGCCACTGTGGTGGAATTGGTAGACACGAGGGATTCAAAATCCCTTTCTCGCAAGAGAGTATCGGTTCGAGTCCGATCAGTGGTATAAGATTATGAAAAATTCGATTATATATGCGATTGGAAATGCATTATTAGATTATGAATATCGAGTATCAGAAGACTTTCTGAATGAAATTAATTTAACAAAAGGATGCATGGAACTAAATGACAGAGAAAATCATATCCGGATACATACAGAAATAAAAAATAAATTCAAAGACATGAAAGTTATGCCGGGTGGTTCTGTTGCAAACTCCATATATACACTAGCACAGTTAAACTTAAGTGTAGCCTTTTCGGGGAAAGTTACGAATGATGAATCAGGTAACATTTTTATCAAATCACTAGAAGAAATTGGTGTAATTACTAAAGTCATAAAATCCAACATGAATGAGACAGGAGAATGTTTAGTATTAATTACTGACGATAATGAAAGAACAATGTATACATACTTAGGATCATCTTCAGATCTCAAAAATGAAGATGTATCAATAGAAATGATAAAAAATTCTAAATATATTTTAATTGAAGGATATTTAGTTTCATCAACTACAACAGCTAATGTAGCTAAATACGCATTTAAAAAAGCATCAGAATTCAAAACAAAAAAAATATTAACTTTATCTGATCCAAATATTGTGAAATTTTTTCATGAAAACATAATGATGCTAATGGAACAAAATCTTGATATGGTTTTTTGCAATGAGCAGGAAGCATATAATATTTCAAAAACAGACGATTTATCACAAGCAGTAAAATTTTTAAGAAATTACTCTAAAGAAGTTATAATTACATTGGGTGAAAAAGGATCTTTATTTTCTGATACTAATGGCACTATTAGTGCTAAAACAAATAAAGCTAATCCTGTTGATCTAACTGGAGCTGGAGATATGTTTCTTGCCGCTTTCATGTATGGAAAAGAAAATAATAATGATGTAATAAATTCACTGAAATTTGCAAACTTTTGTTCTGGTAAAGTTATTGAACATTATGGTGCGAAGCTACCAGGTAAACAAGATTACTTAGATCTTTTAAGTATCTAGACCTTCTTTAGTTGATACGTTTTGATTTGAAATTTCATTAATTGTTTTTATAATGTTTTCCATTATATCCTTAGGATTAGATGCTTCAGATATTGGTCTGCCAATCACTAAATAATCAGACCCTAATTTTATTGCTTCACGTGGCGTATAGGCTTGCACATGTTCATCTTTATTTGTATCTAATCTAATTCCAGGAGTTACAAATAATAACTTTTTATTAACTTCTCTGATGACACTAATATCTTTTGGAGCACATACAACACCATCTATATTTGTTTTTGATGCAATTAATGTAAGTTCTTTGATTATATCCGATCTTTCTTTCAGTCCTAACTCTTGTAAACTAATATCAGTAGTGCTTGTAAGAAGAGTTACTCCAATAATTTTTGCTTCAGTATTGACTTCATCTCTAGCTTTTCTAGCAGAATTTACCATTTCTACTCCTCCTAGAAGATGTACATTTAACATCCATATACCTAAACCAAATGCTTCTATACAAGCTTTGTATACAGTAGTTGGTATATCATGAAACTTTAGATCTAAAAAAATTTCAAATTTTTTTTCTTGGAGATTTTGAACTAACTTAGGTCCAAATTTAGTAAAAGCTTGTTTCCCAATTTTAAGTCTACATAAAGATGGATCAATTTGATTACATAATTCATAAATCTTGTTTTCATCATCATAATCAAGTGCAACTATTATGTTCTTTTCATACATATATTTATATTTTACTCACTTTTATTATCTAGTATATCAAGTAATGAATTTGGAACAATTGATTCCCACTTATTACAACTCGGACAATTCCAATTTAAAGTTTTCGTTTTATATCCGCAATTACTACATATAAATCCTAAATGATGTAAATTTAGTGCATTAAATGATTCTGCAATGTTCAATGTGAGATCTGTTTCTTCATCCGGAGATAAAAGTTGAATCCTAGTAAGATTAATTATGAATTTGTTTAAATTGCTTGTTTTCTCATATTTACTAGCATAAAATTCTGCAGATTCTTTATTGTTTTGATGATACAAATATATATAAATTTCTGGTAAAAAATCTAAATTATCATTCTTTGTAATTCTCTCTATAATATTATTTATAAAATCTTCATTATTCAAATGCTTTGCTATATCTAGAATTTTAGTAATAACAAAGAAACTAAATTTTACATCTTGATTGATGATATCTAAATAATATTCAATGGATGTCTTCATATCATTATTTAGATTATTTTCAGCTAATTGAATATTTGCTCTTATACATTGTGGATTTATTTTCAATGCTTTTTTTGATATAGCAATCGCTCTATCAATTTCGTTAGCCGATAAATACACATCAGATTTTTCACAATGATATTGTGCAATCAAAGTATCAATTGTTATTTCGTTGTATTTATCTACTCCTAAATTTTTTGCAAAATCTATTGCCCTATCCCAATCTTTAATCAATTCATATATTAATAATAAATATTCAAGCGAAGATTGTCGGTATGTTTTATTCTCTGATAAGTCTTTAAAAATTTTCTCTGATCTATCATAAAGTCCAGCTGAAAAAAAGTCTCTTGCCAATTCATAATTTGCTTGATTTTTTAATTCTTGTTCCAATGTCGGTCTAGATAATAAATTTTGATGAATTAATATAGCTTTATCAAATTCACCACGCCTTCTATATAATCCACCTAATGCTAGATGGGTTTCTATTGTAGAACTATCAACTTCTATTAATGCAGTAAAAATTTTAAGAGCTTTCTCTTCCTCATTACTTAACAAGTAATTGAGACCTCTATAATATTCAGCATTTAAAACAGTTTTAGTTCTTTTGTTTTCTGGCTTTCTATATATATATGCTATTGATAATAAAAATATTATTAAGAGTACAATTATTATATTTGTCATTATCTATCTTCTCTGAGCGGACTTTTCCTCAGATTATCAATCTCATCTTCCTTAATTTTATTACTCTTTCTTAAATTTATATTTTCATGCTTATGTTTGACGTATGCTGATAAGAAAAATAGAAGAGTTAGTAAACAACCTATAAAAAAACTGATTAATAAGAAAAATGGTAATGGAGCTGTATATGTAACAAAATGTAGATCTACCTGAACATCACTAGTATTTAAAGTTGATATAGTTACAGACATACCAATTATTGCAATTGTTAGAATAAATATTAAAAATCTAAACATAATAATACCTTATTGTAATATATATATAACAGATGAGAAGAGGTTAATTTTTATTATTTACTCTTTTTTTGAGTTCTTTGCTAGGTTTAAAATGAACTGTAAATCTTTTTTGTAGAGCAACAGATTCTCCTGTTTTAGGATTCCTAGCAGTTCTGGAATTGTGTTCATGAAGAGAGAAAGTTCCAAATCCTCTGATTTCAATTCTTTCTCCAGAATATAATGATTTTGACATATAATCTAATATTTTTCTTACAGAAAATTCTACATCTGATTTATTATACGATTTATGTCTTTTTGATAAATTAGATATTAGTTCTGATTTATTAAGGTTCATTTATTTTATTAACAAAACGACTTTTTTATTTTTTTTGTCAAAAGATTTGACTAAACATGAAATTTCATCTTGTGTTTTATACAAATCTTTCTCTAAAGCTTCTTTTAACTCTTTTTGTGTTAATTTTAATAATCCAATATTAAGATTATCAACTTTTAAGCTTACTCCTTCTTCGGATACATTTGTTATTATACATTTTATTTCATCTTGTACTTTGTATTTTTCAGTTATTTCTTTAAATTTTTCATCTATAAGTTGTTTTATTCCAAGCGAAACTCTTTCTCTCTCTGAATCAATAGATAATATAACAGTTTCAACCTTATCGCCTTTTTTATAACTTCTTAATATTTCTTCTTGATTATTACCGGCGTCGACATCTGTTATATGTATTAAACCATCAATATTTCCTTCCAATCCAATAAATATACCAAAATCAGTTACTGATTTAATTTCACTTACTAGTTTATCTCCTTTTTTATGTTTTCCTTCAAATTTAACCCAAGGATTTTCTAAACATTGTTTATAACTCAAAGAAATTCTTCTTTTCTCATTATCAATCTCTGTTACTAAGACCTCTATATCATCGCCAATAGACAAAACTTTATTAGGATTAACATTTTTGTTAGTCCAATCTAGTTCGGATGTTCTGATAAGTCCTTCTATATTATCTCCCAAGTTTATGAATACACCATAATCAGCTATATTCACAACTTTCCCCTTATACTTAGAATTAAGTTCAAATTGTTTTGATACTTTATCCCACGGATCATCTCCTAATTGTTTCATTCCTAAACTAACTCTATTTTTTTCGGTATCATACTTTAAAACAACTACTTGAATTTCTTCACCTACTTTGAGTACTTCGCTTGGGTGGTTAATTCTCTTCCAAGAGATATCTGTTATATGAAGCAAACCATCAATGCCACCTAGATCTATAAAAGCTCCATAATCTGTTAAATTTTTTATATAACCGCTAACAATTTTACCTTCAGTATATTTTTCAGCTATATCTTCTGGTGAAGTATTTTGATCCATCAAAACTGCTTTTCTAGATAAAACAATATTATTTCTAATTTTATCCATCTTAATAATTTTAAAATCTAATGTTTTTCCTTCTAAATAATCTGTCTCTTTAGATGGTCTAATATCCACAAGTGAACCAGGAAGAAAAGCTTTTACATTCATTAGTTCAACTGTAAATCCTCCTTTAACTTTGCCACATACTTTTCCTTTAATAATTTCCTGTGACTGCTGATAACCTTCTAATTCTTTCCAAACTTTTATTCTTTTTGCTTTTTCTCTAGATAATATAGTTGCACCATAACCATCCTCAACAGTATCTAATGTGACTTCAACATTATCACCAATCTTGACTTCTAGATTGCCTTCGGAATCAATGAATTGATTTTTTGATATAATAGCTTCTGATTTAAGGCCAGCATTGATAATAACGAAATCATCTTTTATTTCTATAACTTGCGCTTTAATAATACATCCAGGTGTCATATCAACTTTACTAATACTATCTTTAAATAAAGTTTCAAATTCTTGATGATTATCCATTAATAACTTACCTCTTTCTATTTAAGCTTCTGATATAGTATACAATTTAGATATTTTATCAAGAACAGTCTCAATATTTAAATTACTAGAGTCTATTATCTGAGCATCAGTGGCAGGTATTAATGGTGATATCTTACGATTAATATCGCTTTCATCGCGTTCTTGGAGAGACTTAAGAATTTCCTCTAAGTTCTTGTGTTTTCCAGTATCTTTCATTTCTAAAAATCTTCTTTTAGCTCTAATTTCTAGAGATGCAGTAAAAAATAATTTGAGTTGAGCATTAGGAAAAACTTTGGTTCCCATATCTCTCCCATTAGCAATTAACCCTGGTTTTTTTAAACTAGAATGTTGTAGGGGTAACAACATACTTCTTATATATTCTAATTTAGCTACTTGTGATGCGTAAACTCCAATTTCTTCATTTTCTAAATATATACTAATATCTTCATTTATATAAAAGATTTTATATTCAGTTTCTCCAAAAGATGTATCTAGTTTTAAATTTTGAATTAATGATTCCACTTTTGACTTTTGTTTTATATCTATGGACTTTTTATTAACAAGATAGCCTATTGCTCTATATAATTTTCCACTATCTAATAAATTCCATCCCATTTTTTTTGATAACATTTTAGATATTGTGGTTTTGCCAGAACTACTTAAACCATCAATTGTTATTATTGGTATATCTGATTTCATATTTTATATAATTTTATATTCTGTTCTTTTAAAGTAGAAAAGAAATTAGGGAAGGATGTGTTTATATTAGATGTATTAATTACTGTAATAGGTTTTTGAGATACTAATCCAGCAATTAAAAAAGACATAGCAACTCTATGATCTTGAAAACTATCAACTATTCCTCCTTGTATTTTACCTCCTTCGATTTCTATAGAATCTGATGTGGTTTTTACACTTATTCCTAGTTTCTTTAAGCCTATTTGCATCGATTCAATTCTATTACTTTCTTTGAATTTTAATTCTTGTATATTTTCAATTCTTGAAATACCTTTACAAGTAGCACAGGCAATAAAAAGTATAGGGAATTCATCAATTAATCTTGATGTTATTTTGCCTTTCAAATTTATAGGTTTTAGTTGTGATGATTTAACTTGTATATCTGCAAACTCTTCAAATCCATCAGTCTTTTTATTTAAAATTTTAATTTCTGCTCCCATTTCAAGAAGAACATCAATAATACCTGTACGCAAATGATTGACTCCAATATTCTTTAAAATTACATCAGATTTATTTGTTATTAATGCTGCAACTATAAAAAAAGCTGCTGAAGATATATCTGATGGTACAGATATATCTTTAGCAATCATTTTTTTTTGTCCAACAAGATAAATTGTCTTATCTTCGATATTAATTTGGTAGTTTAAATACTTCAAAAGATTTTCTGTGTGATCACGAGTCTTGATACTTTCTTCAATCATTGATTCTCCTTCAGGATACAGTGACGCTAATAATATTGCAGATTTTAATTGTGAACTAGCAATTTTGGATATAAATTTAATATTACTAATTTTTTCAGAAGGTATGATCTTTATCGGTAGCATTCCATTTATTGATGATATATTAGCACCCATTTCAGATAATGGATCTATAATACGCTGCATTGGTCTATTAGATAAAGATGAATCGCCAATAATTTTAGATTCAAATGGTTGCATAGCCAATACACCAATTAATAATCTTGCAAGTGTTCCTGAATTTCCAGCATTGATTATTTTTTTTGGCGCTTTTAATGAATTAAGTCCTTTTCCATTAATTAATAGATGATCTTTATTTTTTATAATATCAACACCTAAGTTTTGCATTGCCTCGATTGTATTATTACAATCTTCTGAATCTAAATAATTAGATACTTTAAGAGTACCTTCGCATAATGATCCCATAATTATAGAACGATGAGTGATTGATTTGTCTCCAGGAATTACTATAGTTCCTGACAACTCATTTGAATCATTTATTGCTATACTATGTGAATGATCCATCATTATTTATGATAGCTTATCTTTAATATTTTTAAAGTATCTATGAAGTGATTTAAAATTCTTTTTATTAATCATCGATCTAACTAATTTAAATTCATTTGATAAAACATCAAGTGATTTTAATATATTTTTCATATTAGTGGCCGATATATCTTTCCACATTAAAGGGTTACTAGAAGCAATACGTGCAAAATCTCTGAAACCTCCACCAGTAAAGTCATTTAAATTTTTAATATTTTTTTCTTTAAGTATTGTGCTTACCAGTGTATAAGATAATAAATGAGGGACATGACTGGTTTTAGAAACGATCAAATCATGGGTTTTTGGGGTCATGCTAGATGTTTCACATCCTAAATTATTCCAAAATTTTTTAATTAATTTAGTTTTGCTAGTGATTTTCTCAAAAGTTACAATAACTCTCGCATTTTCTAATAAATTTTTTTTTGATTGCCTAATTCCGCTTTTTTCCTTACCAGCTAATGGATGTGAACCAATAAATACTTTATGACTATTCTTAAATATTTTTTTAGCATCATCAGTAACTTTAACTTTAGTACTACCAATATCTGTTATTAGACACTTTGTTGATGAATATTTTTTAATAATATTTAAAATATCTACATACTCACTCAATGGTGCACATATAATTATTAAATCAGCTTCTTTAATTTTTTGAAAATTAGAATTATCAGCTTCATCAATAAAATTATTTCTAACTGAGTATTTAAGTGAACTTGAATTAGTATCATATCCAATAATATTTTTAGCAAGTTTATTTTGTTTTATGGATAATGCTATTGATCCACCCATCATACCTAATCCAAATATATAAATATTATTAAACATTATTTCTTCTTAAGAATTTTAGTGAAGGTATTAATAAAAATATCATTTTCAGAACTTGTCCCTATAGTTAATCTTAAATAACTATTTAAACCGTAGTTATCAAGTGGCCTCAAAATAATACCTTTCCTAATTAATTTATTGTAAAGTGTCTTAGTATTTTTACCTAAATTTAAAGTTATAAAATTTCCATATGGACTGAGATAATCTATTCCTAGTTTTTCGAAACATGAAATTATGTAATTCATCCCATCTAAATTTTTTTTAAGACAATATTTGACATGTTCTTGATCACTTAAAGCAATATCAGCTAGTGACTGGGCCACGATATTAATATTAAATGGTTGTCTGTATGCCGTTAATATATTTATGATATTTTTTGATCCAATACCATAACCAACACGTAATCCTGCCAATCCATAAATTTTTGAAAAAGTTCTTGTTACCACGAGATTTGGAAACTGTTTTATAAGATTTACAGCAGATGATTTATTAAGATAAGCCGAATATTCATAATAAGCTTCATCTATTACAACAATAATTTTTTTTGGTATGTATTTTAAGAAATTACTTAACTCAGATATATCGAGAATTGTCCCTGTTGGATTATTCGGATTCGCAATAAATATAACTTTAGTTTTATTATTAATTTTTTCTAAAATCTTATTTAGATCAGTACCTAAAAACTGATTATATTTATTAGAAATAGGTTTGGTCTCTATAATTTTAGCTTTTGATAAATTAGAAATAATTTTATAAACTAAAAATGAATGTTTTGAAAAAATTACTTCTGATTTATGATCCAAAAAAGCTCTTGCAACAAATTCTAATATTTCATTAGAACCATTACCTATTAATATATTATTTTCATTAATATTTTTAAGAGATAATTTTTTTACCAGAGAATTTTTCAATTTATTTGAATGACTATCTGGATATCTATGTATCTCTTGAATAAGGTTTTTTACCGCCTTAGTAACATCTTTACTTGGCCCATATGGATTTTCATTAGAAGCTAACTTTATAACATCAGCAAGTTTATATTTAGTTTTAACATAATCTATGCTCTGCCCTGGTTTATAGCTAAATATTGATGTTTTAGTAGACATATATATTAAATACTTTTTGGATATGAACCTAAATGTTTATAAAAAGAACATTTTCTTTTTATTGCATCTAAAGCTTTTTTAATTTTTGGTTGTGAAATATGACCTTCTATATCAATAAAAAACATATATTCCCAATTATTAATTTTTGTTGGTATAGACTCTATTTTGGTCATGCTAATTTTATTTTTGGTTAACGGTTCAAGTATAGAATGTAATGCCCCAGCTTTATTGCTAGCTGATACAATTATTGATGTTTTATCTATTCCAGATATAGCTACGGGTCTATCTCCTATAATTATAAATCTTGTAATATTATTTGGATTATCATGTATATTTTTCTTTAATATATTTAATTTATATTCTTCAGCACATACATGACTTGCAATAGCAGCACATTTAGTACTCCGAGCTGCTTTTTTAGCAGCTTCAGAATTGCTAGATACATTTATAATATCAGAATGACTTAAATTTTTTTTCAACCAATTACGACATTGCATAAATGATTGTTCATGGGCATAGACAGTTTTTATTGAACTAATATTAGAAGCTTTTGATAATAAACAATGATTAATAACTAAGTTTATTTCTCCGCAAATTGTTATAGGTTTAGATATAAGTAAACCTATATTCTGATTAATTGTTCCTTGGTTAGAATTTTCAACAGGGACTACTCCATAATCCGAAGTATCTAATAAAACATTATCAAAAATTTCATCAATTGAAGATGCATATGTTGTTGATATATTAGATCCAAAAAATCTTGTTGTAGCAGCATTACTAAAAGACCCTTTCGGCCCTAAAAAAGATACTTTAATATTTGTTTCTAAGGACAAACATGAAGATATAATTTCCTTATATATTGATATTAAGTGATCTTTTTTCATTGGTCCTTTATTTGATTTAATTAAATTATTTAATATTTGTGATTCTCTTTCAGGCCTAAATACACTTTCTTTGAATGATGATTTTACTTTTGCTATTTCTTTAGCAAGATTAGCTCGTCTATTCAGATTAGATAATATTTTCTTATCAATCTGATCAATTTTCTCTCTAATTTGCTTTAATTTATTTTTCATAATATATTCGAATTTATATTTTCCTTAGAAACAGCAACTAGCTTTTCATCATCTTGTAAAACTTGTAACCTAACTCCCTGGGTATTTCTTCCAATAATAGATAAATCATCAACACATATTTTTATAGTTTTTCCCTTATTAGTAATCAAAATAATATTATCCTTTTTATCAACATGAACTGCTCCAATAACATGTCCATTTCTTTTTGATGTTTTGATGCCAATTACGCCCTGTCCACCGCGTTTTTGTATATTATAATTAGCTGTATCCACTCTATTACCATAACCATTCTCAGTAACAGTAATGATTTGTCCAGATTTAGGTTTTAATAATGAAACTAATCTAGATTTCTTTGTTAAATTAATTCCTTTAACTCCTTGTGTACCACGGAATCTGACTCTAATATCTTTTTCAGAAAATTTTATCACTTTTCCGCTATCCGCCACTAACATTATCTCAGAATTACCTGTTGTATGAGTAGCGCCTAAAAGTTCATCACCAGATTTTAATAAAATAGCTTTTAACCCACTATTTCTAATTTTTTTGAATAAGTCTAGCGAGATTTTGTTAACCATTCCTTTCTTAGTTGATAAAAATAAATATCCAGATTCATTAAAAGATTTTATAACTACAAATGTACTTATATATTCATCATTTGCTAGTGGTAAAACATTGTTTATGGGCCTTCCTCTAGCTTGTCTACTTGGATCTGGAAGATCAAATACTCTAATCGCATAAACTTTACCAATAGTTGAAAAACATAACAAAACATCATGTGTATGAGCCTGACAAATTAATTTTGTTTCATCTCCTTCTTTGAATTTAGTAGCATTAATACCCCTGCCTCCTCTTCTTTGACTCTTAAAGCCAATCACAGGTAGTCTTTTAACATAATCTGCTTTTGTCAACACTACAATTACTTCCTCTTTCTTGATCAGATCTTCTTTTTTTAATTCTCCTTCATCAGAAGAAACTTTAGATCTACGTTCTTCTCCGTATTCATTCTTTATATGCTGTAATTCATTTTTAATTACATTATCTAATTCTGTTGGACTGGAAAGAATTTTAATAAATGTTTTTATATCCGATATTGAATTTTCATAATCATTAAAAATTTTTTCTTGTTCCAAATTTGTAAGCTTTTGCAATCTAAGGTCCAAAATAGCTTGGGCTTGTATTGGAGATAATTTGTACTGCTTATTTGTTAAACCATAAGTAGTATCAGTTTTTATAAAATTTTCTGTTTGCTTATCTACAACACCTAAAAATTTAATTAACTGACCAGGATTCCAATTTTTCTTAATCAATTTATCTTTTGCTTCTTGTATACTTTTAGCTTTTTTAATTAAAGTAATAACCTCATCTACATTAACTAAAGCGATGCCTAATCCTTCTAGCATATGTGCTTTATTTTTAGTTTTGTTTAGATCAAATAATGTTCTTTTAGTAACAACTTCTCTTCGATGTTTTATAAATTCTGAAATTATAGAACTAAATCCAAGTGTTTGTGGTTCACCATCAACTAAACAAACCATGTTAGCAGAATACGATGTCTGCATATTTGTGTGTTTATATAAAGTACTTAACAAAACATCATGTTGTTCACCACGTTTTAATTCTATTACAAGTCTCATTCCATCTTTATCTGACTCATCTCTTAATTGACTAATCTGATTAATTTTTTTATCTTTTACAAGTTGAGCTATGTTTTCTATTAATTTAGCTTTGTTTACCTGATAAGGTAATTCTGTTACAACAATTGATGTTCTATCATTTTTATTTTCTATATTATATTTGGCTCTGATTTTAAATGATCCTCTTCCACTTTTAAGTGCATTATCTATACCACCATCATCTTTAATTTCACCTCCAGTTGGAAAATCTGGCCCCTGAAGATTACATTGTTCTTTTAAAACCGATAAATTATCTGGATTAGCTAATTCCGGATTATCAATAATTGCAGTAGCACAATCGATAGTTTCTATTAGATTGTGTGGTGGAATATTTGTTGCATATCCAACGGCAATACCAGCTGAACCATTAACTAAAAGATTTGGTACTCTAGTAGGCAATACAGTTGGTTCGTGTTCTGATCCATCATAATTTGGATTAAACTCAACTGTATTTTTTTCTATATCTTGTAAGAGTTCGTGTGATAGTTTTGCCATTCTAACTTCTGTATATCTCATGGCAGCTGGCGAATCACCATCAACTGAACCAAAATTACCTTGTCCATCTATTAAAGGGTGTCTCATTGAAAATGATTGTGCTAAACGAACAATCGTATCGTATACGGCTGTGTCACCATGAGGGTGATATTTACCTATAACATCGCCAACAATTCTGGCGGATTTTTTATAAGATTTATTCCATCCATTATTGAGTTCATGCATAGAATATAAAACTCTTCTATGTACAGGTTTTAATCCATCACGTACATCAGGTAAAGCCCTGCCAACGATTACACTCATAGCATAATCTAAATAAGATTGTTCCATTTCAGTTTTTAAACGAATATCTTGATTTTCCGGCATACCAGCTTAAAGTCCCAAAAGTATTGATAAATCACTATTTTAGCATAAAGCCGTACGTTATACGATATATATTATAAGTATCCAAAAAACAGCACATAATCAATTTGAAACAAGAATTAAAAATTAGTCTCAAAAATATTGTAATATTTTTTAATAGTAAAATTTGATTAATATTGTGTTAAGGTAGACATTCTAGATAATAAATAATTAATGAATATTGATAAAAAAGAAATAGAAAACTTTGATAATAATGCGTTCGAATGGTGGAATAAAAAAGGACCATACAGAGTTTTACATAAATTGAATCCGTTAAGAGTAAAATACATAAGTGATAGATGTTCCATTAAAGGTAGTAAAATTTTAGATATTGGTTGCGGGGGTGGATTACTTGCTGAAGAATTAGCAAAAAAAGGAGCAATAGTAACAGCAATTGATGCATCTAAAAAAACAATTGATATAGCTAAAAAACACGCAAAAGAAAATAATCTTAAAATTAATTATAAATGTGCAAGTGTCGATGATTTGCAAGAAAAACAAAAATATGATTGTATTGTTTGTTTTGAATTAATTGAACATGTACCAAATCCAGAAAAATTATTAAAAAAAATAATTATATTATCAAAAAAAAATTCTAATATTTTTTTATCAACCATTAACAGAAATATAAAGTCTTTTATTGTATCTAAAGTTATAGCAGAATATATGTTAAATATTATACCTAAAGGTACACACCAATATAAAAAATTTCTCAAACCATCGGAAATACATAATATGCTTGATCAATTCAATTGCGAAGTTAAAGAAATTAATGGTATGATTTTTGATCCATTAATTTTAGATTTTAGAATATCGTCATTTACTGGAATTAATTATTTTATACATGCAAAAAATAATATTTGATAATATCAGTGCAGTTCTTATTGATTTAGATGGCACTTTTGCTGACACAACCATTGATATGTGTAACGCATTAAATAATATTTTATTGAATCATAAATTTAAAAAAGTTGATTGTGATGATCTAAAATATCATATATCAAAAGGTGCAATAGGAATTATTGAATATGCAGAAAAAATAAATCAAAGAGCACTTGATTCTTCATTAATTCGGGCAGAATTTTTGAATGAATACTCTCAAAATTGCTTTATCTACACAACAATGATTGATGGTATGGATAAATTAATTTCTGATATTGAAAAACAAAATATTAAGTGGGGAATAGTAACTAATAAACATAGTAAATATGTAAATAGAATTTTA
Organism: uncultured Ectothiorhodospiraceae bacterium; assembly: GCA_964342835.1. Classification (GTDB taxonomy): domain Bacteria; phylum Pseudomonadota; class Gammaproteobacteria. The sequence continues at coordinate 1,482 of CAYFGJ010000003.1, read as the reverse complement.
AAAGGATTGAATGTAAATGAAAGATTACATTGTTTAGTTACTGGTGATATGGTTGAATCTGCGAAACCTGAGCCGGATTCTCTTTTAATGGCATGTAATAAATTAAAAATAAACCCATCTAAAGTTTTATATATTGGTGATGATGAGAGAGATATTATTGCAGCTAAAAAAGCTGGAATTAAATCTGTAGCAGCTAATTTTGGTTTTATTCAAGAAAACACCGATATACGACAATGGGATGCTGATTTTATTATCAATAAACCCACAGATTTAATTAAAAAGATATCTAATAACTAATAAATAATACTGGGGTTCCTACCTGTATTAGATCAAATAATTTAATTATTTCATTATTTTTCATTCTGACACATCCATGTGAAGCAGGTTCACCAATTTTATTTTCATGAGGTGTTCCATGTATGTAAATATATCTAGAATATGTATCAACATTTCCACCTTTATTAATATTATCTTCTAGCCCATCTAATCTAATTATTCTTGTAGTAACTAAATCAGTATCGGAGACCACCAAATCACTCATATTTTCGCCAGTTAATTTTCTTCCTTTAAATACTGTACCAATAGGATATCCATCGCCAATCATATCACAAACTATATGTGAGCCTAGTGGTGTCATAAATGAGTTCTCTTTGTTGCCGATACCAAATTTAGATGTTGAAATGTCAGATTCAAAAATAATCTGGTCTTCATTTATAAGTAATAATTTTTGAAGTTTAATTATTACAATTATAAATTTTTCTAACTGATCTTTAATGGATAATTGTAAGTGGGATTTAGAATTTTTTAGAATTTCATTATAATCCATATTAATACACTATAACATCATCAGTCATATCTAGTTTATGCAGTTTCTTAGATGCATCATTGCGCAAATCATCAAGTTCTTTAAGATATTTTTCTGTTACATCACCTGTTACATACTTACCATCAAAACAAGAAGCATCAAATTCTTTTATAGGTGAAGATGAATCAAGTACAGAACTAATCAAATCATCCAAATCTTGATAAAATAATTTGTCTGCGCCTATAAATTTTGTAATTTCTTTCTCACTTTTATTATCGGCTACAAATTCATTGCTCGCAGGCATGTCTATTCCATAAACATTAGGAAATTTTACAGGAGGAGCAGCAGATGCCATATATACTTTTTTTGCACCTGCATCTCTTGCCATTTCAATAATTTGTCTAGAAGTAGTTCCTCTAACAATTGAATCATCTACTAATAATACATTCTTATTTTTAAACTCTGATGTAATTGCATTTAATTTTCTTTTAACTGATTTAATTCTTTGATTTTGTTCAGGCATAATAAAAGTGCGACCTATATATCTATTTTTTATAAATCCTTCTCTGAATGGTTTGTTTAATGAACTAGATAATTCAAGTGCAGATATTCTGCTTGTATCGGGTATTGGTATAACAACATCAATATCATTATCTGGCCAAGATGATATAATTTTT
>CAYFGJ010000002.1:0-29410 GCA_964342835.1 uncultured Ectothiorhodospiraceae bacterium | reverse complement strand
TTAATAATGATAAAAACATTCATGGTGTAATTGTTCAATTACCTCTTCCAGATCATATATCAGTTACAAAAGTTTTAAATAGTATACATCCTTCTAAAGATGTTGATGGTTTTACCCCAACTAATGTTGGAAAATTATTCTTAGGCGAAGAGACACTTGTATCTTGTACCCCAAAAGGTATTATGCAAATGATTGCATCTATAAATCTTGATTTAAAAGGAAAAAATGTAACTGTAATTGGTAGATCAAATATAGTTGGGAAACCTGTTTCAATTTTATGCCAACAACAACATGCGACTGTTACTATGTGCCATTCCCGTACTAGAGATATACCAGCTAAATTAGCTGATGCAGATGTAATTATAGTTGCTGTAGGCAAACCAAAATTTGTTACGGGCGATCAAATTCCAAGTGGATGTATAGTTATTGATGTTGGAATACATAATATTGATGGGAAATTGTGTGGAGATGTAGATTTTGATTCTGTATCTAAGAAGGCTTCTGCTATAACTCCAGTACCTGGTGGTGTTGGGCCTATGACTGTATGTGCTTTAATTGAAAATACAATTATAGCAGCAGAAAGATTATCGTTATCTGAATGAAGCGCCTGAGAAGATTCGAACTTCTGACCTCTGGCTCCGGAAGCCAGCGCTCTATCCATCTGAGCTACAGACGCAAAATATAGTTTTAATTTGCAATACATTTAGTATAATCTAACCAAAGAAAAATCATATAAAATCAGAATGAATAACGAAACATCAGATAAAGACTTTTTTAAAAATTTTGCCATTATAACTGTTATTTTTATTTTATTTACCATATTTATTACAGTACTTTCTATTGTTTTTGCTTCAAACCCTAGCAAAGAAAATCATCAAGATGAGTTAGTTTCATTAGTAGATAAAAGAACATTGCCTAATGCGAGTGAAAATCTTGCTAGCAATCCTGTGATTAAACCTAAAATACAACTTGCTGCTGGAGCTTCTTCTGTTTCGAATTCTGGAGAAAAAGTTTATAAAATGATTTGTGGGTCTTGCCATGATAATGGTGCTGCAGGATCGCCAATTACAGGAAATAAGTCACAATGGGTATCAAGAATTAATGAAGGGATAGATCATTTATATGATTCAGCAATTAATGGTGTAGGTGTTATGCCAGCTAAAGGAGGATTAGCTTCATTATCAGATGAAGAAGTTAAGTCTGCCGTAGATTATATGATTGAAAAATCCAAATAAATTATTTTATTTTTTTTTCAAGTTCTTCTAATTTTAATCTAGTTTTTAATAAAACTTCTTTTTGAACATCGAATTCATCTTTTGAAACCATATTCATTTTTTTTATATACTCTTCTAAAAGTATTTTTATATTATCTTTAATATCTGATCTTAAACTACCGTTACTCTTTGGTAGTAACTCATTTATCTTTTCAATTAATTCAATGAATATTTTGGATTCAATCATTTTTAATTCCTCAACATAATTTGCTCAAAAATGGTGCAAAATACATAAAAAATGTCACAATTTGGCATTTTAAATATTTTAGACCATTATAACTTACGTATACAATTAAAATCGATATTTTCTTATCTTGGCATGATTTATGCATATATTTTAATGAGAGTACTTTTATCAATGATAAACGTCGAACTTAATAGAATGTATGAAATTTTTATATTATATGGTTAAAAATGTGAAAAAACTGCTTGAAAGGCTTATATCATCTTATAGGTTGATATATCGACATTTCTCGGTTTTTAAATTATTATTAACTGACGTATATACTGACACGCATAAAAATGAGTGTTTTATAAGAATTGACGAGTTTTTAATTTTATGGTTAAAAGCTATATTTATTTACGATAAACGTCTAAGAAAACTTATATAGATTAGGGAGCAACTAATGAAAAAATTTTTACAATATGTATTTTCTGTAATTGCAGGAATTTTATTAACATTTTCTTCTGTTAATGCTGGTGGTGAATCAGCATCTACATCAGAAGGATCTGCATCCGGAACCAGTAGTGGTCTAACTTTTAATGTTGGATATATGACTGAATATTGGTTTAGAGGTGCTTTTCAGCAAAATTCATCTTATAGCTTTGGAGCTGATATAGAATCAGGTAATTTCTATATTGGAACCTGGTGGGCTAGAGTTGGAGATAAAGGAGGAAGTAGTGGTGGAGATGGTATGGAATACGATATCTATGCTGGCTACAATATGGAAATTTTTGGAATACCAAGTTATGTCGGTGTATCAGGTTATTATTACACGGATGATTGGGATAGAGACTATGAAGAAGTCCAAGTAGGTATGGATTTTGGATTATTTGCTATTGATGGTGCTATATTTGGAAGTTATAAAGGTGATGGATCCAACGCAAGTTCTGATTATGGACACTTTACTTTATCGGTTCCACTAGGACCTGTTAGTTATAGTTATATGACTTTTACTGGAGGCAGTCTACATTCAGCCGCTCATGAGTTATCTTATGAAACGAGTTTAGCTGGTTTTGATGTTGTAGGTGTAGTTGGAGCAAATAATGATGGTGGTGCAGGAGCAACACCAAACAATAATCAAGATACTGAATATTTTAATATTACAGTAGGATTAAGTTTTTAACTATTATAAGTTTTTGAGGACGTTTATCATAATTGATTCATGTACTACAATTAACCTTTAAAGGATTATATTTATGAAATTTATATACGCAATAATAAAGCCGTTCAAACTCGATGAAGTAAGAGAAGCACTTTCAAACATTGGTGTTACTGGTATCACAGCTACTGAAGTAAAAGGTTTTGGTAGACAAAAAGGTCATACTGAACTTTATAGAGGCGCTGAATATGTAGTAGATTTTCTTCCAAAAGTAAAACTAGAAATTGCTGTTGATAATGATCTAGTTGATAAAACTGTTGAAACTATACTATCTACAGCTAGCACAGGAAAAATTGGGGATGGAAAAATCTTTATTCTTAATTTGGAAGAAGCTATACGTGTTAGGACTGGAGAAAAAGGAAAAGAAGCCCTTTAATTTAGTTATTTTTACAACTTTTTATAAAAGACCAGGTACCAAGTGGGTATGTTGGCATTGGAAATGAAAATAATTGTGGTTTTATAAATCCGACTTTTTCTAGTTTTTTACACATTGGTTGTATAATGTTTTTTGTATGTATAATTGGATTCCCAGCTTGTTGAATAATTAATCCGTTTTTTTTTGTATTTTGAAAAATATATTTATAAAAATTATATGAATATAATTTAGAAGCTATATGATTTGGATCAGTACAATCAATTATAGATATATCAAACTTTGTTTTATTTTTTTTTACCCAATTATAACCATCATCAATTACAATATTTAGTTTTTGTTTAAATTTTGATTGTAATTTAAAGAATTGTGGGAAAAATTTTTTACAAATATCTATAACTTTTGCATCTATCTCTACTAATGTTATTGAACTAATTTTATCAAATCTACTCAAACTTTTAACTAATGCAAAATCACCTCCACCAATAATCAATATATTAGTTTTTTTATTAATTTTGTTTCTTAATATATCTATACAACCTTCATGATAGTATTTATAATCTTTTTCTGTAAGCATAAAACATTTATCTATCAATAATACTTTACCAAATTTTTTTGTCTGATAGACTTCAATTAATTGAAACTTAGACCTCACTTGAGCAAGTTTTTTTAAATATTCAACTGAAAAAACTGTTCCAGTTTCTTTGTTATATTCTGATATTAATTTTTTTTTCATTTTTATTAGAGAAAATTATATTTATGTATATAATTGCTATTATTAATATAGCAGATAATGTCAAAACTAGAACATAAACATTTAATTGTAAGAGCAGAAGTAGATAATTGTCCAACAAAAAATGATCTTTATATTGTATTGGATTGGATGACAAATCTTATAAAAATAATTGATATGAAACTATTGCAAGGACCAACAATTTCTTATGTTGATCAAAAAGGCAATCGTGGGATTACATGTATGGCTCTAATTGAAACAAGTCATATAGTTTTACATATATGGGATGAACCTAATCCCGGATTATTTCAATTAGATCTATATAGTTGCAAAGAAATAGATATTGATCTTGTATTAAATAATTTAAAAAAATCATTTGATGTTAAAAAACTTGAATTTAAATTTTTAGATAGACTTAATAATTTAACTTTAGTGAAAGAAGATTAATAAGTTTTTATTTTTTTACATTTTTCTAATTCTACACTATATTTAATTTTTGCTACTATATGATCAAGCAATAGACATGTTCTTTTGTATAGTTGACCTTTATTGTTGTAATCTGCTTCTGCTATAAAATCAACTCTATTTGCATTTAATAATTGTTTACATGTATTAATTTGTTTTTTTTGTTTTTTTTCATATACCGCTATTGAATGACCACCTTCTTTTTTAATTAAAGCCATACTTGGTACATCTGTCATACCATCACCTATATAAATAATATTATGAAATGGTATCGGTCGTTTATTTTCAGGCATATGATTATTTATACTCTCAGAGATTTTTTCTTTTCCTTTATTAATACGAAACAAGTATTGAGTCTTTGTAGTATCTGTTACAACAGTTTTTGGAAAAACAGCATATCCATTTTTTCTATAAAAATATTCAGAAGCAAAAATTTTTGTAATAAATTTTTTAATAGATATGCCCTCTAATATCTCTAAATGACCTGCAGATATAATATAGTGTGCAATTTTTATATCCTTAAATAATTTTTTTGTATAGTTATTTATATTATTAAACCAAGTTTTTACTCCATTGTAGTAAACTATGTTTCTACCCATTTTATTAAATTCTTTTTTTGAGATCTTCATACCTTTTTTTTCAGCTTCATCCAAAAGACGTCTCATATATACCATCATGAGTTCTCCACCAGTAGATTTTGATTCTTTCAATATTGATGCCCAAAATTTTTGAGAATTTATTCCTAATTTAGGTATGATTGTATAATCTTGCATAGTTTTTGGGGTTAATGTTCCATCAAAATCATATATTATTGCAATCTTATTTTGTTTCATTACATTTCCTTTGGCGCATTAATATTTAGTAAATTTAATCCAGTATTTAATATTTTCTGAACAGCTCTTATTAGATGAATTTTGTTGTAATCAATTTTATCTGTCAATATTTTTACATTTGCATAATAACTATGAAAATTTTGTGCAAGTTTGATAAGATAATTCGTCATAAGATGAGGTTGTAACTTTAATATTGTATTTTTACATGTATCATCAAAATTATTAAGTATTGATATTATATCTTTTTCATTTTTATGATTTAAGCTTGTTGGATCAAATTTATAATTATTTATATTATTTATTTTACTCAAAATTTTATTAATTCTTGCATATGCATATTGTATGTAATAAACAGGATTATTTTTATTTTCTTCAATTGCAGTATTCAAATCAAAGTCTAAATGTTGATCTTTATTTTTAGTTAAATAAAAGAAATTCATTGCATCATTTCCAATTTCTTTCCGTAGTGTTTCTAATTCAACAAAATCACCTTTTCTAGTCGACATTGAAATTTTCTCATTCCCTCTAAATAAATTAGCAAATTGAATTAGATGAATATCAAGATTTTGAATATCATGACCAAGTGCTTCTAATCCAAGTTTAATTCTTGGAACATAGCCATGATGATCAGCACCCCAAACATTTATTACCGTATCATAATTTTTCATTTTTAAATCATGGTATGCCAAGTCAGTTGCAAAATAAGTATAGTCTCCATTAGACTTGATTAGAACTCTTGGTTCATCTGCATTAAACATAAGCGCTCCATCATTTTCGATTGTATATTTTTTTTCTTTTAGTTTATCAATAATTTTGGATACTAAATTATCTTTAAACAATGATGTTTCATAAAACCAATTATCAAAAACAATATCGAGACCATGTAATGGTACTTTTATAAGATTTATTATTTTATCTAAAATATATTTTTTCGTTTCTTTGGATTTTTTATTATAGTTATTACCTAAATCTTGTTTTAAATCAAATGCTATCTTTTTTATATAATCACCTAGGTATAAATCTTTATCCTTTGATTTAATATGTTCATCATCTATATGTACAAAAATACTTTCTATCAGTTTTTCCATTTGATTTCCAAAATCATTTATGTAGTATTCCTTAACCACAGTATGTCCTTGTATTTTTAAGAATTTAGCAATTATATTTCCATATACCACACCTCTTCCATGACCAACATGTAGTGGTCCTGTTGGATTAGCGGAAACAAATTCAACATTTATTTTTTTTGGTTTATCACTTTTGCATGATGATAACAAATCTTTAGAATCCAATATTAATTTTATAATATGATTTTTCTCTGATTGATTTATTTGAAAATTAATATAACCTGGTTTTTCAACTTTACATGTAAATTCTTTATATATATTAAGTTTTTTAACAATTTGATTAGCTATATTTATTGGATTATCATTTAATCTTTTTGATAATTTCATTGCAATATTTGAGAAATAATCAACTTCGATATGTTTTGTTGTAGCTTGTTGAATTTCTACTTCTGAAATTAATTCTGTCTCTTCGATTCTATCTATAAGAGATTTAATTATTGCTTTTTTTAGGATATCTTTCAAAATATATACTCATTAATACAAATCTATTGGATCAACATCAATTGACCATTTTATATTATTTAATTTTCTTTTTAATATATATTCTCTTATTTGATGAGATTTTAGTAGTAAAAATTTCCTATTTAAAGAACTAATCATCATTTGAAATGTATATCTATTATTTCTCTTAGCAATTGGGGCAGGAGCGGGGCCTAAAAATTTTACATTATTATCATTTTTAAAATAATTTTTTATATTTTCTAGAAAATTTTGACTATCATTTTTTTTTAATGAAGAAGCTCTAAGTAGAGCGATATAACTGAAAGGTGGCAATAAGGCTTCTTTTCTTTCTATTAATGCTTTTTCAGAGAAATTTTTGTAACCATTTTTCAGAAGTTCCAATATAAGAGGATGATTAGGTTTTCTTGTTTGGATAATTACTTTACCTTGTGTTTGATGTCTACCAGATCTTCCAGATACTTGTGTAATTAATTGAGCGGTTTTTTCTAGTCCTCTGAAATCTAGACTATATAAACCAGAATCAATATCTATAATTCCAACCAGGGAGACATTTGGGAAATCGTGTCCTTTGACTAGCATTTGTGTTCCAATCAAAATATCTATTTGTCCTGAATTTGCATTTTCTATAAACTCAATAAGTTTTTTATTATTTGTTATAGTATCACTATCAATCCTCATAACTCTTGAACTTGGGAATAAATCATTAAGTTTTTTTTCAATTTTTTCTGTACCATAACCGACAGGTAATATATTAGAATTATTTTTGCATTGGCATAATTTAGTAGAATCAAATCTTTTTCTAAAACCACAATAATGACACCAAAGAGTTTTAGATATATTATGATAGGTCATATAAGAATCACATTTAGTGCATTTACTTATCCAATCACAATTTTTACAAATTAGTGCATTACTATATCCTCTTCTTCCTATAAATAATAATATTTGTTTTTTATTTTCTAATTCTTTTTGAATATTTTTTCTTAATTCATTAGAAATACCATCTATAGGTTCATCAATATTACTATTAATGACCATAATCTTTGGCAGGTCAGTCTTGTGAAATCTCTTTTTTAGTTCAAATTTTACAAATTTTTTTGTTTTACAATTTTGTATAGTTTCAAATGATGGAGTTGCACTACCTAAAATTATAGGAATATTATTTTTCATTGCTCTAACAATAGCAATATCTCGTGCATGATATCTAAATTTTTCTTGTTGTTTAAGTGAATTATCATGTTCCTCATCAACAATAATTAGTTTTAAATTATTAAAAGGTAAAAAAGAAGATGATCTTGTTCCTATTATAATGTCTATTTCACCATTTTTGCATTTGGACCACATTTCTAATTTTTTAGATTCTGTCAACGATGAATGATAAGCTCCAATATTAGAATTTAAATATTTTTCAAAACGTTTTATTGTTTGTGGTGTTAAATTAATTTCTGGTACTATTATAAGCACTTGAGCTCTTTTTGATATTATGAATTCTGAGATCTTGATATATAATTCAGTTTTACCACTTCCTGTTATTCCTTCAATCAAGTAACTGTTGAATTTATTTAATCCTTTTTTTATTTTAGAAAAAACTAAATTTTGTTCTTGATTTAATATTATAGGAGGCTTTGATGAGTCTATAATGTGATTACTTTTTTCTTGTTTTATTGTTTTTATTACTCGACCTTTTCGTAAAAGAGGTGGTATTGCTGTGAAAATTACTTGTCCTAGAGGATATTGATAATAATTAGAACTCCATTGACATAAATCCATAATTTTTTTGTCCAATATTGGTTTTTCATCAATAACAGAAGCAATCTTCTTCAGATCAAATTTATTTTTATTATCTAGTGATGCCCCATCTTTTTTCGAAATTACTATACCTATTAATTTCCTCTTACCAAAAGGTACTTCTACACGTACTCCCGCTTGTAATTTTTTGAAACCTACTGGTGTTGAATAATCAAAAGAATGATAGATTGGAATATCTAGTACAATATTGATGATATTTGCCATAATTTTAAATTATACATACGTTAGTTATTTTTTTATATTTTGAATATTTTGATAATATGATTATCCACAGATTTTGTGGATAAAATTGTGGATAAGCAGTCATTTATCTAACTAATTGACAAATCGATTGATCTTTACCAAATCGTACAATTTATAAGCAATTATAATATTATTATGTTTATCAATAACTTATCGATAATATATTTCTTTTGTATGAAATAATTTCTAATAAACTCATGTTTTATCATTTATATACAAAACTGTTAATAAACTACATATTTTCCATAAAAGTGCACATTATATTTGAAAAAGTTACCTAATAATGAGCAATATAACGAATATTATTTAATATTAATATTTTAATGTCTTATTTAAGTGCATATAATGGTTTCACTAAAAGTTAATATATTGGGACTATAATGTTTAATATGTACGGAACACAACAAATACTTAGATTAAATTCAGCTGGCCAGCCTACTGGTTGGATAAATTATCAGACAGCTGTACGTCTTTATTGCAATGATCAAATTGCATATGAATGTGGATCCTCATCTATGCTCATCAGAGGTGGCTATAATCGTGTATTGAGTTGTCAGAGCAGTATTTCATTAAATTCTATAATTGCAACGAGAAATCACACAAAATTGGACTATTCTGCATATACTCCGCCTCTTACTAATGTTACGTTATTCAAGCGTGATGCTAATACATGTATGTATTGTGGAAATGTTTTTCTTGTGAAGGAATTATCTAGAGATCATGTATTACCAATATCTCTTGGAGGCACTGATTCATGGACAAATGTGGTTACTGCATGTAGAAGATGTAACAATCATAAAGGAGGAAGAACTCCAGAGGATGCTAGAATGCTTCTTATAGCAATACCATTTAGTCCCTCAAGAGTAGAATATTTAATACTAAGAGGTCGCAAAATATTAACTGATCAAATGGAATTTCTAATATCTCATATATCTAAGAACAGCCCGCTTTTTCAAAGATACACAACTTATTAATAATATTTTAAGATACATATATGATGCCTACTGAAAGAGACGACACAGCTGTTTTATTAATTAATCTTGGAACGCCCAAAGAACCTAATACTTTTGAAGTAAAAAAATATCTACGAGAATTTTTAATGGATAAAAATGTAATACGTTTACCAAGAATAATTTGGTTACCCATTCTATTTGGCATAATTCTCAATACTAGACCTAAAAAAAGTGCAGAACTATATAAAAAAATTTGGACAAAAGATGGATCTCCACTTTTAGTTCATACAGTTAAACAAGCAAAGTTACTACAAAGTTATTTAAATACAAAGAAATCACAAAAATTTTTTGTTGATTTCGCTATGAGATATGGAACACCATCTATAGAATCAAAATTATTATCTCTATGTCTAAATGGTTATAAAAAAATAATTATTATTCCAATGTTTCCTCAATATTCTACTACTACGACTAAATCTATTGAAGAAAAAATAAACACAGTTATTAGTCAAAATAATATATTATCTAATGTGCAAATAAAAATAATTAGAGATTTTTTTCAAGAAGATTTATATATTCAATCTTCAGCAGAGATTATCAAAGCATTTCAAAAAAAGAATGGACCATGTCAAAAGTTATTATTTTCATTTCATGGTATACCAAAATCTTATTTAGATAAAAACGAACCTTATAAAAAACAATGTATTATTACCGCTAATCAAATAGCAAAATATTTGAATTTGGAAAAAAATTCTTATGAAATAGTTTTTCAATCAAGATTTGGTTTATCAGAATGGATCAAACCATATTTGAGCGACAGATTAAAAGAACTACCTACTGAAGGAATAAAAGATATCCAAGTATTTTGTCCTGGTTTTGTATCTGATTGTTTAGAAACATTGGAAGAAATAAATGAAGAATCAAAAGAATTATTTCTAATATCAAATGGAGAAAAATTTGAATATATACCTTGTATTAATGAACATGAAACATTCATTAAAGCTTTAGAGAATATTGTTAGAAATAATTCTTAGTTATATTTTGAATTTTTTTAATTTTTTTCTAATCAGGGTTTTTTTTAATTTACAATATATTGGTAAACCATTTTTGTATTCTGGATAATCTTCTCCACTAATTAAATTTAAAATGTATTTTTTACAAGCTTGTGTTATTCCATACCCATTAGTTGAAATAAATTTTTTTGATAGTATTTTTTCTTTATTAGCTACATTTTCTAATTTTGTATAACCAATTGACCATGAATATTTTTTTGATTTTTTACTATCTATAGTTAACATTATTCCTGACTTACCCATTTTTGCATATTTTATAGATTCTGTTCCTAATGCATAAGCTTGTTGAACATCTACTTTAGAACTAATATGTCTAGCTGCTCTTTGCAAATAATCTGCAACAGACCAATGAACTTTATATTTTAAAGATTGATTTATTAAGTTTGCTAGTACTGGTGCTACTCCACCTAATTGGGAATGACCAAAACTATCTTTAGTACCAGAATCTGATATAAATTGATTTTTATTATTTTTAATTCCTTCAGATGCTACAATCACACAATATCCATTTTGATTAACTATTTTTTTTACTTCATTTAAAAAATTTTCTTTTATGAATTTACGTTCTGGAAAAAGAATAATATGTGGCGCATCTTTTTTATTTGATTTTAAAATCCCCGCTGAAGCTGCTAACCAACCAGCATGTCTACCCATTACTTCAAGAATAAATACTTTTGTTGAAGATTGACACATTGATTGTATATCTAATGATGCTTCATATGTCGATACTGCAATATATTTGGCAACTGAACCATAACCGGGACAATTATCAGTCATGGCTAAATCATTATCGATAGTTTTAGGCAAACCAATACAAATTAAATTATAATTTTGCTGTTTACAATATTCAGACAATTTGTGGGTTGTGTCTTGAGAGTCGCCACCTCCATTATAAAAAAAATACCCAATGTTGTGCGCCTTAAAGACATCAAGAATTCTTTTATATTCCTTTGATGATTTTAATTTTAATCTACATGAACCAAATGCTCCACCTGGAGTATATTTTAATAAGTTTATTTGTTTTATATCTTCTTTACTTATATCAATCAGTTCTTCATTTAGTGCCCCAATAATACCATTTTTCCCAGCATAAAATTTTCCAAAATATTTCTTATTTTTAAAATATGCATGAATTATACCTGATGCAGTTGCATTAATAACAGATGTAACACCACCAGACTGAGCATAAAAAATATTTTTTCTTATTTTCATAAATTTCATTTTATTCAACTATCTTAATTAAATCACCTATATTAGGATCTTGATCTGGATAATGACCATTAAGTAATCTTAATTTATCCTCTGCATATTTTCCCAAAGGTGATTGTTTTGCTAGTTTTTCGTATGTCATTCCTTCTCTAAAACGAATTACTCTAATTTTTAGACCTTTTGCATTATCTATTTCATTTTTTGTCATTTTAGAAAATTTTTTAAACATTATTTTGCTTTCATTATCATCCTTCAAATTGTCACTTGTTGTGACAAATATCCAAACTTTAGGTTTCGCCTGTGTGTTATAGGGATTTTTATTATTTATATCAAAAATTGCTGTAAATCTTTTGTATGTTGTTTTATTAAATCCTTTAGATGAATATAGAATTGTATGCGCATTTAAATTATTTGTATTAAATGATTCTGATTCTATTAATTCATTTCTAGATAAAAATGATGTTTTATTTATACCTTCATCTAAAAATTTTTTTGGAGTTATACCATTATCAATATCATCTTTAAGCAATTCTTCATATCTTATAATCATTGAAGAATTATTTTTACTAATTATTAATTTATCCGGAAGGTTTTTTAATATCCATGGTTCCAAAATATTGAATTTAATGGCAAGATCAGCATGGTAAAAAATATTATTTTTAACAAAACCTTCATCTGGACTTGATCCATATGGTAGCCCATCAATCATTTTAAGAAATTTTTCTTTGTTATCAGATTTTTGTTTATTTTTTGATTTTGATTCTAAAGCCTCAATTCTTTTTTCAGTAGCTGGATGTGTTGAAAAAATGCCATGATAACCAATATTTGGTTGTCTTCCTTCTTCTTTAGCAATTCTAACCTCAAGATCATCTACATTTTTCATCGTTTTCAAAAAAGATGACATTGCAGAGGGATCATATCCAGATCTTAGAAGATATTCTTCAGCAATTTTATCAGCTTCTAATTCATATTTTCTACTATAGCCTCTATTAATTATTTGATTCATTAAATTAAAGGCATTATTTGTTAGTTGACTACCTGGTACTCTAGATGCAACTAATCCAATAAGAATATTCGTTACTTGTGCGGTACTCATACCACGAACAGCATGTCTCGCTGTGATATGTGCAATTTCATGACCTATAACTCCTGCTAATTCAGCTTCAGAATTAAAATATGCAAGTATGCCTCTATAAAAGTAAACATAACCACCAGGCGTTGCGAAAGCGTTGAATGTCGGATTATCTATAAGTGTGAAATGCCATTTTAATTCTGGCCTATGACTTTGTTTTGCAATTTTTTTACCTAATGAATTAAAATATTGGTTAATTTCACGATCTTTTAATAATTTGTGTTCCTCAAGTATACTTTGATGATATGAAGCCCCAATTGAAATTTCTTGTTGTTCTGTAATAGTTACAAAATCAGGCATGCCAGAAACAGGATTTTTTGCACACATTGATAAGATAGTCATGACCAATATCAATAATGTAAATCGAATATATTTTTTCTGAAATATCATGATTATATTATATTTTTTTTATAAATAAATTCCTCAAATTTTTTAAGAGCTATTGATCTGTGACTTATTTTATTTTTTTCTTCTGGTGATATTTCAGCAGATGTTTTTTTATAATCCGGCAAATAAAAGATAGGATCATAGCCAAATCCATTCTCACCTTTAGGTTTATCAGTAATATATCCTGACCAAGAACCTGTCGAAATAAATGGAAAAGGATCCTCAGGAAATCTCATAAATACTATCACGCATCTATAGCAAGCCTTCCTTTGTTCAAAAGGAACATCTTTTAGTTCTTCTAATAATTTTAGGTTATTATTCTCATTTGTTGCATTTGTACCTGAATAACGTGCTGATATGATACCCGGTCTTCCATTTAAATAATCTACTTCAATTCCTGAATCATCAGCTATTGTTGGTAATTTAGCAATTTTAGATGCGCTTTTAGCCTTTAATAATGCATTTTCAACAAAAGTAGATCCATTTTCTTCAACATCAGGAATATTTATATCATGGCATGTCAGCAAATCAATATTATTTTTAGATAGAATCTTATTTATTTCAGTGATTTTATCCTTATTTTTTGATGCTAGAAAAATCTTCATATCAGACATAATATTAAATTATTGACTAATATTGTAGAATAAATTACATGGCAAAAATAAAATCTAAAAAAAATAACCATTTTGACAAACAAAACAATGTTCAAATGGTGGATGTTGGAAATAAAAAAATAACAAAAAGGTTAGCAGTAGCAACAGGGATCATTAATGTTTCTGCAGATGTTATAGATGCTATAGAAAAAAATTCAAATAAAAAAGGAGATGTTATTTCTGTAGCTAGTACTGCAGCCATTCAAGCAGTTAAGGAGACTTCTAAATTAATACCTCTGGCACATAATATTCACATCACAGGTGTTAATGTAAAATTTACAGCAGTAAGATCTAAAAAAATTATTTCATGTACGGTAGAAGTTAAATGTGTTGGCAAGACTGGAGTAGAAATAGAAGCTTTAATGGGAGTAAATATTGGGTTACTTACTATATATGATATGTGTAAATATTTAGATCGTAGTATGATAATAGGTGATATAAAACTTTTACTAAAAGAAGGAGGCAAATCTGGTAAATACAAGTTGTAACTATGAGTAAAATTATAAAATATATATTTTCTTCAATTTTTTTATTATTTTTTATATTCTTTATATATTTAAATTTCTTTTTTAATTTAAATAATTATAAAAATGAAATTGAAAACTTAATTTCAGAAAAGATAAATTATAATTTCAAATATAATGGACACATTGAGGTGTCATATAAATCTTCACTTAATGCAATAATACCAAATATAGAAATTAGTGATATTAAAACTAAAGAAATAATCGTAAAAATTCAGAAATTAGATACAGATATTGATTTTTCAGATTTCTTGAATGATAAAATTACAATCAATTATATTGTAGCTTCAAATGTAAAATATTATGGAGTTGATATAGATAATACAATAATTGAAACATACTCAATTTTGAAGAATCAACAATATCCAAATACTAAAAAAAGACAAAAGAATTTTACTAATATTTTAAATATAAGAGGCACAGGAAATATCAATCAAACTATACTCGTAGTTGATGATATCGATCTTGAGACTACACTTATAAAAGGAACATCTTCTGGAGAAATAAATTTGATAAATAAAAATGCTAATATACGTATTACAAGCATGTTAAAAGAAGATGAAGTTACTAAACAAAGATATGCAAATGATTATCCCGATGATTTGGTAGGAGAGATTGTTCCAATTATTATATCTGGAAAACTAGATAATCCCAAAGTTAATGTTGATATTAAATTATTAATTAAGAAAAAAATTGTTGAACCTTTACAAGAAAAAGCTAAAGAAATATTAAAAAAAACAATTGAAGAGAAAATAAAAATTGAATTACCTTTCTAAAAATAAAAATAATATTCAAAAACAAATTTTACAGTGGTATGAATTAAATGGAAGAAAAAACTTACCATGGAAAACTTCAAATATTTATAAAATATGGATTTCAGAAATTATGTTGCAACAAACACAGGTTAAAACAGTAATTCCTTATTACAATAGATTTATAAATAAGTATCCTGATATTAATGCATTATATAATTCATCTTTAGATAATATTTTAGAAATGTGGAGTGGGTTAGGTTATTATAGAAGAGCTGAAAATATTCATAAAACAGCTTCTATAGTAAAACATGAATATAATGGTTTATTCCCGACAAAATTTAAAGATATTATAAAACTACCTGGAATTGGCAGGACTACAGCATCAGCTATTCTAACTTTCTCGAGAACTGCAAGACTGCCAATACTGGATGGTAATATTAAGAGATTATTTGCTAGATATTTTTTCTTAAACACAAATTTAACGATTAGAGAACAAGAAAATTTATTATGGAAAATATCTGAAGATTTATTACCTATTAAAAATTCTGATAATTTTTGTCAAGCTCTTATGGATTTAGGTTCATTAATTTGTACTAAAAACGATCCAAAATGTTCGTTTTGTCCAATAAGAAATAATTGTAAATCTAAATTGAAACAAAATTTTACAATAAGAATCCATAAACCCAAATTAAAAAAAGATCAAAAAAGAGTATACTCATTATTCATCACCAATAAACAAAATTGTGTATATTTAGAAAGAATCAATTTTAAAAATTTATGGAAAGGCTTATTTTCAAGTCCTCTTTTTACAAATCATCAACAAATGTTAATATGGATGAAAGAAAATAAGCTAGAAAATAATCTACAACAAGATAAATATAATATTGAACATAATTTATCTCATATAAAATTTATATTTACGGTGTATTTTTGTCAGATTAACACAAATAAAAATATTACTGAAAACAGAGAATATTGGTATAATCTATCAAATATAAAATGTGCAATACCTAAATTTCAGGATAAAATTATAAATCTTTATAGAGAGAAATATGGCTAAAATAAATTGTGTTAAATTGAAAAAAGAAGCTGAGGCATTGGATTATCAACCTTATCCTGGCGAATTGGGTGAAAGAATTATGAATCAAATTTCATCAGAAGCATGGGAGATGTGGGTTAACCATCAAACTATGCTTATTAATGAAATGAGATTAACGCCAGTTGATCCAAAAGCTAGGAAATTTTTAGAAGAAGAGATGGAAAAATTCTTATTTGGAGAAGGATCACAGAAGCCAGAGGGATATACACCGGAAAATAATAAATAGGCCAGGTAGCTCAGTTGGTAGAGCAGAGGACTGAAAATCCTCGTGTCGGCAGTTCGATTCTGTCCCTGGCCATATAATCATGAAACAAGATACGTTCAAACTTTTAAACACTGCATTACAATTACATCATCGTGGTAAATTAGATGAAGCTGATAAAATTTATCAATTAATTTTGAAATCAGATCAAAATAACTTTGATGCAAATCACTTACATGGGTTAATTCTTTCACAGAATAAAAAATATAAAGATTCATTAAAATATTTTGAAAAAGCAATAAAATTAAATAATAATTTTGAGATCAATAATAATATTGGAATTGCATATAAAAACTTAAAAAATTTTAAAATGGCAGAAAAATTTTTTATGAGTGCAATTGAATTAGATAAAAACAATTATAAATCATACTTTAATTGCGCTAATCTTTATCAAGATAATTTAGAATATGAAAAAGCTATAAATTTTTATGAAAAATCTATTGAATATAATAAAGAATATTATGAATCTTATTTAAGAATTGCCGAGGTATATAGAGAATTATTTTTAAAAAATAGAGATGAAAAATATCTTTTTAATTCAAAGAAATATTTGTCAAAACTTATAAATATAAATCCTACACACTCAGAAGCACATATAGCTCTTGGTATGATGCAACTTTGGTTAAGTGAGATTGATGAATCATGCAGTTCTTTTGATGAAGCAGTAAAACTAGATCAACAAAATAAATATGCGATTGAATTATACATAAAAAAATATGCTAATGATATTAATTCTTTAAAAACACTGATTAAACATGAATATGAACAATTATCTTATTTAATTGATCAAAAAATGATATTAGTTAATGATATTGATGAGAAGTATTATAAGGAAATACAAACCTTACATTCTAAAATTAATTCATCTAATTTTGATATAAATACCCCTTCAACAGAAATTAAGGAGAAATTATATAAAATCAGATATAAAAAGAATCCAAATATATCAAAAGAAAATTTCATTAATATTTCAAATGATATTAATAAACTGGAAGATGAGTATTTGTCAAATCATCCCGAAATACTTGTAGTAGATAATTTTCTGGATAAAGAAGCTTTGTTGACTTTAAGAAAATATTGTAATGAAGCAAATATTTTTAAATTTGCCTTTCATAATGGATATGTCGGTGCTTTTTTGACAAAAGGTCTCTCAAATAAGTTTGTACTTAAATTAAGTGAAGATTTGAGACAAACATTTTCTAGGATATTTACTAATCTTAGATTAACACAAGCATGGATATTTAAATATGATAGTAAAAGATTTGGTACTGGTATACATGCAGATCAAGCTAGAGTAAATGTTAATTTTTGGATTACATCAGATGATTCTAATTTAGATCACAATAATGGAGGATTGATATTATGGGATAAAATTCCACCAGATGAATGGAGTTTTGAAAAATATAATTCTATAGAAAGTTCATCAAAAATTGAAAAGATGCTCAATAAAGAGAATATAAGTAAAAGGGTTATCGAATATAAAGAGAATAGAGCTATTATTTTTAATTCTAAGCTCTTTCATGCAACTGATGATTTTCATTTTATGGATAACCATATTGATCGTAGACTCAATATAACATTTTTATATGATTAACTATTATAACCTTTAAAAAAAGACCAATAACCCTTATAATATAAATTGTGAACACCATAAAAAGAAAAGCAAAATTTAAGCTTGGCCAGATCGTTTATCATTCTAACTTTCAATATAGAGGAGTTATAGTTGATGTAGATCCTTATTTTCAAGGTACCGATGAATGGTATGATAATGTTGCTAAATCCAAACCTGATAAAAACAAACCTTGGTACCATGTGCTTGTACATGGACAAGGAAATGAAACTTATGTAGCAGAAAGTAATTTATCGAATGATTCGAACACTGATCCTGTTGACCACCCATTTGTTGATATTTTTTTTAATGAGTATGATAATAGTGGTGTATATTCATTAAAACAAACGTTCAATTAATAAATTAAATGAAATTTTTAGATAGTTTGCTAAGTAAGATAGTAAGCACATCAAACAAAAATATCACAACAGAAATAAAAAATTCATTTAATGATCATATAGAATTAGCAACTTGTATTTTAATGATAGAAGTTGCAAGATCTGATGAAAATTTTGATGATATAGAAAAAGAAAAAATTTTATCAATTGCTAAAAATAACTTTAATCTTAATGATGATCAGACCAGATTACTTATTCATTTAGCGGATAAAAAAAATCAGGAAATGATCTCGCTATATGAATGGACATCTAAAATAAATGAATCTTGTGAATACTCTGAAAAGAAGCGAGTCATTGAATTTCTATGGGATGTTGCTTTTGCTGATAATATTATAGATAAATATGAAGATCATTCAATAAGAAAAATTGCTGATCTTCTATATATTAAGCACCAGGATTTTATAAAAGCTAAATTGAAATAATTTAGTTAATTCTAAATGTTGCTACTGATCCAAATAAATTTGGAAATAATTCTACAGCAATATTAGATTTCTGATCATTATTAGTAATTGATTTTTCAATTATATTATAATTATTTTCTTTACAGAATATTATAAAATCTTTAATTGTACACAAATGTATATTAGGGGTTTTATACCATGAATATGGCAAATTTTTTGTTACAGGCATTTTTCCTTGTAGAAATAAATCTAATCTTGATGACCAGTGTCCCATATTTGGAAATGAAACAATAATTTCTTTACCAATTCTCAGCATTTCATCAATCAATTTTTTTGGATTTTTCACAACTTGAAGAGATTGTGCTAAAACCACATAATCGAATGAGTTTGAATCAAATTCTGAAAGACCAGAATCTATATCCATTTGTAATACGTTAACTCCATTTTTTATAGATTTTTTGATATTTTCTAGATCTATTTCTACTCCGTACCCGTGTATAGAATGTTGTTGCATTAGTATTTTTATTAATTCACCATCTCCACAACCTAAATCAAGTACAGTTGTATTAGGTTTAATCCAAGAACTAATTAATAATAAATCTTTTCTAAATGCCATTAGTTTTTTCCAAGATAATTTTTCATGACTTCAAAATAATCATTATTTTCCATTAGAAAGGCATCATGCCCTCCACCAGATTCAATCTCTGTATATGAAATATTTTTTTTACAATTCATTAGGAGTTTCACTATTTCTTTAGATCTTATCGGAGGAAATCTCCAATCTGAAGTAAATGATAATACTAAAAAGTTCGTATTAGCAGATTTTAGTTTTTCAACTAATGAATCTCCATAATCTTTCACTGGATCAAAATAATCTAAAGCTTTGGTCATCAACAAATAAGTATTGGCATCAAAATTAGGTGCAAACTTTTCACCCTGGTATCTTAAATAACTTTCAATTTGAAATTCAACATCAAAATTGAAATCTAATTTTGATTTTTTTAATTCCCTTCCAAACTTTTCACCCATTGATTCATCAGATAAATATGTTATGTGTCCCAACATTCTTGCTAATGATAATCCTTGATTTGGAGCTGTATTATTTTCTAGATATTTTCCATTTTTCCAATCCGGATCTTTCATAATTGCTTGTCTTGCAACTTCATTAAAAGCAATATTTTGAGCAGTTAATTTAGGTGCAGCCGCTATAATGATTGAATTATTTATATTTTCAGGATATTGTAGTGCCCATTGAAATGATTGCATTCCTCCCAAACTTCCACCTATAACAAATTTCCATGATGCTATACCAAGATGATCCATTAGTATTTTTTGTGTATTAACCCAATCATTTACTGTAACAATTGGAAAGTCTGATCCAAAAAATTTATTAGTTTTAGGATTAACACTTTTTGGTCCAGTAGATCCATGGCAACCTCCAATATTGTTAGGACTTACAACAAAAAATTTCTCTGTATCTATTGGTTTGTTTGGTCCAATCATATTATCCCACCAACCTGGTTTTTTATCATCTTTATGATATCCGGCTGCATGATGATTTCCTGATAGAGCATGACAAATCAAAATTGCATTATTTTTTTCTTTATTTAGTTCACCATATGTTTCATATACAAGCTCTATATTATCAAGCTGTTTACCTGATACTAACTTTAAAGGCGAATTACTTACCATTTTTTTAGGTTCAATTGTACCTACAGAATTATTCATTTATAAATTTTGAGCTAGATTAAATATTGGTGGAATTATAATCATTTCAGTTAACTTTAACATAACTAATATAATAATCGGTGAAAAATCTAGACCAGATAATGGAGGTAAATAATTTCTGACTACGTTATATAATGGCGAACATAATTCATCGATTACTATAAACATAGGATGATTATTAAATACATGAAACCAGCTACCAATAGCACTTATTATTATTAGAAACCAATAGATATTGAGAACATCTTGAATAAATTTTCCAAACGAAACTATTATTAATGTATTTAAACCAAAATCAAATGATGAGAACGAGTAGGGTATATATATTTTAAGCGCTGTTATGAGAACAATGATTATTATAATAAATAGATCAATTTGTCCAATATTTAAAGGCAATACTCTGAAAGGGTTTAATATAGGATTTGTGATTTTTACAACAAATTGACATATAGGATTATAAAAATTTACTTTATTAATTTCAAAAAGAAATCTCATAATTAAGATAAATTGAAAGAAACTAACAATCATTGTCATTATAAAAATAATAGGGTTTGTATAATAATTATCCATTTTTCTTATTTAACATATTTCTTGATTTTGAATATGCTTGGCGAATAGCTTTTTCTAATATCTTCTCAAAATTTGATGATTGTAATACTTTTAATGCTTGTTCGGTTGTTCCACCCTTTGACGCCACTCTATTTTTTATATAATTAAAGAAGATATTAGAATCATACATTTTAGCTAGGCTTGCAGAAGATTCCAATAATAATGCTGCATGAAGATTTGCTTCTCCATTAGATAAACCAAATTTTTTGAATACTTTTACTAAACATTCACCAAAATACATAACATATGCAGGCCCACTTCCTATTAATGCAGTATATTTATCAAAATTATTTTCTGATTTAAGCCAATGTACTTTACCAAGAATACATAAAAGCCCAAAAAAACTATCTATTTTTTTCTTATCACTGTTGTTAATCTTATTATTTGCATATATAAAAGCAGTACCGGAATTCATTTCTATTCCGATATGTGTCATTACCCTGACAATTTTAGTATCATTAAAAAGTTCTTTCCTTAGATCACTAATTTTTATTCCAGCCATTAAACTTATTATTATAGTACTTTTTTTTATATCATTTTTTATACTTTTACAAACAACTTTATAATCTTTAGGTTTAACTGTTAATATTATTATTTTAGAACCTTTTACGGCATCGGATAAATTTTTTATAAATTTTACATCTGGATTGTTCTTAAATAATTTTTTTTTCTTTTTATCTATATCATATATAGATATATAATTTTTACCTGTATCAAAGTCATCAGCTTCACCATATATTTCTCTACCAGATACTAAAGCTGATCCAAGACTGCCAGCTCCAATGATTAAAGTCATATTATTTAAATTATAATTTGTCATATCAGCTTCTTTCACCAAATATATATTGTCCTATTCTTAACATGTTCGAACCATGCTCTAGAGCTATTTTAAAATCATTACTCATACCTAATGATAATGTATCAAAAGTATTTACTTTATTGCTGTACATATCAAATGCTAATCTCAGTATACTATATGAATTCGACATTTGTTTCAAAGTATTGCTTTTAGAAGGTAATGCCATTAGTCCACGTACATTTAGATTTTTTAAATTCTTAATAGTATCTATAAAATTTTCTAAATCATCAATATATATACCTGATTTAGTTTCTTCCTTATCTATATTAATTTGTATGCAGATATTAATCTTTTTATTAATTTTTCTGCATTCATCGTTAATAATATTTGCATGCTTTTCATCAGATAATGTTTGTATCCAATGAAAATTTTGACAAATCTTTTTTATTTTATTAGATTGCAATCTACCAATAAAATGCCATTCTAAATTATATTTTGATAAATAATTAATTTTTTTTAATGCTTCATCCACATAATTTTCGCCAAACTCCTTATGACCAGCATTAATAATTTGTAATATGTTATTGTTATTTTGTGATTTAGTAACGACAATTACTTTTGGTTTATTTTTTGAATATTTATTAATTTCTTCAAATAAATTTAGGTAATTACTTGTAAAGGAATTCATACATTAAAATTATGTACGGTTATTCAAAATTAATGATAGTATTGCCATTCTAATGGAAATCCCTGATGAAACTTGATCTAAAATTACAGAATTTTTACCATCAGCAACATCTGAATCTATTTCAATTCCTCTGTTGATTGGACCTGGATGCATTACTATAACATCATCTTTTGCGTTGGATAATTTTTTTTGCGTTAATCCATAATCTTTAAAATAATCATCAGTGGATATTAATGCTTCATGCATTCTTTCTATTTGTAATCTCAACATAATAATTACATCTACACCGTTTATACCATCTTCTAACTTTTCTATATAATTAACACCCAAATTTTTATAATTTTCAGGTACCAAATTTTTTGGACCAACTATATTGATTGTATTTACTCCCAATATTTTGAGAGAAGTTATAACTGATTTAGCAACTCTTGAATGAAGTATATCTCCAACAATAGAGATTTTTAGATTTTTAAATGACTTCTTATGTTTCCTTATTGTATACATATCTAACATTGCTTGTGTTGGATGTGCATGCGAACCATCTCCCGCATTTATTACAGAAATATTTTTATCTACTTCGCTTGCTATGTAATGAGCTGTACCCGAAACTGAGTGTCGTACTATAAACATATCACAACTCATTGCTTCTAACGTTTTTATCATATCTTTTATTGATTCTCCTTTTAAAGTTGAAGAGTTTGCTATATCAATATTTATAAAATCTGCTGATAAACGTTTGGCAGCTAATTCAAAAGTTGTTTTTGTTCTTGTACTAGGTTCAAAAAATAAACTGGCAATTGTATTTCCATCTAAGTCATTAAATTTTTTTCCTTCATTTTTTTCATATTTTTCAGCTAAATTTAGTATTTGATTTATATGATTTTCTGATAATAACTCAATGTTAAGAAAATGTTTTAACTTGTTCTGTGAATCAAATTGGATATTATAGTCAATTTCCATAACTTCAATTAATCATATTTTCATTGAACCAGCTTTGCAAGATTATTGATGCAGATATATCATCTAATTTAGCTTTTTTCTTCCTAATCTTGTCTTTTCTTAACTCTTTATAAGTTTCTTTTGAACTCTCTGTAGACAGTATTTCAGAAAATTTAATAATTTTTATTTTAGATGCATATTTTACCTTTAACTGAGAGTAAAAAATTTCAAGATTCTTGTTTAGTTTATTTATTTTATTCGAATATGGATAACCTAATATAATAACTCTGATATCCCATGTTTTTATAATTTTATCAATTTCCTTCCAATCTATTTTATTATTTTTATTTATGATGATAGATAAGGGGGAGGCTTGTTTAGTTATTAATTGTCCAATAGCAAACCCTATTTTTTTTATTCCAAAATCTATGCCTAAATAGACATGAGTTTGATTTAAATTATTATTTTTTATTATCATGATATGATTTGGTTAATTCTAAAAGTTCTTTACAAATATCATCCGATAAATTTAGTTTAGTATTATTGTCTATTTGCTGAATTCCTGTAGGAGATGTAATATTTATTTCAGTGATGCAGTTACCTATCATATCAATACCAGCTAAGAATATTCTATGGGCTTTGAGATAAGCAGCAATTTCATCTAAATGAGTTATATATTTTTTTGGGAGAGTCGATATTTTAAATTTGCCACCATATCTTAAATTTGCACGAAAATCATCTTTAGGAGGATATCTAGTAATTATTTTTTTACATATGTTTCCATTATAAACAATGATTCTTTTATCTCCTTTTTTTGATACATCCAGGAATTTTTGAACTATAACAAACTTTACTTCATTTTCAATAATTTCATTTATTTTTTCCATCAAATTTGTATCCGTATACTTTAATAATTTTATACCTTCTCCGGCCATCATATTTAGTGGTTTAACAACAACTTTTTTATATTGTTTAACAAAAGTTTTTATTTGCTTAATATTACGACTAATTATAGTTGGCAGATTATTTTTATTAAATTTCATACCTATAATTTTCTCATTAAAATCTCTTAATGATTGTGGAGAGTTTAAGACTAAAGTTCCTTTTTTTTCAACTATATCCAACAAATAAGTTGTATATATATAATTTTCATCAACAGGAGGATCTGTTCTAAATAGAATACAATGTAATTTATTTAAATCTATTTTTTTGGATTTATTTAATTTATAAAACTTTTTCTTATTTTTATATACTTTTAATTCAGATGTTTTCGCATATACACTATTTTGAGACAAGTATATTGTATTTGAATGAATATATATTATCTTTGCTTTCTTTTGTAGTGAATGTGCTATAGAAAATGTTGAATCAGTTTCTGGATTTATATGTTCTATCGAATCCATTATTATTCCAAAATTTAACATTTTTCACTCTGTGTTATATATTTCTTTAGATGCAGTAAGAATTGCTAACCTAGCTATGACTCCATAAATGTAAAATTTATTTGTTTCAGAAAAAATAGTCTCATCTAGATTTGGACTTAGACAAGCTTCTTTGAATGGTATTGGATGAAAACTCATACCTGGAGAATTTAAGTTTTCAGAATTATTTTTTAAATCATGCATCCTATAAAATCCTCCTACCAAATTATGACCAAATGAATATATTACTGGTTCTGCAACATGATTAGTAGGTTTGAATTTCTCATAGGAGTATATACCTTCTTGTAGAATCACTTTATTAAGTTTATTTCCCCCTTTAATTTTTGACATTTTAGTCCTTTGTTTTCTATTTAGATTTTTTATACTGTCTATATCATTAATCAGAATGATACCCATTCCATAGGTGCCTGAGTCAGCTTTTATCATAATATATGGTTTCTCTTTAATTTCGTATTCATCATATTTTTTTTGTATAATATGAAAAAGTTTCTCTGCATTATATATTAGACAATCTTCACCTTGTTTTGTTTGAAAATCAATTTCGCCACAATTTCGGAAATAAGGCTCTATTAACCAAGAATCAATTTCAATGAGCCGAGAAAAATTATCAGCTACATTACTATAATATTCACAATGATCAGTTTTAGATCTATTATTCCATCCAATATTTTTATTAGGTATAATTTGTTGTTTTATATTATTAAGATATTCTGGCATACCACCTGAAAGATCATTATTTAAAACAATAATATCTGGTATAAATCCATCAACTGATAAAAAACCATTTGTTTTGGAAAGATCTTTTAAATTTGATGATAAATCAATCAATTTTGTTATTTTTATATCAAAGCCTGATTTTCTAATAAATGATGTTAGAGATTCAATACTAGATTCGTAAAATTTGTTTCTTGTATGATCTTCAGTTATTAATAATATTTTAGAAATTTCTGGTGATATTCTTTCCATAAAATGTTGAATTGCCGATATATATAAAAATTCTAATTCTTTATCTAAATTATTAAAGCCAGCTGGAAATAGATTTGTATCAACAGGTGCTATCTTAAACCCTGCATTTCTTATATCAATTGAACTGTAAAATGGAGGAGGATATTTAGCCCACTGATTCCTAAACCATTTTTCTATTTGATTTTGTTTAGAAATTATACTGAAGTGTAAATCTTCATTTGCGAATGGTTTAAGGTATTCTACATTACTTTGATTTGAAGCCATATTAAAATCTTTTTATTAGAGCATGCCCAACTATTGATGCTGTCTCTGTTCTAAGTATCCTATCTCCAAGACTTATTATATTCCAGTTTTTTTTTATAGAATTTTTTATTTCATTCTCAGTGAAACCTCCTTCTGGCCCAATAAGAATAGTATATTTTTTATGATTAATATCAGTTTTGTTCATTTTACGACCATGAGGATCATATAATATTTTATAATTTTTTACTTCTTTATGTTCTTCTAAAAATCTATCCAAATATATTATTTTGTCTATATTTGGAATGAACAATCCAGCAGATTGTTCGACAGCGTGAACTATTATTTGTTTCCAACGATCTATTTTTTTTTGATAATCTCCTTCATGGCTTCGTTCAGAAATTATTGGAATTATACTTTCCACACCAAGTTCAACAGCTTTTTGTATTGATAGTTCCATTGCTTTTGAAGCAGTAATACTTTGAGCCAAAATGATTTGTTGTAAATTCTTGTTAATTTTTCGATTTCTAGTAATTGGTTTTAAATATTTCTTTTTATCTAATATCACTTCACAAATGTATTCTTCACCGTTACCATTAAATAAAATAATATTTTCATTTTTTTTAATTCTAAGAACTTTATTCAATCTATGAGTTAATATTTGATTGATAGGTATATTTTTATTAACCTCTATCTTCGTTTCTAAATAAATTCTATGTAATTTATTTAGTTGCTTCATCAACAGCACCTTTTATTACATCACATGATAAATTGATTTCATTTTTTTTGATTATGTAAGGAGGCATGAAATATATAACATTACCCAAAGGCCTTATTAAAACATTATTATTTAATCCATATAAATATGCACGAATTCCTCTTCTTTCTTTCCAATCAAAAGGTACCCTTTTTGATTTATTTTTAATCATTTCTACTGCAGTTATCATTCCCTTTTGTCTAACCTCTGCTACATGGGGATGATTATTCAGGGGTGATAATTGTTTATAAATATATTTTGATAAAATCTTATTTTTTTGTAAAATATTATCTTTTTTAAAAATTTTAAGTGATGCTAGAGCAGCAGAACAAGCTATAGGATTAGCTGTATAACTATGTGAATGTAAAAAAGCTTTTAATTTATTATACTCTGCATAAAAAGCATTATAAATTTCATCATTTGTCAGTATTGTTGACAAAGTCATATATCCACCTGTTATACCCTTTGATAAACAAATTATATCTGGAATAATTTTTGATTGTTCAAAAGCAAACATTGATCCAGTTCTACCAAACCCCACAGCAATTTCATCAGTAATAAGATGTATATTATATTTTTTGCAGGCATCTGATAAAAGTGTTAAATAAATTGGGTCATACATACGCATATAGCCCGCACATTGAACTAATGGCTCAATCACAACACCGCTAATATATTTATGATTTTTTTTTATAGTTTTTAACATATGTGTAAACATAGTTTCAGTATGTTCCTTGTAAGTTATATTTGGTTTTTTATAAAAACAATCAGGTGAGGGTACTATTATGGTTTTTTTTAATATTTTTTCATATGTTTTTTTATATAAATCTATATTACTTATTGATAACGAGCCTAATGTTTCACCATGATAACTATTTGATAAGGCTATAAATTTATTTTTATTCTTATAACCTTTGTTTTTCCAATAATGAAAGCTCATTTTTAATGCTGCATCAATTGCTGATGAACCATTATCTGTGAAAAAACATTTTGTAATAGTTTTAGGCATTAATTTTATTAATTGCTCTGATAATTCAATTGCAGGCATATGAGTAAAACCTGCTAATAAAACATGCTCCAATTTATCTATTTGTTTTTTTATTTGTGAATTAATATATGGGTTGGAATGGCCAAATAAATTTACCCACCACGAACTAATTGCATCAATATATTTTTTTCCATTAAAATCTTCTAACCAAACACCTTTCCCTTTTTTAATAGGAATAAGGGGTATTTTTTCATGATCTTTCATTTGAGTACAAGGATGCCATAGTACCTTGAGGTCTCTTTTTACAATTTTATTCACAATTTTTTTATTACTAATATCTATAGTCGTCCTTTTTGAATGGACCCTTTTTATCAACATTAATATATTTTGCTTGTTCGTTGGTAAGTTTTGTAAGTTTAACACCTAGTTTATCTAAATGAAGCATGGCAACTTTTTCATCTAAGTGTTTTGGAAGAACATAGACTTTGTTTTCATAATTTTTATGATTTTTCCATAACTCTATCTGTGCCATTACTTGATTAGTGAATGAACAAGACATTACAAAACTTGGGTGTCCAGTAGCACATCCAAGATTAATTAGACGCCCTTCAGCTAATAAAATAATTTTTTTACCATCAGGAAATATTATTTGATCAACTTGTGGTTTAATATTTTCCCATTTATATTTTTTAAGACTTGCCACATCAATTTCGTTATCAAAATGTCCTATATTACATACTATTGCACCATCTTTCATTTTTTTCATATGATCATGTCCGATAACATTTAAATTGCCTGTAGCTGTAACAAAAATATCAATTTCTCCAACATAATCTTCTAAATTTACTACTTTGTAGCCTTCCATAGATGCTTGTAGTGCACAAATAGGATCAATTTCTGTTATTAATACATTAGCGCCTAAACCTCTTAATGATTTTGCTGATCCTTTTCCAACATCACCATAACCACACACAAGTGCAACTTTACCAGCAATCATGGTATCTGTTGCACGCTTAATTCCATCAACCAAGGATTCTCGGCAACCATAAAGATTATCAAACTTTGATTTTGTAACAGAATCATTAACATTTATTGCTG
>CAYFGJ010000001.1:0-31362 GCA_964342835.1 uncultured Ectothiorhodospiraceae bacterium | reverse complement strand
GTGACATTTATATTCTTCTTTTTGACAAAGAAGACGATTTCTATAATGAGCACCGATTATTATAAGACTACCTGTCATTGTAATTAGGATTGCGTAAACTTCTGGAAAATTACTTTCATGTTCATGAACCCATAAAGCTGTAAATAGTATAAATATACCCACTATACCTAGTATAGCAACAATTAAATCATGGTGTTTTTTACACCCAATTGCTAAAGCTATTACTGCGAAAGGTATGACAAAGTATATGATAGTTTCATGAAATTCATGAGATGAAAAAAAACCGAAACTAATGATTGGACTAATCATGATCATTATTGGGGTTAATAGACAATGTATAAAACACACTCCTGATAATGATATTCCTGCTATATCTAGATATTTTCTCATAATTTTATTTGTAGATGAGAGCATATCATATTCCGGCAATTTTTTACAAAAAAACTAGTATATTGATACAATGATTATTTGGAGGGTATTTAATTGTCTGATAAGTACGATTTATTATTAACAAACGGTGAAGTAATGTTGCCAGATAGTCTGAAGCAATGTCATGTTGGTATCAAAAATGGGAAAATAGCAACTATTACTAACGATAGTAACCTAGATGCTCAGAAAGTTATAGATTGCAAAGGATTGCATGTATTACCAGGTGTTATAGATAGTCAATGTCATTTCAGAGAACCTGGGTTAGAAAACAAGGAAAATTTAGAATCAGGTATGATGGCAGCTGTGGCAGGTGGAGTCACATCAATATTTGAGATGCCAAATACAAAGCCACTAACAATTGATCCAGAATCTATCGAAGACAAGATGAAAAGAGCCGCTAGAGCTCCATGGTCAGATTATGCCTTTTATTTGGGTGGAACAGGAAAAAATGGGCCAAATTTGCCTAAATGGGAAAATGCTCTTGGAATCTGCGGTATAAAAATTTTTATGGGAGCAAGTTTTGGAGAATTACTAGCAGCAACTGACGAAGAAGTAGAATCAGTTCTATCAAATGGGAAAAGAGTTGTAGCAGTACATGCCGAAGATCAATTCATAATGGATGAAAATAAGAAAACCATTTTAGGCGATAGTAATGATGTGGCATTGCATTGTAAATGGCGTTCACCTGAGAGTTGTTTCTCTGCTACTAGCAGATTGTTGAATATTGCAAAAAAACACAACAGACGTGTACATGTTCTTCATATAACTACATCAGAAGAGATGGATTTACTTGCTAAAAATAAAAATATTGCAAGTGTTGAACTTTTAGCTAATCATTTAACTTTAACGGCACCTGAATGTTATGAAAGATTAGGTACTCTAGCACAACAAAATCCTCCCATAAGAGAGAAAAATCATCAAGATGCACTTTGGAAAGCTCTTCGTAATAAAGTTGTAGATATTATTGCAAGTGATCATGCCCCACATACACTTGAAGAAAAAAATCAAAAATATCCTTCATCTCCAAGTGGGACTCCAGGTGTTCAAACATTAGTCCCTATAATGTTGAATCATGTAAATAATAATAAATTGTCATTAGAAAGGCTTGTGGAACTATGGTCATACGGACCAGAGAGAATTCATAAAATTTTAGGCAAAGGAAGAATAAAAATAGATTATGATGCTGATTTTACAATTGTTGATATGAATAAAGAAATGGAAATTACAAATGCACAACAAAAATCTAAAACGGGGTGGACCCCTTATGATGGAATGAAAGTTAAAGGATGGCCTCATGCTACTATTATCAGAGGGAATATTGTAATGCTAGAAAATGAAATAATCGGTTCACCGATAGGTAAGCCAATTATTTTTGAAGAGACTGAACAGTGATAACAAAGAATAATTCTGAGAATTCTATATTATTTATGGGTCTTACAATTGAATTGGCAAGAACAGCTTTTGAAAAAGATGAAGTACCAGTTGGCGCTGTAATTGTACAAAGAAGAAACTCTGAGATTGTTGCTGCATTTTCAAACCAAATGCGTGAACTTCGAAATGCAATAGCTCATGCAGAAATGCTTGCAATCCAAAAAGCTACTAATGTTTTATCGAATGAAAGATTATTAGGTTGTGATATATATGTAAGTTTAGAACCTTGCCCTATGTGCGCACATGCAATAAGTATTGCTAGATTAGACAGACTGTTTTATGCGGCAGATGATCCTAAAAGCGGTGGTGTAAAACATGGCCCAATGATATTTGAATCTTCATCATGTCATCATAAGCCTGAAGTTATATCAGGAATAATGGAAAAAGAATCATCTGAATTATTGAAGAAATTTTTTCAGTCAAAAAGATAATTTTATTATGAAGAACTCTTTTTATTTTTTTGTGTTATTTTTTATTTCAGTTCCTACATTTTCTGAAGACATTGAACTTATACAAGTTACTAATAGACTTTCTGAGCCGTGGGGTATGTCTTTTATTGATGATAATAATTTACTTATTACTGAAAAAACAGGTGACATCAAAAGAGTAGACATGACTAATGGAAAAAGATACACGATCGAACATAATTTAGATTTTTATTATTATGGTCAAGGTGGTTTATTAGATATTTTGTATAAAGATGAATATGTTTATGTTAGTTATTCTGAAGATAGAGGAGAAGGAAGCACATCAACTTCAATAGCAAGAGGTCTGTATAATGAAAAAGAAATTATTTTTAAAAATATATTTAGAGCAGAGCCACCTATTAGTAGTGGATATCATTTTGGTTCACGCATTGTAATAAAAAATAATCATTTGTATGCATCTGTTGGTGAACGTGGCGGAGGAATGATTGCTCAAGATATAACTAATCATCCAGGAAGTATTATTAGAATAAATATCGATGGATCTATTCCTAAAGATAATCCTAAATTTATAGATAAACCTAATTGGTTACCAGAAGTATATCAAATAGGCATTAGAAACCCGCAAGGTATGTATTTATCACCCTTTAATGGGAAAGTATATATTTCTAATCATGGCGCAAGAGGTGGTGATTTTTTTGGTGAAGTTAAATTTGGTGAAAATTATGGTTGGAAAATAATTGGATGGGGTGGAACTAATTATAGTGGAACTAAAATTGGTGATGGTAGTGCATGGAAGCCTGGTTTTACAAAACCAATTCATACTTGGACACCATCTATTGCAGTAAGTAATATTCTTATTTATGATGGCGATGCTTATCCAGATTGGAAAGGAGATGTGTTGGTAACTTCTCTTAAGTATAGAACACTATATCGGTTAGATTTTGTAGATGGAAAAGTTAAAAAACAACATATTGTTTTTGAAGATAAAATAGGAAGACTGCGTGATATTGAGATAAATAGTAAGGGAGAATTATTTATAATTAATACCAGTGGTTACTTATGGAAATTACTTGTTAAATGAAGATAATATAGAATTATGACAAGTGAAAAAAAAATTACTGAACTACATTCAGAATGCGGAGCATCAGAACCATATGCATTACAAGTTACGGATGATTCTATGGAAAAAGAATTCCCTAGAAATTGTATAGTAATTATTGATCCAACTACACAATGCAAAAATGGTGATTATGTTTTTGTAGAATATGATGGTGTCCGGTGGTTTAGAAAATTTATAGAAAACAAAACAGGACAATATTTAATTCCACTTAATGATTTATATCCAGAAATAAAATTAGATAATTCCTATGATATTATAGGTATAGTTGTACAAAAAAATGTAAATAGAAAAATTACTCATTATTAGTCGGAGTTTAACTAATGAAAAAAGTAACGATGTTTAGCACAAGAATATGTTCATATTGCCAAAGAGCAAAATTTTTTTTTGATAAAAAAAATATACCTTATGAAGAAATCAAAATAGATGAAAATCCTGATCAAGCTCAAATTATGATGGAAAAATCAGGAAGACAATCTGTGCCGCAAATTTTCATTGGACCAGACCTTGATTATCATGTTGGGGGATTTGATGATTTAGTTGAACATGATATGGATGGAAAACTTCAGCCATTATTAGAAGATTAAAATGGATAAATATGAAAACAGAGCAATGGAATTAGAAAGTGGAATAGCTGCATTTGAAACTAAGAATTTTGCACATGCTATTAAATTACTATCACCAATAGCTGATGAGGGTAATGTAGATGCTTTGTATCGAATGGCCATTATGTTGCAAAATGGACTTGGTTGTATGGAAGATACTGATAAAGCATATGAATTTATGCTTAAATCTGCTCAAAATGGTTTTGCTCTAGCACAACATGCAATTGGATTTATGTATTTTGAAGGCGAATGTATTGAAAAAGATATTAATAAAAGTATAGAGTGGTTTACTAAGGCTGCTGAACAAGGACTACTTGGTTCTGCGACTACACTGGCTATGATTTATGAAGAAGGTAAAATGGTGCCGCAGGATATTGAAAAAGCACAATACTGGTATAAAAAAGCTGGTATAGAAAAAACTTAAATGAAATATTTTCCCTTTTTTTTCAATCTTAATAAAAAAAACGTCTTATTGATTGGTGGCGGAGATGTTGCTGAGAGAAAAGTAGATTTATTAGTAAAAGTTAATGCGAATATTACAATTGTTTCTCCTGATTTTACAGATTATATAAAAGATTTATCAGTAAAAAATAATATAACCCTTATAAATAAAAAATATTCAGATAACGTTCTAGATCCAAAAAAATTTCAATTTGTAATTGTAGCCACAGATGATGAAAAACTTAATGAAACAATTGCACATGATACAAATAAAAAAAATATATTTGTTAATGTTGTAGATAAACCCAAATTATGTGATTTTATTTTCCCATCTCTATTGGAAAGAGGACCTATCACAGTTGCTGTATCAACAGGAGGATCTTCACCTGTCCTCGCAAGGATGTTACGTACCAAATTAGAAACAATGATTCCAGGTGCTTATGGGAGATTAGCTAAAATAGTTTCTGATAATAGAATATCAGTTCGGGAAAAAATGCGTAATTCAAAATCAAACAGAATATTTTGGGAACAAATGTTAAATGGAAAGTTTGCAGAATTAGTATTGAGTGGCCAAGAAGAACAAGCTGTACAATTTTTGAAATCGGAAATAAAAATTTTTGATGAAAAGAAAAAAAATCAAGGTGAAGTATATCTAGTTGGTGCTGGACCAGGTGATCCTGATTTACTTACTTTTAGAGCTTTGAGACTTATGCAACAAGCGGACATAGCTCTTTTTGATCGTTTAGTTCATCCTGACATTATTAATCTTATAAGAAGAGATGCTAAAAAAATATATGTTGGAAAAGAGAGAGATTTTCATGTAGTAAGACAAGAGGAAATTAATGAGTTGTTGGTTAAGTATGCAAAAGAAGGTAACAGGGTATTAAGACTTAAAGGTGGAGATCCATTTATTTTTGGAAGAGGAGGAGAAGAAATAGATACATTGGTTGATGAAAAAATATCCTTTCAAGTTGTTCCAGGAATTACATCTGCATCGGGTTGTTCAGCCTACAGTGGTATACCCCTTACACACAGAGATCATGCTCAATCATGTGTTTTTGTTACTGGACATTTAAAAGATGGAAAACTAAATTTGAATTGGGATAATCTGGTACAAGATAAACAAACAATTGTCTTTTATATGGGCTTGGTTTCAATAGATATTATATGTAATGAATTAATTAATCATGGTTTGTCAGAAACAACACCATGTGCACTTATCCAACAGGGAACAACATCAGATCAAAAAGAATATATTTCAACTCTTAAAGATATGCCGTCTGTTGTAAAACAAAAAAAACCATCTGCACCAACTATATTTATTATAGGAACGGTTGTTAGATTAAGAGATAAATTAAATTGGTATAAGACCGATTAGTATGTATTCAGAGTAAAATTAATTGGAACGGTAAAGTTCATTGGACTTTTACTAACATTATCTGGTATTGGTGGAAATGGAGATGAAGCCATAATCATACGTCTAGCTTCTCTATCTAAGCCACGATAACCAGATGATCTTAAAATTAATTTATCAACAGTTCCATTTTTTAATATTGTAAATTTTGCAATGACTGTACCTTCTTGACGCCTCTGTCTGGATAGTAGTGGATATTTTTTATTTCCATCTATAATCTGTCTTACTTTAGCTTGATATGAATTGTATGTGATCTTTACAGACTCACCTATTTTACGGTTATCCATAATAATTTCTTTATTTTCTTTTTGAATTTCTACCTCCTTTTTTTTAATTGGATCAACAGAAAATGTCTCTTCAGACCTTGTTACTTTTTTCTGTAAAAAGATCATTTGAACTTCCATACCAGAATCTCCAATTTTAGATATATCATTTACGAAGCTTGTATGATGCAAAGATACAAATGCAAAGACATGAATAATAAATGCCAGTAGAATATATCCAGATAAACTTTGTTCTTTATTCATTTTTTAATGTCAGTAAAGTTAATTTATTTACTTTTATTTTATTTAAAATTTCGAGTGTTTTGTTCAATGTTTTTGCAGTGATAGTTGCATCAGCTGCTACTAGTAAATCTTTTTTATCATTCTCAGTTAATAATTTCTCAAGATTATGAATTTTTATTTTTTTATCATTTAGTCTTATATTTCCATTTCCATATAGATACAAAATACTTTTATCTTCTTCTACATAACTTTCAATTGTCGCAGTAGCAAGATTAATATTATATAGGTCTTTCTTCTTTTCAATAATACCCGCCATCATGAAAAAAATTAATAGTAGAAAAATAATATTAACCAAAGGTAATAGGTTATTGTCATCAATTCTAATATTTTTCTTATCTTTCAGTTTCATTTTTAGATATACCAAGCGTTATATTTTGAATTTTTTTATTATTAAGACTTTCTATTACTTTGAATGTTGTTTGCAATTCAGTATTTTTTTCTGGTTTTATCACAACCAAATATTTATCTTTATCAAGATTAGCAGACAAAATATTTTTCTCTATTGTCTCAAGAGAATTAGGAGTATCATTTAATTTATAATTTCCTTTTTGATCAAACTCTATAACAAAGATTTTCTTGTCACTAGCTGATATGCTAGAAGATTCTGTAGTTACATTAATATCCATCTTATTAAACTGCTGGAAATTTGTAGCTAGCATAAAAAATATCAATAGAATAAAAACCACATCTATTATAGGTGTTAAACTGATTCTTACCATATTTTCTCCATTTCTTTATTAACAGCTTAAAAATTGTATCAAATAATCACTAATAACAAAAATATCTAAATTCTTCATATTTGCTAAATAATACTATAAATGATAATGATTCTCATTTTTATTGACATTTGTACAGGAATCTATAAGATAATGAGAATTATTTGCGTTTAAAAATATAAATGAGGTTATATATGAAAATTATAGGAAGATTATTATCTATAAGTGCAGCATTAATATTAACAACTAATATTTCTGATGCAGAAGATCTAGGATCAGTAAGTGTATTTGGTTCTCAAGATGAGACACAACAAGCTGGTTCAGCACACTTTATAGGTGATGATGAAATAAAAAAATACAATTATACAGATCCAGAGAGAATATTATCTCGTATACCTGGCGTGTATTCTCAGACTGAAGATGGATATGGACTACGTACCAATCTTGGAATGAGAGGGGTAAATCCATTAAGATCGCAGAAAATTAATACTATGGAAGATGGTGTTCTACAGGGACCTGCGCAGTATTCCAACTTTAGCATGTATTTTTATCCAGATACTGGACGTATGGAAGGTGTTGAAGTTCTAAAAGGACCTGCAGCAGTCGGAACAGGACCAAAAACAACAGCAGGAACTATCAACTGGATATCGCGACAAGTACCTACTAAAGGAACGAAAGGACATTATTCTTTTACTTTAGGTGATGATGGTTTTAATAGAAATCATGCTTATTATGGTGCACAACTTACACCATCAATAAGTTATGTTTTTGAAATACATGACTATCGTGCCGACGGTTATAAAAGTATTAAAGGGACAAGTAATCCAGGTGATACTGGTTTCGATAAAACAAGTGATTTATTTAAAATCAGATATACACCAGTTGGGAGTAAGTGGAATCAATATTTTGAATTATCAAGTCAAAACACTGAAGAAACATCTAATGAAACATACATTGGATTAACAACTGCAGCATTTCATTCTGATCCATTCCAAAGATATGGCGCTTCGGCAGCAGATCAAATGGATGCAGATTATCACCGCTATATTTTTACACATTATATGGAACCTTCATCAACCATGAGAGTTACTTCTAAACTTTATAAAACAAGATTTAGTAGACTCTGGGGTAAGATGGGCAAAGTATATGTTGACCCACAAGGTAATGGCAGTGGATCAGTTTCATCTGTTTCACTATCAGCTCTAGATATGCAAGGTGCGTGTGCAGCAGATGCAGGAAATGAACTTAGAGCTTGTAATATTATTACAGGTACTACTGCTACAGACTCAAACGAATATCTAGAAATGGCTATGGGACACAGAGATTATGGAATGACAGGTGTTCAGTTTGTAATAAATAAACAAATGGGTAACCATGATATAGAAATTGGTTATAGACGTCATAAAGATTATCGTTTAAGACAAGATAGTGGTTTTATTCGTAAATATGGCCTTGATTCTAATAACACTTTAACATTTAAATCAGAAACAGGTGCTACAGAGGGCGCTGGTGAATTAAAAGATACCGATGCTGAATCATGGCACATCAAAGATATCATCACACATGGAAATTTTACAACCACTCTTGGATTAAGATATGAAGATACTGAGTCTAATGATGGAACTGAAGCTAATCCAGGTAACTCAAAACAGGATGTTAATGATGATGAAACTATGATGAGTGCGGCAACAGTTTATCAAATACCTGGTGGAGCACAAATATTTGCTGGTTATCATCAAGGTTATTCACCTATTGGTGCAGGAACATCAGCAGATGCTACTCCTGAAGAATCTGATAATTATGAAGTAGGGCTCAGAATGAGCACGCCTGATAGCTTTATAGAACTTATTGCATTTTATGTAGATTACGATAACTTGTTAGAATCATGTTTAATTGCCAACGGATGTACTGGTAATATTGGTGATTCAAACAATGCCGGTAAAGCTGAAATTCATGGCGTTGAATTCCAATACAGATTAGCTGATATTTTTGCAGCACCAACAATGAAAGGCCATTCATCTATGAAGTCAATAAAATACCCATTACTAGTAAGTGGTATACTTCAAAGTTCTGAATATAAAACAAATACAGATGACGAACCACGTCAATTGGGTAAATCTATTGCTTATGTACCAGATTTTCAAATGTATGTTTCTCTAGGAGCTGAAACTCCAAATTGGGATGTAACATTAGGTGCTAAGTATCACGACGATACATTTACTAATGCTGAGAATACTTACAGAACTGGTAAAGCATGGTTATTTGACTTGCATTCAAGTATGAATTTACCGATCAAAGTTGCTGGAGTTAGAAATGCTCGTGGCTTTATCAATATTGATAATTTATTTGATAAAACTATAGTAGCTTCTGAACACAACTATGGCAAAAGGCCTAATAAACCACAGACATTTATGGCTGGGGTTAAATTAGATTTCTAAGAACTTTCATCATTCTCCGGTGTGAGTGTTAGTTATACGTAGTACAGCCAGCTTTTGCTGGCTGTATTATTTTAATCATAAAAACACTAAATGTTACTAATATTCTATTGACAGACATGGCTAATTCTTATATGATAATGATTCTCATTTGCAGTTATGCAGGGACAGGTTGACATAATTTATATGAAGATTTCATTAGAACTAGTAACTTTCCCTAGGATGTCTGACCCTGTTAATATTGCAAAGAACTTTCATCATTCTCCGATGTGAAGTTGTATAGCAGGTTATAAAAAATAACCTGCTATACTTTTTAAATATAAATATTTGGTTTATAATACCTACCGGGGTTAAATTTGAAAAATACAATAATACATAATTTTTTTACAATATTTTTAAGTGTGGCTATTTTATTGCTACCACTACTATCTATTGCATCAAATGATATAAAAACATATGAAACTTCATATCTGTGTAAATTATCAGATTCAAATGATAGGCATGCAAATTATCAATCTTCACCAGATTATTTTTCATATGATTCACAACTTAATCTAGAAAATCTAGAATCTTTAGATTTAATTGCTGCAAAAAATTTGTCTTATAAAGACATATCTATTGTTACTTTTTTAATATCACCTAAACTACGTTCACCTCCTAATCAATTTTAAACACCAATAATATT
The DNA here is from genome assembly GCA_964342835.1 of uncultured Ectothiorhodospiraceae bacterium. GTDB lineage: Bacteria > Pseudomonadota > Gammaproteobacteria. The sequence goes on along the minus strand of CAYFGJ010000001.1, from coordinate 21,095 downwards.
TATTTTTTTGCAATGTCTTTGACATGTTGCAAATATCTAATTAACCAAAGGAGGAAAAACATGAAAAAAAATATATTATTATCAGTATCGTTATTAGTAAGTTATATAACGTATGCTAACGCAGATGAAAATTTGACAGGGATTAAAATTATAAGCCCTGATGTATTAAATACTAATAGTATTGAAGCTATTGAAGATCTTAAGACCTCTAACCCTGTTGACGGTGGAGATTTATTAAAAAATATTAACGGAGTTAATACAATAAGAAGAGGGGGACATGGATTAGATATTTCTATTAGAGGTTTAAGTGATCAACGATTAAATACTTTTATGGATGGAGCAATGGTATATGGTTCTTGTTCTTCTAAAATGGATCCTGCTACTACGTATGTAAATATTGAAAACTATGATTCTGTTACTTTGATTAAAGGAACTCAATCTGTAATGTTTGGGGCTGGAGGACCAGGAGGTGCTTTGAACTTTGAGCGTGTTACAGAGCCGTTGCCATATATAACAAATAATAAAGATCAAAAAGAACAAAAACCATATAAGTTAAAAATAGGTCAAACATTTGATTCTAACTCTGAAGCTGCTACTACGATTGGTGATATAACATTTGGAAGTGGCAATACATATTTCAGAATCAATGGATCTTATTCTGATGCCAATCGATATGAAACAGGTACAGGAATAAAACCTGCAACCGCTTATCGCACATCAGATTATGCATTTATACTTGGGCAACGAACATCTAGTGGATCAAAAGTTGAAATAATATATGACAACAATAAACAGGAAAATGTTGAATATGCTGGCTTGTTAATGGACATTGTCTATAGTTACACAGATATTTATAGTTTTAAATACCGTACCCCTAACCCTGTTGGACCATTTAGTAGTTTAAATTTTGAACTTTTCCAATCAGATATGGATCATTTTATGGATAACTATACTGTTCGATCTGCAAATGAAAGAGGTAGTGAAATGAAAATGAAAACACCTGCCGCATCTGATACATATGGAGGACGATTGATAGGTACAATCGGAAAGAATATGAGAGTTGGTATAGATTATGAAGAAAATACTCGAGATGCTGAACAAAATATGATGATTAGTGGAACTAATTATCATTTAACATATTTATGGCCTGGTGTAGAAATCGAGAAATTTGGAATTTTTATGGAAAAAGATAATAAGTTAAATACTAATACAATTTTGACTTATGGCTTAAGACTTGATCAAATTGAAACACATGCTACAAGGGCTGCAGATGATCCAGGTAGTGACCACGCGTTACAAGTTTCTGCTAATAGTCTTTATGGAGTAACTGCTGGTAAAAGAGATTTTAATAATTTGAGCGGCTTTTTAAGATATAAAAAAGATTTTCAAGATGGAAATTATTATCTTTCATTTAGTCGTAACCAGAGAACTCCAGATGCAACAGAATTATATTCTGCAAAAACCTCTATGGCAATGGCTGGAAAATACAGAAGAAGAAATATAGGTAATCCAAATTTGAAAGAAGAAACACATAACACTATTGAATTTGGTTATGTTGGTAAATTGTTTGATACAAATTTAAATGCATCTATATATCACAATGATATTAATGACTTTGTTACATCATATCGCGCATCAATGAGTGCAACAGATACAACTTTTGATAATGATGCTACAGATGCACAGAAATATAAAAATGTGGATGCAACAATATGGGGATATGAATTAACTTTAATGAAATCATTTTCACCTAACTTATCTACCACATTAAATTTGAATTATACAAATGGTACAGATGATACCACCAATATTGCTTTGCCACAGATAATGCCCCTTTCTGGTGATATGAGTGTCGATTATGTTACCGTAACTACTAATTTTGGGATCAGAGCCCGTTTTGCTGATACTCAAGATAATGTCGACACTCGTATTTATGATGTGGGTAAAACTGGTGGCTATGTGGTGTATGATCTTTATGCGGGTTTTGAACCAACTCCTAATTATAAGCTTACCTTAGGAGTTAATAACTTAACCGATAAACGCTATGCAACACACTTAAATATCACCAATGCTATTGATTCTGATGCTGATAGAGTAGATGAGCCCGGCAGAAGTTTTTGGGGATCATTAATTGTTGATTTTTAATATGTAAATAATTGTGATTAGTGGTTGAAAAAGATATTAGTTAATATAATCTAACTTTAAAAATCAACCACTAATTTGAAGATATATGGAAATAAATGCATTATTAGATTTAGGCGGGCCAATCATATACATATTGTTATTATTATCAATATTTGCTTTAGCTGTTATTTTATATAAACTTCATCAATTTTATCATGCTAACTTTTTTGAGCATGCTGTAATTAATAAAAGTATTCAGTTATGGATAGAAGACGAAAAAACTCATGCTTATGATTCTATCCAAAATATTATGCACCCTGTTGCCGAAGTTATTTCATTTACAATGTATCAATTATTGAAACATAAGAAAATTACTGAAAAAGAAGAAAGCAATATAAGAGAAGAGATTACAAGATTATGTGAAGAAAGGATAGAATTTTATAATCAAAAACTAGATTCTTTGCAAGTTATTGCTACTATAGCTCCGCTTCTAGGTTTGTTGGGTACAGTATTTGGTATGATAGAAGCTTTCCAACAAATGGAAATAGCTGGAAAAAATGTTGATCCATCTATGCTTTCTGGTGGTATTTGGGAAGCTTTATTAACAACCGCAGCCGGATTGAGTGTTGCAATACCCATTGTTATATGTGAGTCATGGTTTAGGACTCTTACTAATAAATTAAAAAATAATATAGAAAATTCTGTTACACAAATTTTTACATCCCATATTAATTAATGGCAACAACCAGATCCAAATTTTTTTAATCTCCAATAATTATATGGCCAGGGTGTTATAAAACCCGCAATCAACATGATTGGAATGACATAAAGGTTTAATCTAGCACCTCCAGTTAATAATACATCAACAAGATTCATTGCTAATTCCATACTTATCATAGAAATTAAACTCATACCCATAGCAGTTTTAAGAGCAACAAAAAAAGACATTTGTTTTAATAGAATAAATGTTTCTAAAATAATACTAGTAACAATGCCATTAAACATTGCTAATAACATTATTGACATAGTAGTCCAAGGAATGCCTGTTATTTGAAAATAATAAATTGTACCAAGATCACCTATACTGCAGCCAATTAAACACCACATTGTATTATATGCAGATCTACTCCATATTTCTTTATCACTCCAGTCAAATGTAATTGTATTATTCATGATTTATTCTCTCAAATGCAGATCCAGAATCGAGAACTTTTTTAATTTCATTATTACTTTTATGTATATCGTATCCACTAATTTTGCTGAAGATAATAGATGCTCCATATGCTATACAATCTTTCATTGAACCCTCTTTCCCCTTCAGTGCCTCAATTCCTTGTTTTACGCTCTCTTTTGCTATATCTTTTGGTTGGATTTTTGATTCAATTTTATCAACCGCTGATGTTATAGATGCATTTTTTGGTATTTCTACTGCTCTTATAGATTGATCAATTTCACAATCTTTTTTTGGATCATATTCACTAGCCACATCTTCATCATTAATATTTTTATAAGAAAATATTTTACTTGGTTGACTTAGAGAGGGAATTATTCCACCTTCTGTTCCTTTTATAACCATTGAACTATTAAATCCTGCATTTCTTGCTAATTTTAAATATATTGGAGGATATGCTTTATGAACATATCCAGTAACAAAATAATTTTTTTTAGCTGCAATAGGTTTGACTAAAACTTCTACTGTTGTAATAGCAGGTCTCTTGATAATCTTTTTTCTAAGAGACATAAGATTAAAAAGTTTTTTATTAAATTGACATTGATCAATATATGCCCATCCAATTTTTTTATTTAATAATCTTTCAATATTTTGTTCATGATTTAATTTTGGATTTAATCCAAGTTCTGCATAGGTCTGATGATGTGTACAACCATATTTAGGCCCAACAGACTCTAATCCATGTGAAATTGTTGGATAACCTAATTCCGCTAGTACTGGTGGAATGAATGCGGATGATGGAATGTGTCTTGTAAATCCATCATAAGGATCAGCAATATTTATTAAATGATCCAAAGAGATGTCTATCGTTTTAGTTGTTTCAATTATGGCATCATGTATACCTAAATTCTCATCATCTGTTTCTCTTTTCATACGTAATGCAATTAAGAATATTGATGATCTTACTTCATCTATTTTATTATCAAGTATATTTAACATACACTGTTTTGCTTCTTCTCTACTTATATTTTTGCTTTGTGTAGGACCAGTCGCAATCTTTTGAATTACAGATTTTATTAATTCATCAGATGATAATTCTTGATGTTTAGTCTTGTTCATTATTTAAATACAATCCATGTAGTTGCAATATATTTAATACCATTTTGAAGTTTAACACCACGATGCTCATGTGTCCAAAACGGAGGAAATAATATTAATTTCCCTACTTCTGGTTTTATTTTAATGTTTTGATTTAAAAATTCTGTTTCACCACCTGGCCCAGCAACATCATTCAAATACCAGATTGCTACTAGTTGCCTATCACTTAGTTGGTGATTTCCACTATCAATATGCCAGTTAAAGAATTCACCAGATTCAGTTTTTTGGACAGCATAACCAATATCTTTAAAAGGACCATTGAAAAAATCATATTCTTTTTTTACGATACTCAAAGCTTTAGATAAACTGGTAAACAATAATTCATCTATATCTTTCCAATTATCTTTTCCGCTAAGCACCATGTCAGTGGAACGTTTTATGCTTGGATCTTCTTTATAATTTTGACCGACACGTCCACGATAATGATCATTTTTTGAATTCTCAAATCTATCAATTATTTCTTCACATTTTGTTTTATCGATAGAGTTATTAAACTCAAAAATGAAACTTCCAGGTTTAACTTCAATTAATCTTTTTTGTATTTCTATGTTCATTTATATGTTTTTCTGATAAATCTATAGTATAAAATGATGCATTTTTGTAGAAAAAATATCAAATAAATATGGCTATAAGAATTAAGAATAAATGGTCTAAAACCTCTAAAAATCAAAAAAGCCCTGATGATATAGCTAGTGCTCTATCTTTTATATCATGGAAAATTGCTCTTCATAAAGCGAAACAACTCCATGGAGATGATTATGAATATAGTTCTGATCATCAAAGAGTTACGGTGATTGTTGAATATATGTCTTTTCAAGTACATATAATTGATAGACTTTTGTACAATAATTCTTTTAGTGATGAGAAACGATTGAATATTATGAATGCTTTAGGAAAACAATCAGCTCGAATCATGCAAGAAAATTGTGAAGATTTGTTTGGAAATGGTAATTATAAAAAAGGGTACATTAATACTCTCAATCTTAGATCCGCAGAATATTCTGAATATTCATTTGATAAAAAAGAAAATAATTATTCAATTTTTAGACATTTGGCTAAGAAAATTCAAGATGCTATGGGATTAAGTCAAACTAATAAATGGGTAATGGACCAGATTGTTGATATTGATGCAAACGATATTTGTAATAAAATAATTGAGACTTTTGAATCAATAACAAGAGATTAAATTTATTTTTTATATTTTTGAGCGTTTTCTATTGATTTTTTTTCGCCATCTTCATAGCCAGCTTCATATGCATTATTTAATCGTTGTTCTTCTACTTTTGGACTATGCTGATAACCTTCTTGCCATCCAATAATATAATCTTCAGAAACATTCATTTTTTCTAATTCAGTTATTTTATCGAAATATTCTTTATTCATTATGTTCTTATTGAGCCTTTTAACTGATGCGCAATATCAACCAAGCGATTTGCTAATTTCTCATGTTCTTCTTTATATTCTTTAACAATTCCTTTGGGATTATGATGGATATCTTTTTCTGTAACACCTTTTTTTCTTTCTAGCTCCATAAATTTTTTCTGAATTTCTAGTAATCTAGCGATTATTTTTTTTCTTTCATCTTGGAGCGCTTTATTATCTTTTGTATCATTCATTAATAGCCACCTTTTCTTCTACTTTCAGGTAATCCAGCTATTCTTCCAGCTTGCTTGCTGGGGTTACCTGGAAATAGATCAAATAATGCTTTAGTATCAATTTTTTCATTCCACATCTTACCTAAATCTTTAACCATATTACGTGTATTTGGCTGATTTTCTTTATTATTTAAAAATTCATCTCTTAGATAATTAATCACATCCCAGTGTTTATCTGTTAAGACTATTTCTTCTTGATCAGCTATTATTTTAGCTATGCCTTCATTCCAATCATCAATATTGATTAAAAAACCAGTATCTGTAAGTTCTATTTCTTTTCCTTCATGTTCAATTTTCATAGTATACTTATCAAACAATTCAACTATATTGCAAAATTCTAATATACTAAAAAGTATAAGTCTATATTAAAAAAATATTTATTCGTCTTTAAAATTATCTACAGCATCAATTGACTTATATGGAAGAAAAATACCACATCCAAAAACTCTTCCTCTGCCAATACCTACATCTTGTAATGTAATAGAATCTTGTTTAGATAAACCAGCTAGCATCAAGCTTCTCGTATAATTATTTTTTCCTTCTAAATTTATAGTTCTACTTTTACCACAAAGTGCTTTTTTTATTATAATTTTATGTTTTTTTAGTTCATCTGTAATGGCATTTAAAAAATTACTTTCATCAATATTTTCATTACTTAATACACATCTACAAAAAAGAACTTTTGAGATGGAGAATGGTTTTAGAGTTAATTTTTTTATTTTTAATATATTACCGTCAATATTAATTTCAGCATTTTCTAGATTTTTTGCATTCTCAATCAGATTTTTTGAAATTCTAATAATTAATTTTGTTCTTTTAGATAAAAATATTGTTTCATTTTCAGCTCTTGTCCAACCATTTCCAGAGTCAGGACCATGCAGCGTTTGTATTCCATTTAATTTATTATCATAAAACCAAGGAAGTTTTTTTATAATCTCGTTAGATAATTCAAAAGCATGATCATAAGGTAGAGTTGAACACTCTATAGCATATGAAACATCTATCATTTTTGCCTTACTTTCAATAATTTTTTTTTCGTCTGATTCCCACATAATTATTTTTGATAACCACTGAATGCTGCTTCAATTTTTTCTTCCCAATTATCTGGTGTATCAGGATATGGTGGTTTTAGGTCCATTTTAATAAATATTTCACCCAATTTAGCTTTTTCCTTAATGACATTTAACAATTCATCGAATGTTTCAATTTCTTTATATTCAATTAATACACTACTTAAATACAACATATTTTATAAATTAATTCTTTGAGTTGATCTAATTCTATATATCAGCCTATGATGATTGATATCGTTTGTAAATGCTGTTCTTGAATGAATAACATTGTTTGTTATTACTCCTTGTCCAGGTTGAAGTTTATAGGAAATTTTATATTTGGAATTTTTTTCTATTATGTTTTTTAAAATTTCTATTTCATCTTCATACATTTTTTTCCATTTAATATTTCTCTCTCTCATAGTGAATCTCATATGCAATTTTTTATATGGATTATCATATGAAAAAACATAGCTTTTTATTTCTTTTCTTCCATTTTTTTTATTTTCTGGAATTATATAAATTTCATTATCCATCAAAGATAAAATTTTATTCGTTAATTGATTAAATAAAATATATATGATCTCGTGATCAAAAAAGGTATTAACACCACCATTCTTTGCTCTTTGTTTGCAATGGAGTATCCATGAATATATGGGTTTATTTAATTTATTATAATAACCATCAGTGTGCCAATTTAATGATCTTTTAGTATATGGAATATATTCATCTTCAGTCATTATTTTTTGATCTAATTCAATGGCAGTAATACCATTTTTATTAGATTTTGAATCTTTGACAAAATTTTTGATATTTAAATTATGCATTAATTTAATTAGAGACGATTGTGTGTCTTTAATTGGCCTAGTAAATTCATAAAAAACCATGTTATAAGCATTGATAATTTTTTTTATTCTAATCATTTCACCTTTACTTATACGTGCAGGATCACTAATTTCGACCAATAAATCATCGATATCAGATGTGAAAGACTCTAATTTATTATTTGCCCATCGTTCATATGTATTTTTATTAGTTTTCAATACATCCATAATTTTATCCTTATTATTGAGTTTACATTTATAAAAAATGGCTTAAAATAAATATTTAGACATATATTAGAAACTAATGATAAAATAATATACGAAGTATTCCAATGGGGAATGAATGACTATGAAAAAACATGATACACCAATGTTAGATGATCTGGAGACTGGCCCATGGCCTAGCTTTATTAGTGGCATAAAGACTCTTAGAGATACACATCCAGATAAAAGAATTAATGAAATGACGAATGACTTGTTAGGGCAACTTGAGCATTCATATGAAACACGAAAAGGCTATTGGAAAGGTGGAACAGTTAGTGTTTATGGATATGGTGGAGGTATCATTCCTAGATTTTCCGAAGTTGGTAAGGTATTTCCTGCATCAAAAGAATTTCATACACTAAGAGTCCAACCGCCAGCGGGTAATTATTATACTACTTCGATGTTAAGAAAACTTGCTGATAGTTGGGAAAAACATGGTTCAGGATTAGTTACGTTTCATGGTCAAACTGGAAATATTATGTTTATTGGTGCTACCACTGAAGCTACTCAACATTTTTTTGATGATATAAATGGTTATGGATTTGATCTTGGTGGAGCAGGTCCATGTGTCAGAACTGCAATGTCATGCGTAGGTGCTGGTAGATGTGAAATGTCTAATGTTAATGAGCACAAAGCACATAGATTATTGGTAAATAACTTTGTTGATGATATGCATCGTCCAGCTTTACCATACAAATTTAAGTTTAAAATTTCAGGATGTCCAAATGATTGTATGAATTCAATTGAGAGAGCTGATATGTCAGTTATAGGTACATGGAGAGATGATATAAAAGTTGATCAAGATGAATTTAAAAAATACGCGAAACTAAAGGGACGTAAATATATTATTGATAATATTATTACAAGATGTCCAACAAATGCTATTTCATTAAATGATGATGACACCATAGAAATAGATAACAAAAATTGTGTCAAATGTATGCATTGTTTGAATGTAGTTCCTAAAGCTTTACATCCTGGTGATGATAAAGGAGCAACTATCCTAATTGGCGGTAAGAGAACTCTTAAAATTGGTGATTTAATGGGTACAGTAATTGTTCCATTTATGAAACTAGAAAATGAGGAAGATTGGGAAAAACTTGTAGAAATTGCTGAAAATACAATAGATTTCTGGGCTGACAATGCGCTAGAACATGAAAGATGTGGAGAGATGATAGAAAGAGTTGGATTAGTCAATTTTTTAGAGGGAATAGGAATTGATGTTGATCCTAATATGGTTGCTAATCCAAGAGAAAGTTCATATGTGAGAACAGATGAGTGGGATCAAGAAGCTGTAAAATGGTATGAAAAGGCTGATAAAAAAGAAACTGCATAAATTATGACTGATAAATCAACAAACCCAAAAGAAGAAAAGGCTAAACCTAGATCACCAATTGAAACTGGTTGTCCTGATGGTTTTCAATATATGCATCCAACCATGCGTAAGAATTTTGGTCAATGGAAATATCATGAACATCCTAAACCAGGTGTTTTAAAGCATATTGCTAATAGCGGTGAAGAAATTTGGACAATAAGAGCTGGAACTCAAAGAATCTTAGATGTATTTACTCTAAGAAAATTGTGTGATATTGGAGATAAATATGCTGATGGATATGTTAGATTTACGATCCGAAGTAACATTGAATACATGGTTAAAGATGCTAAGAAAGTTGATCCATTAATCAATGAACTTGAAAAAGAAGGATTTATTGTTGGAGGAACAAAAAATTCTGTAGCTATGATTGCCCATACCCAAGGTTGGTTGCACTGCGATATACCTGGAACAGATGCATCTGGTGTTGTGAAAGCAATGATGGATGAATTAATAGAGGAATTCAAAAATAATGAAATGCCAAATCGTGTCCATATGACAACTTCGTGTTGTCAAATCAATTGTGGCGGTCAAGGTGATATAGCAATTAATATTCAACATACAAAACCACCAAAAATTAATCATGATTTAGTTTCAAATGTTTGTGAAAGACCATCAGTAGTAGCTAGATGTCCAGTAGCTGCAATTAGACCTGCAATGGTAAATGGTAAACCATCATTAGAAGTTGATGAGAAAAAATGTATATGTTGTGGAGCGTGTTATCCTCCATGTCCACCAATGCAAATAAATGATCCGGAACATAGTAAATTAGCTATATGGGTAGGTGGTAATCACTCTAATGCTAGAAGTAAACCTACATTCCAAAAATTAGTGGCAGCAGGTATACCTAATAATCCACCAAGATGGCCTGAAGCTACAGCTATAGTAAAAAGAATACTTAAAGCGTATAAAGATGATGCCAGAGACTGGGAAAGAATCAATGATTGGATTGAGAGAATTGGATGGCCAAGATTTTTTGAATTAACAGAATTACCTTTCACTAAATATCATATTGATAACTGGCGTGGTGGCAGAAAAACATTAAACTCATCTACATACATAAGATTTTAAAGACAATCAGTTATGAAGTTTGGTATTTTAGTCAACGAAGGACCTTATACACATCAAGCATCTGATACAGCATATCATTTTGTTAAAGCAGCTTTAGAAGAAGGGCATAAAATTTATCGAGTATTTTTTTATCATGATGGGGTAAACAACGGAACAAGATTGGCAACGCCACCACAAGATGATAGACACATACCAAATAGATGGTCTGAGCTAGCAAAAGAACATAAATTAGATTTAGTATTATGTGTTGCAGCAGCCCAACGTAGAGGAATGGTTGACCCAGATGAAATGAAAAGAAATCAAAAGGATGCCCACAACATTGCTGATAATTTTAGAATTTCTGGGTTAGGTCAGCTTATTGAAGCAGGAATACAATCTGATAGATTAATAACTTTTGGTGATTAAATGGAAGATCAGGCAGAAAGTGGAATTGTTAAAAAATTTCTATATGTAAATAGACGTGCACCACATGGATCTATTTATGCGCATGAAGCACTTGAAGTTGTTTTAATTGCAGCAGCATTTGAACAAGATGTTAGTTTAGCTTTTATAGATGATGGAGTTTATCAATTAAAAAAAGATCAAGATACAGTGGATATTAATACTAAAAATTTCTCAAAAACATATTCTGCATTAGAAATGTATGATGTTGAAAAAATATATGTTGAAAAAGAATCATTAAGCGAAAGAGGCCTTAAAGAAAACGATTTATCGGTAGATGTTGAAATTATTACATCAAAAGATATGAAAAAATTAATTAATGATAGCGAGGTGATTTTTAATTTCTAATGTTACATACAGTTAACAAATCACCATACGAAAAAAATAGTTTTGCAACATGTATTAGATTAGCAAACGAAGGATCATCCATTTTGTTAATCGAAGATGCGGTTTATGCTGCTCTTGATAATACTAAAGTATCTAGTCTTATAAAAGAGAATTTAAATAATTTTAAATTTTATGTTTTAGATCCCGACTTAAAGGCAAGAGGACTTGATAAAAATTCTCTAATCCCTAATATAGAGATAATAAGTTATAAAGGTTTTGTCAAATTAACAGTTGAGCATGAAAAAACTCAAACTTGGTTATAAAAAATAGGAGACTAATATGGGTATTGAAGTAAATGGTAAAACACTTGAAACTGATGAAGAAGGCTATCTTGCCAATTTAAATGATTGGGAAAAAGATGTAGCTAGTGTCATGGCTGAAGCTGAGGATATTACCCTAGGCGATGATCATTGGGAAATAATTAATTTTCTACGTGAATATTATGAGGAATATCAAATTGCGCCAGCTGTTCGTGTTTTAACTAAAGCTGTAGCTAAGAAACTTGGTAAGGATAAAGGTAATAGTAAATATTTATATGAACTATTTCCATATGGACCAGCTAAACAAGCATGTAAATTTGCTGGATTACCAAAACCAACTGGTTGCGTTTAGTAAATTTAAATACATGGAGAATTAATAATGTCATTTGTGACGATATTATATGCAGTTATGTTTTATATCGCCACAATGATACTTTTTGTTGGTCTAGCATATAGAATATACGAGTATTCTACTATACCAGCTCCACTTAAAATACCAACACCACCAGCACCCCAAACTAAACAAGGTGTTCTTTTTAGGTTTTTTAAAGAAGTTGTATTATTTGAAAGTCTATTTTCTGCGACTAAATGGACTTGGCTATTTAGTTGGCTCTTTCATTTTGCGTTGCTTTTAGCAGCATTTAGGCATCTTAAATATTTTACTGACCCTGTTTGGTTCTGGGTCTCATTTGATATTATTCAAGCGGCTGGCCATTATGGTGCATATGTGATGATATTTGGGTTATTAGGTTTATTAGGTAGAAGAATATTTGTAGATAGAGTTAGATATATATCTTCACCTTCTGATTATTTGTTACTGATATTGATTATTTCTATTGCCTCAACGGGATTAATGATGAAATGGTTTCAAACTGATATTTTAGCTGTTAGACAGTTTTTTTTAGGATTAATGTATTTTGAATTACATGAATTACCGAATGATTTTATGCTTTTAATACATTTAACTTTAGTTATATTATTAATGATAATATTTCCTTACAGCAAGTTACTTCATGCACCTGGATTGTTTTTCAGTCCAACTAGAAATCAAACTGATACTGCAAGGGATAAGAGGCATATTTCAAAGTGGGCAAAAGAAATAGAAAATTAAATGGTGAGATAAATGTCTGATAATAAATTTAATATACCAAAAATTAGAGAATACCCTGTAATACCTGCATTAGAAAAGGAAGCTACATCACATATAGCCCCATTCAAGTCAAAAGAAGAATTTCAGTCATCATTAGGTTATCCTGGAGAATTAATTGATAATTGGCAACATAAAGCTATTGATAAAATGGGTGACTTACTTAAAAAATATCGCTCATTAAGAGTTTATTTGGATTCATGTATGCAATGTGGTGCTTGTACAGATAAGTGTCATTATTATCTTGGAACTAAAGATCCTAACAATATGCCTGTAGGTCGTCAAAATTTAATGAGAAGTGTCTATAGAAGATATTTTACTTTACCTGGTAAATATTTTCCTAAACTCGTAGGCGCAAAAGATCTAACGAAAGAAGTATTAGATGAATGGTATTCATATTATCATCAGTGCTCACAATGCCGTAGATGTGCAGTTTTTTGTCCGATTGGAATTGATACGGCCGAAATATCAATGGCTGCTAGAGAAGTTATGGATTCTATTGGAGTTGGACAAAAATATTGTAATGAAATAATTGGTAAGGTTCATAAGATTGGAAATAATTTAGGCTTACCAGAACCTGCTCTTGTAGATACCTTAGAAGGATTAGAAGAAGATGTAGTAGATGAAGTTGGCATTGATGTTAAATTTCCACTTGATCAAAAAGATTCAGATGTATTATTAGTAACTCCTTCAGCAGATTTTTTTGCTGAACCACATGTTGATGGACTCATTGGATATGCGAAAGTATTTCATCAAGCTGGAGTTAGTTGGACTTTAAGTTCTCATGCAAGTGAAGCTGCTAATTTTGGTATGTTTATTGGGAGTTATGAAAATATGCGAAAGTTAGCTCTTCGTATTAGAGAAGCTGCATTAGAATTAAATGTAAAAAGAATTGTATTTGGTGAATGTGGTCATGCATGGAGAGTTGCATATAGTTTTCTAAATACACTTGCAGGACCATTTGATTTTCTAGATAGTAAGTATCCAATTCCACAGCATATTTGTGAAGTAACCAATGATTTAATAGATAAAAAAGTTTTAGATTTTGATAAATCTGCTAATGATGAAATGACTTTAACTTACCATGATTCATGTAATGTAGCGAGAGCATCAAACATGGGTGGTTTTATTGGTGGCCAATTTTCTATTCCTAGAAAAATTATCAAATCTGTCGTGAATAATTATTATGATATGGACGAAGAAACAATAAAAGAAAAAACTTACTGTTGCGGAGGTGGAGGCGGATTACTGACGGATGATCTTATAGAGTTAAGAGTTAAAGGTGCTCTACCTAGAATGGAAGCTCTAAAACAAGTTGTCGAAGAAAGAGGCGTAACACACATGGCAGCTATATGTGCTATATGCAAAAGCCAGTTTTCTAAGGTATTTCAGTATTATGGACTAGAATTAGACCAAATTGTTAGTCTTCATCAATTAGTAGGAAATGCTCTAATTATGAATAAAAAAGAGGTTTAGCTGTTTTTTCTTATGATATAATAGCTTTATTAGAAAAGTAGAATAAACTTATATAGATATGACAGATACAGAAAAGAAAATAAATCTTATGAAGAAAGATAATACATATCGTCGATTTGAAGATGGTGTGCATGTTTATGATGATTTTTCTGAACAAATTTTTAATGAAGATAATTCTCATAAATGTCCAACATATATCCATAAAACACCACCTTGCCAAGGTAGTTGTCCATCTGGTGAGGATATTCGTGGCTGGCTTCAAATTGTAAGAGGTATTGAAAAAACACCTAAAGATCTATCAATGTCTGAATATGCTTTTAGAAGATCTACTGCTGCAAATCCTTTTCCATCACAAATGGGACGAGTATGCCCTGCACCATGCCAAACAGGATGTAATAGAAACGAGGTTGATGATTTTGTCGGAATTAATGCAGTTGAACAATATATTGGTGATACAGCTTTGAAAGAGAATTATAAATTTGAAGAAGCGCCAAAATTAAAAAAAGAAAAAGTTGCAATAATTGGTGGTGGACCAGCTGGTTTATCAGCAGCTTTTCAATTAAGGAAAATGGGATATGGTTCAACAATTTTTGAAGAAAGATCAGAACTTGGCGGAATGATGAAATATGGTATACCTGGTTATAGAACTCCTAGAGATCTTTTAGACAAAGAAATCGAAAGGATACTAAATTTAGGTGGAATTGAAACTATTTTAAACAAAAGGGTTGGCAAAGACATAGATCTTAAAGATGTAGAAAAGTCTCATGATGCAGTGTTATGGACAATAGGGTGTTGGAATGGTAAAGCTCTACCCGTAGAAGGTGGTGATGCAACGAATTGTATTAGCGGTGTGGATTTCTTAGAAGCATTTTGTGATGGTAGATTAAAAGTTGGTTCAAAAAAAGTTGTATGTGTTGGTGGTGGTGATACATCTATAGATGTAGTATCAGTTGCTAGAAGATTAGGACATATATCAAATTTAAAACCACAAGAAAGACCAGAAAGTATTATTCATGGATATGTGGCTCAGGATGTATCTGAAGCTGCCAGTAAGGAAGGCGCAGATGTAACACTAACATCTTTATTTAAGAAAGAAGAAATGACTGCAGCCGAACAAGAAGTAAATGATGCTGTCCATGAAGGTGTTAAAATTATAAATGGTGTAATCCCTGTAAGGATTGAAAAAGATGATTCGAATCGTGCTACTGCAATATATGTTGCAGATTGTGTGTTCGAGGATAATATACCAAAACCAATAGACAATACTGAGAAAAAAATAGAAGCTGATTTGATTGTTGCAGCTATTGGTCAAGCACCAGATATAGAAGGTCTAGAAGATTTAGGAAATGATAAAGGATTTTTTGAAGTTGATGAGTTTTATAGACATAAAACTAAAGAAGGGCATTTTGTAGCTGGAGACATTATTAGACCACATCTTTTAACAACTGCAATCGGACAGGGTTCTATCGCATCTCAATCCATTAAAAGTTATTTTGAGAATAAAGATTTTAAAAGAAGACCTAAAGTTGATGTACATCATTTTAATCTTTTAGAAAAATTGAGAGAAACAGATTTACAACCAGATACGTATGCACCTACATTAGATAATCCAGACAAACAAAGAGGAACAGATAATAGTAAAGCCGTAGTCCATAATTTTGAAGATAGATCAGCACAAGAAGTTATACCACATACAGAATTATTTTTAGGACATTTTAAACATGAAGATCGGTTGAAGAGAGGTGAAGCTGTACCATCTGGCGATGAAGTAATAGATCATTATGAAGATAGAATCATTGGACTAACCGAAGAAGATGCCATCAAAGAAGCATCACGATGTATGAGCTGCGGCATGTGTTTTGAGTGTGATAATTGCGTGATTTATTGTCCTCAAGATGCTGTTTTCAGAGTAAAAAAAGATACATCTACAATGGGCAGATATGTTGATACTGATTATGATAAATGTATAGGCTGTCATATTTGTGCCGATGTTTGTCCTACAGGTTATATTAAAATGGGTCTTGGTGAATAGATTTAAACATCGGAGAAGATAATTGATTTCAGTTGTTAGAACCATCTTAATACTAGCAATGACTATCTCAAATATTTCATATTCTCATGATAATCATAAACATCACACAACATCATCAAAAGCTGATAAATTAAAACAATGTGTAGAACCTACAGATATTATGAGAAAAAAGCATTATGAATTTTTATATCATCATAGAGATTTAACCGTGATTGATGGTATTAGAACAAAACAACATAGTTTGGCTAATTGCATTGATTGCCATGTGTCTTATGATGAGAATGGTATAGCAATACCTATAAACAGTGAGGGTCAATTTTGTTATACTTGTCATATTGAGACAGCTACAAAAATTGATTGTTTTACATGTCATGCAACTACACCAAAATATAGCAAAAAATACCTTAATAAGAAGACACATAAAATAAATATGATTTCTCAAGTTCATTCAGAGTTAAATAAAGAATTAAACATAAAATATCATGAATAGTACATCTACTAGCAGGAGACAATTTTTAATCAAATCTATTTCAGCTGTAGCTGTTATATATATTATTCCTTCTATATCAGAGCGAACATTCGCAGCTAAAACTCCTGCACAAAAAGTATCTAACAAAACTCGTTGGGCTATGCATATTGATACTGCAAAATGTGCTGATAGTTGCACTGCTTGTATAGATGCTTGTAATAAAGAGAATGGACTTTATGGATTTAATAGACCTAAAACTGATCCACAATGGATAAGAAAAGTTAAGATAAAAGATATCAATACAGATAAAATTACAATTTTGCCCATGCTTTGTCAGCATTGTGAAAATCCACCATGTTGCGATGTTTGTCCAACAGGCGCATCATTTAGACGTGAAGATGGTATTGTTATGGTAAATCAGCATACATGTATAGGGTGTAGGTATTGTATGATGGCATGTCCATTTAAAGCAAGATCATTTGTTCATGAAAATTTAACTGAACAATTAACTAACGCTCCAAGAGGTAAAGGATGTGTAGAAAGTTGTAATTTTTGTGTGGGTAGATTAGACGCAGGCAAAGAGATGACCGCTTGTGAAGAGGCCTGTATTGATGAAGGACATCAGGCTATCTCATTTGGAAATTTAGCTAATACATCAAGCAGAGTTAATAAAAGTCTTAAAAATTCATCATCTATCAAATTACGGGCTGATTTGAAACTTAATCAAAGAGTAACATATACTGGATTTTAAAAATGAAAAGTAATTTAATGTCAAAATTAGAAATAGATCAGAAAATATTTTGGTTTTTATTATCACTATTAGGCATTTTTATATTAGTAGGATTATTCAGTGCTCATATAATGGAAGAACAAGGGCATCATATAACTGGAATGAATAATCAAATAATTTGGGGATTACCACATGTTTTTGCTGTCATGTTAATAGTTATATCATCTGGCGTTTTGAATACAGCTACTCTATCATCTGTTTTTGATAAATCTTTGTTTAAACCATTAGCACCGTTATCTGCGCTTTTTGCTGTAGCATTTCTTATTTCTGGACTACTAATTCTTGTTTTAGATTTAGGAAGACCAGATCGTTTAATTGTAGCAATGACAACATATAATTTTAAATCAATATTTGCTTGGAATATTTTTCTATATAGTGGGTTCTTTGTAATTTTAGTAATATACATATGGTCAATGTTAGATTTTACTGTAAAAAAACACTCAAAAGCTGTTGGTAAATTTGCTTTTATTTGGAGAATTGTACTCACTACTGGTACTGGTTCAATTTTTGGTTTTTTAATAGCAAGAGAGGCGTATGCAACTGCAATTTTAGCACCTCTGTTTATAGTAATGTCACTTTTGTATGGAACTGCTATATACTATTTATTATTCAATTTGATATATAAACTAAATAAACAGATAGTATCTATAGAAATTACCAAAAGCTTTACTAAACTTTTAAAAATTTTTCTATATATAAATTTATATTTTTTAATATTATATCATCTTACTAATATATATATTTCTAAACATATTGATTATGAATTATTCATATTATTTAGTGGCGGTTCCTATACATTATTATTCTGGATTGGACAAATATTTTTAGGGATTATTATTCCAATTTTTATTTTATCTGACAAAAATTTATCTATCTCATCTTTGCTTGTAATTGTGGGTGGTTTTATTGGTATTTGGGTAATAATTATTGGAGGACAAGCATTTCCACTTAATATTTTCCCTAACCATGAAATTGTCGAGAGTTCTTTCTATGACTCAGGCGTGTATTCATACACACCTTCGATTTATGAAATAGCTTTAGGTGTTGGCGGTATAGCACTAGCATTGTTTATTATTCTAGCTACGATATCTAATCTAAAATTTATTCCTAGCGATGAAAATAATTAATTATTCTCATGAACTCTTATCTTGTTTCATCAACTAAAAAATCATCAGGAAAAACAACGCTTACTATAGGTCTAACTGGAATAGCTAGTAACTTAAATCAAAATGTTGCTGTTTTTAAAAAAGGTCCAGATTATATTGATCCTTTATGGTTAAAACAAGCAAGTAAAAATTTTTGCTATAATTTAGATTTTTTTACTATGTCAGATAGAGAAATACTCAAGTTATTTAAAGAAAAAACAGTTAATGCCAATGTATCACTTACTGAAGGAAATAAGGGATTATTTGATGGATTAAGTATTTCTGGGAAAGATAGTAACGCACAATTGGCAAAATTGCTAAATTTGTCTGTTATATTAATTATAGATTGTATTGGAACCACACGTGGTATAGCACCATTATTACAAGGTTATAAAAACTTTGATAAAAAAATAAAATATTTTGGTGTTGTACTCAATAATATAGCAAATGATAGGCATGAGAATAAAATAATAAACTCAATTAAAGAATATACTGATTTTGAAATTATTGGATCTATACATAAAAATAAAGAATTAAACATAATCGAAAGACACTTAGGATTAGAACCAACATTTCAAAACAATAAATCTATAGAAATTATTAATAAAATAACAAAAATTATAAAAAATTCTGTGGACATAAAGAAAATATTCAAACCTAATCCAAAGAAAAAATTAAGAGGTAGCATATCTAAAGTTTATATAAATAAGAAAAAATTTAGATCAATAAGAATAGGTGTCGCATTAGACAATGCTTTTGGATTCTATTATCCAGATGATATTGAAAAAATTAGAAATTATGGAGTTTCTATAAAATTTTTTAATACTCTAACTGACAAAAAATTACCAAATGTAGATGGACTTTTTATTGGAGGTGGATTTCCTGAAACAGTTGCAAATAAAATCTCTAGAAATAGATTATTGATGAAAGAAATATATAATTTTATTGAAGATGGAAAGCCAGTATATGCTGAATGCGGAGGGTTAATGTATTTATGTAAAAATATCACTTATAACAAGGCATCATACCCTATGGTGGGTATAATTGATGCTAAAATTAACATGTTTTCAAAGCCAGTTGGACGAGGTTATGTAGTTTTGAATTGCAGTGATAAGCATCCTTGGCCAATTAGTAAAAATAATATTAATGCACATGAATTTCATTATTCTGATATTAAATTTTTTAAAAAAAAATATAAGTATGCATATAATGTAAAAAGAGGTCATGGTGTCAATGGCAAATCTGATGGTATTTTATATAAAAATTTAGTAGCAACTTATAGCCATATGCGAGATACACGACAATCATTATGGATAGAGAACTTTTTAAGTTTTATAGATAAATATAAAAGAAATGAATAAAAAAATTTTTGATATAAGTCAAAATGCTTGTGATCAGATTTTGAAATCTGCTAAAGAGAGTAATTCTGAAAATTGGCCTTTACGTATTGGTGTTAGTGTTGATTCAACTGGGAAATTTAATTATATGATGGGTTTTGATCAATCAAAAGAGGAGGATTTAAGACTCAAAATTAATAATATAGAAATTATTATATCACCAGATTCAATGATACACTTAAAGCATTGTGTATTAGATTATGTTGAGTTAGAACAGAATAATTATCAATTTATCTTTATCAATCCAAATGATCCAAATTATTCACCACTAGATGAAAATTTAGATAGTAATACTACTCATGATTTATAATTTCTACTATCTTAATTCTTTTGGTAACGTAAACGTAATATGTTCTTGAATCAATTTTGTATCTGAGTTTGTTATTGATGCTCCAAAACTTTCTAAATATTCAATAATTTCGTTAATTAATTTTTCTGGGGCAGAAGCACCTGCTGTTATACCGATAAATTTCATTGTTTTTATTTTATCAATATTAAGATCATTTTTATTATCAACTAAATATGCTGGTATATTTCTTTTTTCAGCTAATTCTGTTAATCGTCTAGAATTAGAACTATTTTTAGAACCCACAACGATCAAACAATCACATAATTTGAGTATTTCTTTTACAGCATCTTGTCTATTCTGTGTTGCGTAACATATATCATCTTTTGATGGGCAAATAATATTAGGAAATTTTCTTTTAATTTTATTTATTATTTTTTTTGTATCATCTACTGATAAAGTAGTTTGTGTAACGTAAGCTATTTTTTCATTTTTTATAACTATATTGTCTATCTGATTCTCATTTTCAACTAGATATATTTTAGATTTAATTTGGCCCATAGTTCCTATAACT